>NZ_CAJRAF010000001.1:345000-669359 GCF_907164905.1 Dyadobacter sp. CECT 9275 | reverse complement strand
CTACAACAGATTCCAGCGGGGAATTCATACTACCCCGAAGTATCGTATCAGACCTCCTGGTAGTCAGCTTTGTAGGTTTCATGAGTGATACCATTCAGGTAGGCGCCGAAAGTGAACTGGAAATAGTTTTGCAAAACGACCGTGCGCTTAAGGAAGTAACGGTAAGAGGCAGCGCAACTTCCATAGACCGGCTATCTCCGCACCAAACCGAAATTATCACCACCAGAGCACTGGCAAAAGCGGCATGCTGTAATTTGTCCGAGAGTTTTGAAACCAACGCATCGGTTTCCGTTTCATATAGCGACGCAGTTACGGGTGCCAAACAGATCCAGATGCTGGGCCTGAACGGAACCTATATACAGACTAACGTAGAAAACATACCTTCGATCCGTGGCCTCGCCTCCACTTTCGGACTCAACTTTGTACCCGGCACCTGGATTCAATCCATTGACATTGGGAAAGGTGCAGGTTCGGTTGTGAATGGCTACGAATCCATGACCGGACAGATCAACGTGGAACTCCAGAAACCCGATACCCGCGAAAAGCTCTATTTAAATACCTATGTCAACAGTTTCGGAAGGGCGGAGATCAACCTCAGCCTGGCCCATCAGCTGAATGAAAAATGGAGCACAGCGTTACTTACGCATGGAAGCACCCTGAGAAACCGGATGGATCAGAACAGGGATCATTTTCTGGATCTTCCGCTTTATAACCAAATTAACGCGGTAAACAGATGGAAATACCAAAGCAAAAACTGGATGGCACAATTTGGCGTAAAAGCACTTTATGAAGATCGACTGGGCGGACAAACCAATTTCCGGCGTGATCTGAAAGGAAGTGATACCGTTTATGGTTTCGGGGCAAAAGTCGGCAGATACGAGGTTTTCTCAAAAATCGCACGGTTATTCCCTGACCAGCCGTACCGTGGATTAGGTTTTATCCTGAGTGGCTCCGTTTATGATTCCAAAAGTTATTTTGGCCTGAAAAATTATGACGGTAGACAGAAAACCTTCTATGGAAATCTGATCTATCAGTCTATCATCGGCAACACCAACCATACCTACAAAACAGGCTTGAGTTATCTGCTTGACAATTATGATGAAAAGTTCAGCACCATTTCCCTTGCCAGAAACGAGTCGGTTCCAGGAGCGTTCTTTGAGTATACCTATAACCATCTGGATAAGTTTATCCTCGTAGCAGGAGGCCGCGCTGATTTTCACAACATCTACGGCACACAGTGGACACCCAGATTACATCTTAAATATAATCTTACGGAAGGAACTACCGTGCGCGCGTCGGCGGGTAAAGGATTTCGGGTGGCTAATCCCCTGGCCGAATATTACGGAAACCTGGTGAGCGCCAGAACAGTGATTTTCCAGGAAAAACTGAAACCGGAAACATCATGGAACTATGGTGCCAGTATCACGCAGGACTTTAATCCGGGAGCGGTGAAAGGGAATTTCATTGTCGATTTCTACAGAACAAATTTTGAAAACCAGTTAATTGCCAACCTGGAAGATCCCCGGTACATACGATTTTCCAACCTGTCTGGTAAAGCTTATGCCAATAGCTTTCAGGCCGAGGTTAATTTAACGCCCATCCAGCGGTTTGATCTGAAACTAGCCTACCGGCTGTTTGATGTAAAACAAACAATAACGGATACGGAGGGAAATGAAAATTTACTGCCTAAAATGATGGTAAGCCGGGACAGGCTCCTCTTTAATGCAGGTTATGCCCTCCCCTACGACAAATGGAAATTTGACGCCACAGTGCAATGGAACGGTAAAAAAAGGATTCCCTACATGGGTGAAATGCATGAGCATCATGGTACTCAAACAAACCTGGTATCGACATGGGCCCCATCCTTTTTTAACATAAACGCTCAGATCACCCGAACTTTCCCCAAATGGGATATTTACCTGGGTGGAGAAAATCTGAACAATTTCAGGCAAAAAAATCCGATCATGGCTGCCGCTGAACCTTTTGGAAGCCGGTTTGACGCGGGTATGGCCTGGGGACCTGTAACCGGGCGAATGATTTATGCAGGAATACGTTATAAGATTATCAAATAAAAGAGAAACATATCCGAGGTTATCTTTCTCTTTTGATTTTAACTGACTCCCTTATGAAATTGTATATAAAAAATATGGTATGTGACCGTTGTAAACGTGTTGTAAAAGAGGAGTTTGACAAACTTGGAGTGCCCCTGGCGCACTTAGCTCTTGGCAATGTGGACACGGTCAACGATATAGACTTGCAAAAACTTGACGAGATCAGACGGATGCTGGAAGTGAATGGTTTCGAACTCATTGATGATAAACGTGCCGCGTTGGTCGAAAACATTAAAACACTGATTATTGAAGAGATTCAATACCTGAAGGGGAACAAACCTGACGCTGTCAATTTTTCGGATTACCTGTCCAAAAAAACCGGCTATGATTATTCTTATCTGAGTAATCTGTTTTCTTCAGAGACAGGCCAGACCATTGAGCATTACATCATCGCGCAAAAAATTGAAAAGGTAAAGGAATGGCTTTCTTACAACGAGCTTTCATTAAGTGAAATGGCGTGGAGGCTTTCTTACAGCAGTACTGCACACTTGAGCAACCAGTTTAAAAAAGTAACCGGAATGACGCCGGGGGAATTTAAAAAGACAAACATACTCCCCCGCCAAACGTTGGACAAAGTTGGCAGTAGTAAGTAAAAGCTGCCTCCAATAAAAAATATACCTGAATAGCAGTGCTTTCGCTTAACCCGTTTATAAACATCAAAAAACAAAAGATTTATGTACAAGTTATTTATCCTGTCCGGTATGATCATTTTGACCGCCTGTTCCGGCAATCGTCAGAAATCTGAAACCGCTGCACCGGACAGTACCCAGGTGGCCGAAGGCAGGAAATTTGCTTGCCCCATGCGCTGCGAGGGCGACAAAACCTATGCAGAAGCAGGTAAGTGTCCGGTCTGTAAAATGGAGCTTCAGGAAGTAGCCCTGGCCGAAACGGATTCGACGGAACACATACATTAGCAATTACCCGATTTACGTTTAATTACTTTAACCCAAAAAAAGCTATCATGAAAACGACATTCATATCACTCTTTGCCTCATTTTTACTGGCCTTCAATGTAGCCCTGGCGGATGGGGATAAAGAAATAAAAATCAAAACATCTGCGATTTGCGAGATGTGCAAAGCACGCATCGAAAGGACGCTGGGGTTATCAAAAGGTGTGAAAAGCTCCAACCTGGACCTCAGCAATAAAGTGATAACGGTTAAGTACAATCCGGCAAAAACAACCCCGGAAGCGATCAAAGCCACCATCAATCATACCGGTTACGATGCAGACGAAAGCCCGGCGAATCAGAAAGCGCATGACAAATTGCCCAGTTGCTGCCGGAAAACTGCAGCGGTTCATTAGGCTCAGACTTTCCAAGTCTTGAAGACTTGGAAAGTCTCGGGTGGGGAAAGTCTGCGTTTTTCCTACTTTTGCCAAAATTGATTAGTTCACACCAACCTTTATGACCTTGGCCTGGTACCATACTTATTTTCAGGGATTGCCTCAACGTGCATGGAAACTGCATCAGGATGAAGCGTATACAGAATTTGAAGTTGATTTTCTGAGGGATGTACTCGAACTTGAGCCAGGAAAGAAGGTACTTGACATCCTGGCTGGATATGGCAGGCACGCACTGCCGCTGGCAGCGGAAGGCTGTCTGCTCACCTGTGTGGACATTTCATCCGAGTATTGTACTGAACTCAGTACCGCATCGTCCGATAACGGATTGGCTATCCACGTCATTTGCGATGATGTTCTGGAACATGATCTGGCCGGCGAAAAATTTGACGCTGCCTATTGCCTGGGAAACAGCTTCAGTTTTTTCCCCCGAAAAGACCTGCAGAAACTGATCGGCAAAGTTGCAGGTCATCTTAAATCTGGTGCCCACTTTGCCATTCACACGCAGCATCTAGCCGAAAGTATCTTCCCCGACTTCCAGACGCGGATCTGGATGCCCGTAACGGATGAAATTGTTTACCTTGCACAAAATGAATACAATGCTGCCGAAGGATGTATTGAAGCCGAACAAACCTTTATATCCGGCACCGAAAAGGTTACCCACCAGGCCCGACAGTATGTTTACACGCTTGCAGAACTCTGCGGATTTTTTGAAAACGCAGGTTTCGAAGTAATGGGAACCTTTGCCAACATCGAAGCAGATGCATTCAGCCTGGGAGACGATCAGTTATACCTTCTGGCAAGAAAGCGCTGATCAGTGCGGGAGCCTGGAACGGAGTAACCCGTAGGTCCAGGTACCTGCAATGGCGCTTAAAAGAGTAACAATAACCGCCAGAAACCCGCTGCCGATCTGAGCAAAGAGTGGCCCCGGGCACGCTCCGGTAATAGCCCAGCCAATGCCGAATAACAGCCCGCCATAGATTTGCCCTTTATCAAAGGTCTTATCAGGAATGCTGATTGTTTCACCACGGGTAGTTTTAATACCGAAACGTTTGATCAGCTGAATGGATATCAGCCCAACCGCAACGGCAGAACCAATCACTCCATACATGTGAAACGACTGGAAACGGAACATTTCCTGAATCCTGAACCAAGAAATGATTTCTGCTTTCACAAAAACAATCCCGAATAAAATCCCCACGAAGAGGTACTGAATCTGATGCAGAAAATTTTCCGGCTTTTGCTGCTGGTTGGTACCGTCGAAACAATCCTGCTCCGCCACCAGGCCATCGTTCTCAAAAGCTGCTCTGTTTTTTGTTCCTTCTTTCATTTCCATTAAAATCTTAAGTATACCAGCTACTTTACAGCGTGGAGTAATAGGGGCAATAACAGGTGAGTGCAAGCGAAACCGCCGATCATGAAACTGATCGTGGCTACCAATGAAGGCCATTGCAAGTTTGAAAGTCCCATAATAGCATGTCCCGAGGTACATCCTCCGGCATATCTTGTACCAAAACCTACCAGAAAGCCGCCAAAAACCAGGAATATCAGCCCTTTTAAAGAAAAGATCTGTTCTGTTGAAAAAAGATCTGATGGCATCAGGCCGCCAAAATCAGTAATCCCCAGCAACGCCAGATCATGCCGGGTTGATGCCGCCACGACGATCTGCCCGGGATTGGCTAGCCAGTACGCAGCCACAAATCCGCCGAGTGTAATCCCGGCTACGAAAAACAGGTTCCAGGCTCCTTTTTTCCAGTCATATCGAAAGAAAGAAATATTTGCCGGAATCACCGCTGCACAGATATGCCGCAATGCAGAGGAAATCCCGAATGATTTGTTACCAAGCAAAAGCAAAGTGGGTACCGTAAGCCCGATCAGCGGGCCAGCCACATACCAGGGCCACGGTTTCTTGATCCATTCGATTATTTCCATGATACTATATAGAACAACTAGTTTTATCTAAACCCATTCGGAATACCGAAAGTTCTTGAAATGAATTAATTACCATAACTTAGGTAAATCCAATAACGCAGCTTTTGTATAAATCGCCAAAAAACAAAGTCATACGCCCTGCCTGCCGTAAACTTTTTACTTTGAACCAAAAACAACCGGCAAACCGGTCTTTTGGATGGCCCCGAAACCTCCTTCAACATTAGCCACATCCTCAAAGCCTCTTGACTTTAAAATAGAAGCCGCTATCATGGAGCGGTATCCACCCGCACAGTGAATGTACAATTGCTCTCCTTTGGGAAATTCCTGCATCAGGTCATTGATATAATCCAAAGGCAGATTGAAAGCATCCTTTACATGCCCTTTCTCAAATTCATCCGGTTTCCTGACATCTATCACGTGGACAGCTTCACTTGCAGCCCTGACCGACAATTCCTCTGCCGAAATATTCTCGACCGTATCCACTTCCTTCCCCGCCTTTTGCCAGGATTGAAATCCTCCATCCAGGTATCCTATGGTATAATCGTAACCCACTCTGGCCATACGGGTAATCACTTCTTCCTCACGTCCAGGCTCCGTCACCAGCAGAATCGTTTGCTTAAGATCGGGTATCAAAGCACCCACCCAGGGAGCAAAACTTCCATCCAGACCGATATTGATTGCATTAGGAATAAAACCTTTTGAAAATTCAGCGGCGCTTCGGGTATCCAGTACCAGCGCTCCGGTTTGGTTGGCGATGGTCTCAAAAGTCTGGGGTGCCAGCGCACGATCACCCCGTTTCATCACCGCATCCATGGGCTCATACCCTTCCTTATTCATTTTTACATTTTCGGGAAAATATTGCGGAGGTTCCGGCAAGCCCGCTGTCACCTCCGCAATAAATTCCTCTCTGGACATATCTGCCCGTAATGCATAGTTGAACCGTTTCTGATTCCCGAGTGTATCAGAGGTTTCCTTGCTTATGTTTTTCCCGCACGCAGAACCTGCCCCATGGGCAGGATATACCACTACATCATCAGGCAAGGGCATGATCTTGTTTCTCAGGCTGTCGTATAAAATTCCTGCAAGATCATACTGGTCAATATCCCCTTTTTGTGCCAGATCAGGCCTTCCCACATCTCCTATAAACAAAGTATCGCCACTAAAAAGCGCGGCTGGTTTCCCGTTTTCATCCATCAGTAAATAACAGACCGACTCAAAGGTATGTCCCGGTGTATGTAATACCTGAATGCTAATATTGCCCAGCTTAAATACCTCCCCATCCTTTGCCTTGTAGGAACTGAACCCGGTTTCTGCCTGGGGCCCATACACGATGACAGCTCCGGTTTTAGCGGCAAGATCAAGATGCCCGGATACAAAATCCGCATGAAAATGTGTTTCAAATACATATCTGATCTTCGCACCCGTCTTCTCCGCCTTACGGATATAGGAAGTTACCTCACGTAGCGGATCTATCACCGCTGCCTCTCCTTCCGACTCTATGAAATAAGCCCCTTGTGCAAGACACCCGGTATAAATCTGTTCAATTTTCATAACCTTGCCATTTTATTTTTCCGATGTACTTAAAACCAAAGTGCCCGCAACGGTGTGGGTTCCCGGACAGAATATTGCAATTTACACTTTTACGGTTTTCCAGCCTCCTTTTTTGAACCGCCAGATTCCCAGCATCGCCAGAATCGACTCAGCAATGGGCACCGACGCAAAAACCCCGACAGGCCCAAGTTCCATAACCACGGCTAAGAGATAGGCCACCGGTATTTCGATCAGCCAGAAACAGATCAGGTTCAGTACTGTGGGGGTTTTGGTATCCCCCGCGCCATTCAGCGACTGGATAATCACCATTCCGTAAGCATAGAATCCATATCCTAAGCAGAGTACCCGCAAGGCCATCTTACCCGTTGCAATGGCATCTGCGTTACCCGTAAACCAGCTTATGATATATTCGGCCCCGGTGAACATAAACAAGGATAACCCTACCAGGAAGAGCAGGTTGTAGAACGCACATTTCCAAACAGATACCTCCGCCCTGTCGATCTGCCCCGCTCCCAGGTTTTGCCCCACCAGCGTTGCTGCCGCATTGGCCAGGCCCCAGGCGGGTAATAGGGTAAACATAATGACGCGGATGGCAATGGTATACCCTCCCACTACATCGCTGCCGAATTCGGCAAGTATCCGGGTCAGAAAAATCCAGCTCGCAGAGGAGATCAGGAACTGGACGGTACCTCCAGCGGCAATTTCTGTAATACTTTTAATGGTTTCCTTTTCAGGGAGCAAATCTTTCAGCCTGAAAGCCAGAGATGATTTCCCCAGGGAATACAACTGGTAACCTACGCCCACAGAACGCCCCAGTGCGGTGGCTATGGCAGCTCCTGTTACGCCCAGTTCAGGAAAGGGCCCCAAGCCAAAGATCAGCAGGGGGCCGAGGATCATATTAAGTCCGTTAGCGATGATCAGTGAACGCATGGCCGTTGCTGCCGAACCGGCCCCGCGTAGGGCGCCGCTCAGGGCATACAGCAGGATCACCACCGGGCTGCTCAGGAACTGAACCCTTGCAAACAGGGTGCCGGTTGCAATCACCTTTTGGTCCGCGCCCATAATGCCAAGTATCTCACCGGCAAAAATCCCTCCGAAAATAGCAGTAATGGCCGAAATCCCGAGCGAAATCAGGATCACCTGCCCGACGGCCGTTTTGGCCTTGTCATGATTTCCCTCCCCGGTACGCCGCGCAATGGTGGCCGTTGCCGCAGTACTGAGCCCGATGGCAATGGAATAAACCAGGGTAATGACAGATTCTGTCAGACCTACCGTTGCAACCGCTTCTATGCTGATCTTGGAAACAAAAAATATATCCACCACCGCAAAGAGCGACTCCATGATCATTTCCATGATCATGGGTACGGATAATAAAAATATAGCCTTGTTGATACTGCCGGTTGTATAATTTTCCTCAGAACCACTAAGTGCCTGACGAAACAGTGTAAACCACTTTTTCATGAATAAAAGAAAGTTGTAGTACTATAGATGAAAGTTAAGGCTTAGAGAAGCCTATTGAGAAAATCCGGACAAAAACGGATCAGAAAAAAGAGTGGCTGTCGATTAGCCGTAGATGAGAACCAACATGGGCGTGAGATTTTGTGCAAATATACTAAACTCTCTTTTTAAAATTCAAACTAAAAAATGGATAAATACAAATCTTCAACGTAACTTCACCACTGGCCGCCTGAACTTTTGATGACCGGTTTCCGTTCCCTGTTCTGCGTCTCGGGCAAGTACCGTCCCGTTTGGCTTGCTGTTTCATACCGCATGGAAGTGTCCCGGAAGCAGCCATATATTTAATATTTTTTGCGGACTGGAATTTACCGGGCGGTCCGGATGACCTCTAAAATAAAACTGAATGATTGAAAAAAGAAAATTACATAGTACCGCTGTTAAGCATGAAACTGCCGTTTTAGTGGCGGTAAGTACACAAAAGCAAGGCGCGGAAAAAACCAAGGAATACCTGGACGAACTTGCTTTTCTGGCAACCACCCTGGGTGTGGAAACGGTCAGGACTTTCACACAAAATCTCGAACGCGCAGACATACGGACCTACACCGGAAAAGGGAAACTGGAGGAAATCCTTATTTTTGTGACCGCCAACCCGGTGGATATGATCATTTATGATGATGACCTTACCCCCTCACAGGTACGGAACCTCGAAGCTGTTTTTAAGGACATCAAAGTAATCGACAGGAGTTTGCTGATCCTGGATATTTTCGCCATGCGGGCACAAACGGCCCAGGCCAAATTACAGGTTGAGCTGGCGCAGTATCAGTATATGTACCCGCGGCTTACCCGGATGTGGACACACTTAAGCCGCCAGTCTGGTGTGGGTGTGGGGATGCGGGGCCCGGGTGAAACCGAGCTCGAAACGGACCGGCGGATCGTGAAGGACCGGATTGCATTCCTGAAAGAAAAACTGGAAAAAGTGGACCGCCAGAGCGTAACCCGCCGAAAAGAACGCGACCGACTGGTACGCGTGGCTATTGTGGGATATACCAACGTGGGAAAATCCACCCTCATGCGCGGCCTCTCCAAAGCAGATGTTTTTGCAGAAAACAGGCTTTTCGCCACAGTTGATTCCACCGTGCGCAAGGTGAACATGGAAAACATTCCCTTCCTGCTGACCGACACCGTAGGATTTATCCGGAAGCTGCCCACCACGCTGATCGAGTCTTTTAAATCGACGCTCGATGAGGTACGGGAAGCCGATATTTTACTCCACGTGGTGGATATTTCCCACCAGTCTTTCGAGGAACATTTGGACGTGGTCAATAAAACGCTGGTTGAAATTGGCGCGGCGGACAAGCCTACCGTACTTATTTTCAACAAGATAGATCTTTACAAACCAGCCTTTAACGACGAAACCCTGGCAGAAGAAGACCAGCCGGTGGCTACTTCCGAGAGCATTCTGGAACAGCTGAAAAGAAGCTACATAGCCGATAAAGCAGACCGTGTTGTGTTTATTTCCGCTGAAAAGAAAGAGAATATTGACGAGCTCCGGAATGTAATTTTCACGTTGGTGAAGGAAAAGCACTTTGCCATTTACCCCAACTGGCTGGATTTAGGATACACTGCGGTACAAACTGAAGAATAAGTACTTGCTATTTAAACTCTTTTTCATCAATTTTGCACCCCGAACGGATTTCTCATGAAAGTGAGAAATCTTTTTTTGACTGCGTAGTTCAACGGATAGAATAGGAGTTTCCTAAACTCTAGATATGGGTTCGATTCCCGTCGCGGTCACCAGGAAGCCAGGCATGAGCCTGGCTTCCTTTGTTTTGTTAGGATCTAACAATGAAATTCATAAGTTTGTATGCACTTTAACTGTAATTGCCTAAGCGTTATTTCAGACGTGTCGCACCAAATCTGCTATTCCGATAACAAACCTCTCTCTTTAAGGCATACTTACAAAGCAAATTTACTGTGCACAAAATCAAGATTTCCCTATTGTTTGCCTTAATCAGCTGTCAGACACAGGCACAAAAATGGTTGCCGGAATTCAGGGCTCCAATTGATTCCCGGCAAATCCTTACAAGAATCTCGACACTGAATGAGTATCTCGAATATGGACTTCCTTTCGTCGCTGATCAATGTCAATTCCGATCTTCCACATTTTATTTCAGGGTAAACCAGGCCGGAATGGTCGACAGCCTTTATAGCGAAGGAAATTTTCAACCCAGCGAAATCTCAGTAGTAACCCGGAATATCCTAGGTACAAGCGGCAACTGGAAGTTACCCGAACATACCAAAAAGGATGATCATTGCTGGTTTACATATCACTGCTACATTATAGGAGTTGCCAGGGATGCATGCAAGAAAAATGCAGATACGCTATTCGCTGCCCGGAAATTGCAATATGCATCTGCATTTAAGTTCGATCAGCAAGGAAGGTATAATTTGCCTCCGAACACACATTTTCATCACTCGAAAAAGTAGTTAGGAATTTTCCTTTAAGTTCGTGTGCGAGACGAAATCGTTATCGCAACGAGGATCGTTGCACAAAAATGCGGGAGCTACTCAATTCTGTGTCAGAACTTCCCAGGTACCAGGCCTCAAATTTCAGGACGGGAATAGTTATGTGGTGGAAGTGAATGGCAACCCCGGAAGCAAGATTATTGATATCACCGGATACAACTATTTCCACGATCTGGTGAAGCATATTGAAAAGAAAACAGGCTTTTCCCGCAAGGAAGACAAAAAAGAGGAAGGCAAGAAAGAAAAAGATGATAGTAATTCGCCCCGCGCTCAACTGGCATCATTGGAAAGCAGACAGGAGCGAGGGGAAAGAATGTCGATCAATGAAGTTGCTATGATGGGTTTGTTGAGAAAGCTGGTTAAAGTGGCATAGTTGGTCGGAACATATTTTTAATCGATATAATCGATAGCAATTTATAACATTAAATTGTAGAAGCACTAGCGAAAAGCCAGTGCTTTTTTTATATTTAATAAACAATTAGACAAATGGGCTTACCGAAGAATAAAATAATAATTGCAGAAATCAATGATGCATTAGATAGAACCTTAGAGGAATTTGCGGCTATCAATGAAGAAGATCTTGTGGATTTTGACAATGAAAGTGAACAAATTCGAACTCTTTATGATATAATGAATAATTTCGGAAAATGGAGGCATTCAACACATCAATGTATGTATAAAAATTGCTCCAACGAAACGATTAAATCTCATACTATTCAGAAGTCTGAGCCCCTACTTCAAATATCCGAAAACAATAAGGTAGTCACACCAGAGTATAGTCTAAAAAAAAAGAAATTAGAAATTACCGCTATCAATATCAAAAACGCCTCAGTCTTCCCTGGATTTTGTATAGAGCATGAAAGAATATTTGATAAATTAGAAATCAGTAAAGATCTTCAGAACCTTCAAAATATACAATTACAAATATATAGATCCATTTCAAGAGAAATATTTTCTAAGCAAAATATGATTGAAAGTCTCGAGTATTCAAAACAAAGATATTTAGAAATAGTAAACAGAAAATTCGAGAGAAAATTAGTATCAAAATTACCTTCATACGTAAAAATAGACAAAAGCATTGAGCTAAAATCAACGAAATACTCTCGCAAAACTTATATTGAAGATGAATTAACAAGAGAAATGAATAACAATAAATTTATTCTAAACAATATTCTCCTTCCATTTAGAGATAAAATATCAAAGGACATAAAAAAAAACAAAGTACAAAACATTTACATAACGGTTACTAACATCGATATTCACATACCATGTTGTTTATCAGGTATAATAACCCTGTCACCTAAGAAAAATCTAAATATTTTTATGATTGCAAATGTATTGCATTACCAGGATCAAGTTTATATTATTTTGGCATCATACGTGAAGTATAAGAAATGGATGGACCTATATACAGATAGATTTCACGCAAATCCATTCTACATGCTATCAGAAATCGAAAATTGGATGATATATCATTCAGATCATTGGTTTTTAAAACCAAGTGTATGGGATGAATTATCAAATTCAAATAAAGAAAAAATAATAGAGCAAGTGGATTCTAACAACCAATATTCAGGTAAGGACTTACTTATATTCATTGACCTAAGGAAGGATATGATTAAAATTGCTGAAGAAGAAAGTAAAAATAATATATCACCTTTATTAAAAAGTATTCTGGATAAAGAAAAAACAAAAATGGAATTATTTTTAAATGAATAAATAGTCAGTCTTTCCTTCACTCGCAGATTTTTTTAAGAAAACATCAAATCCTTTCCATGTATGACTCTAATCTCATTTAAACTTTATCGTCAGTAGATAAACCATTGAATAGATCTAGAAAAAGAAGTTTATTAGAGCAAAAATTATCTGAATTCCATAACTAATGGTATATAAAAATTCACTTAACAAAATTATAATTCCTTCTAGCTCTGATGCAGAAGGCTACAATATTATTGAAAGACTAAGATATCACAAACTGCGGAGACCTTACACTTTAAAATTATAAGTATTTACTATCCTAAGTAGTAATCTCCTGATGAAATAAACAACTTATTAAAGGAATAATAAATTGTTAACTTTGTATTTAGCTATCGAATTTTATTTAAATATTTTCCAACAAATAGTGCCGGAGTGAAATGGTATAATTCTAATAACGAATAAATTTTATCTACTCTATGGGATTTAGGATTTGAATTTTGATTTCCTTCATTAGACTTCAACCTCTTATTAAAAATATTCATTGCGTACGGTTTAATTTCACTTCACTTTCGTATCAAGCATTAGCAAGCCCAAGTGTATAGTAAATATAAGAAATTTGATACCTATTTGATACCTCCGAGTAAAGTATACAACAAACACACTGATAATTAACGCTTAATGCATTCCCGTCGCGGTCACATAAAGGTCAGGCTACTGCCTGGCCTTTTTTGCCTTATCTGCAACCTGAGTCCCTCAACTCCGGATAGGGCCGGGCGGCTCTCACACCCGCAAGGTATTAGGCTCGAATTTAAATAGAACTTTAACAGTAAAACCATCTATTTCAGTAGGTTTTACCGTTAAAGTGGGAAACCGGGATAGTGGGAAACGGGTAAAACAGGCTTTAACAATATATGCATTCTGTAGAAAATATGGCCCCATTCACCCCAGATACCTTTTGGGGGCATTTATCCCTAAAACTTACACGTTAATCAGAATATCCCACTTTTACTTTTATGGGGAGTTTCTTGCTGATTTGCTATGTAATTCCTTGATAAAGGTAGTGGAATAATTTTTGTAGAAATACTTTGAGACAAAAAGCGGTGCTCCTCATGTGCTCTGATCATAAGATGCTCATATTTAATTGTCTTTCAGTATATTATCCTATCAAAAAAATCCCGATCAAAGGATTTTTACCATTCTTGTTCTGCATCATAACCTACTGATGCAGCTTTAGCCTACAAATTGTTATACAGGACTTTTGCGCAATAGGCAGATCAATCTGCTGAGATTTTTTTGCCCGTGATCTTCCTGGATAATCCTGAAACAACATCATTTTACATTAGGGAATCCACGGCAACCCGGAGGAATTCATGACATTTTAAAATCAACTTATGAAAAATTTATTTTTAACAGTCTTTCTTATTTCGTTCATAGCTTTTAATGAACGGGTCTCCGCGCAAACTACACCAGTAATTGATGATGCTGTAGCTCCATTCATTTTATTTACTGCGGCAGGAGAGCTGACCAACAACGGTAACTCAAAAGTTGCAGGGGACATCGGGACAGGCGCAGGTGCCACGACAGGGTTCACCGATCCGGGGGTAACGTTCACTGGTACCAGTTACATTCCAACAGATGCGGAGGCAATTGCGGCCACGGAAAAAATGCAGGGCGTTTATGATTCATTCACGGACATCACCTGTGGCGTAACCGTATTAACCTCTCCTATTGGCAATGGTACAATCCTAACGCCCGGCGTTTACTGCCTGAACGGAGCAGTCGCTTTGGAGGGAAATCTGACACTCGACGCCGGTTCAGACCCCGATGCTGTTTTTATTTTTAAGTTCGGCGGAGCCTTTTCTACGGGTACCTCTTCCAAAATTATACTTACCAATAATGCCGCTGCAGACAATGTTTACTGGCGTTTTCAGGATGCGGTTAGTCTCGGGAGCCAATCTACCTTTGCAGGTACCATAGTGGCTGGTGGAGCCATAGAGCTACTGGAAGAAGCTACGCTTGTTGGAAAGGCTTTTACAACTGCGGGTGCTATTACCTTGCATAACAACATAATTACCAATGAGGAAACTGCCTTGCCTGTTACCCTAACAGCATTTGATGTTAAACCTGGTGAAGGCCGCTCTGCTTTACTTACCTGGGCCACCACTGCGGAAACCAATAGCGACCGGTTTGATATTCAGCACAGTTTAAATGGCTACAGCTGGAAAACGATAAGCAGCGTAAAATCGGCTGGAGAAAGTACATACCTAAGATCTTATAGTTACACGGACAAGGATGTGCAAAGCGGGACAAATCTGTATCGTCTGAAAATGATTGACACGGATCTGACATTTGCCTATAGCAGAATAAGGAATATTGAATTTGACCAACTCGCCGCGATGGTCATGTATCCTAATCCTGTAAAAGAGAAGCTGACGCTGATCATCGATGATATGAAGCAGGTAGAGCGTATTCAGCTAAGTAGCATAACCGGGCATTTGGTTTACGATTGTTC
Organism: Dyadobacter sp. CECT 9275; assembly: GCF_907164905.1. Lineage (NCBI taxonomy): Bacteria > Pseudomonadati > Bacteroidota > Cytophagia > Cytophagales > Spirosomataceae > Dyadobacter > Dyadobacter helix. Next base: position 654,232 of record NZ_CAJRAF010000001.1, on the reverse strand, counting down.
AAAAAACACGGCTTCCGCTATGTCCAATACAATTGATGTTTCAAACCTGGCGGCAGGTATATATGTAGGCCGCATTGCACGTCTAAACGGCGCAGTGGAACAAATAAAATTTATAAAACAATAAATTTCCTCATTTCTCTGACATTGAAGGTACCAGTAGGCTACTACTGAAACATCACTTCCATTTATTCTCAACCATTTGTTTTTTACTCTTCTCTTTTATGAAAACATTTCAAGATTTATTAACCGATCATCAGGATCGCACAAGCGCAATTATAGCTAAATACATCAGCAGGTATAATGAATTGGAAAATCCGTCCATTTATAGCTGGAATGTATTCCTGCTGGAAAATGCCAAAGACGTAATTACAGAGCTAGCCCAGAGCGGAACAGATATTTGTCATGAAGCTATTTTGACAAATGTAAAGATGGACAGGGATGAATTCAATTCGATCCGTGGCGTAAATTTGGGTGCTGCATCAAGATACCAGGAAGAGCTCAGGAATCTTTACGAAACCATTGTACGGCTGGATAGATCTAAGGAGGATTGCCTGTAAGTTTTAAAAACAAAGTAATTCCGGATTGTTGAGCTCACTCCGGGATCTTCCTTTCAAAATGCTATACGCACCTATTTTACACTATGCACACCTATTCATACGGTTATGTTCCATAATTTTATTCGATGTTTTTCACTCAATTTGGTATTAACGTCTGGTACCTTCCCACAACCGGCCCCCTTTTCTTATGCTAGCAGAGTACTTACCAAAACAAAAAAGAGGATATCTCCATTCAAAATTGACCAAAAAGCTACCCATTGAAAATTACCCTCTATACCCCCTGCCGACCATTTTCGCTGAACGGATGGCTAAAAACAACTGTAACGGTAAAACCAGCTGAAAGAGTGGTTTTACCGTTACAAAGCAGGTTCAGGTACTAGAACGGGGGTTGATCAAACCAGGTCCCATTTTTTCCTCCGTTTCCGGGACAGCAGTCTGTTGGCTTCCTTGTCTCCTTTGAATTTCTCCTTTTCGGCATTCCAGGTGAGTTCTCTCTTGAGCCGGTAGGAGATCAGCCCCAGGTGCATGGGCATGGTAAGTTCCCGGGCATAGGCCAGGTTGGACTCCGGCTGTTTGCGTGCTTTAACGGCATCCACAAAGTTCTGCTGGTGGCCGGGAGACCTCGGATTGGTGATCGGTATCTCGGGAATATCGGTTACCGTTTCTCCGTTTATGGTAATTTCCCGGGTATTGTAATCGCAGATCAGCGTTCCTTTGTCTCCCTCAAAAAACGCACCTATCCCTCTTTTTGCAGCGCCGGGTACATTGGGTGGTATGGTGGTCCAGTACAGTTTAAGACCGTCAAATTCATAATCCACATCCAGCCATTTGGGCGCGGTGGCTATTCCGGTTGGAGCCTCTCCCCTTGCGTTAATTGTTTTTAGTCCCTTGGGTTGAATGGCGGAGTAAACCACATCGGCAATGTGGCACCAGAAATCAGCAAACATTCCGCCGGAATAGTCGAGGAAGTACCGGTAGTTAAAATGGCATTTCTCAGGAATATAGTCGGTATAGGGGGCGGGCCCCAGCCACATGTCCCAGTTTAGGGTACTTGGGATGGGCTTTACGGACGGAGACCCAAGATCAGGCGAACCGCCGGTTTTCCATAACCTTACGGTATGTACCTTCCCGATGGCTCCGGACTTGATGATTTCCACCACCCGGTGAAAGTTATCTCCGGCATGGATCTGATTGCCCATCTGGAAAATCCGGTCGTATTTTGTTGCATGCTTCAGCATCATTTTTCCTTCCTTCAAATCATACGAAAGAGGCTTTTCGCCGTAAACGTCCTTCCCGGCCTGAAACGCCAGTGTGGCAATTTGCGCATGCCAGTGATCCGGCGTGGCCACGGTTATGGCGTCGATGTCCTTGCGGTCCAGGATATGCCTGAAATCTTCGTAAGTCTGTACTTTCCCATTGGGCTGCATGGCCTGAAGTTTCTGATGCGTTTCGCCCAGGTGCAGCTGATCCACATCACAAAGTGCCACAATCTCCACTTCGGGCAAGTTGGCAAACCATTTCATGTGTGCGTTCCCCATGCCGCCGAGGCCGATGTGCGCAATACGGAGCCTGTCGCTGGCGGCTACTTTGCCGTAAAGGGATGGAAGAATGGTGAGGCCCAATGCTCCGAGGCCTGCCTGTTTCAGGAAATCTCTCCTGCTGTTATGCTCGCTCATAATGATATAAGGTTTAGGAAATACTGGATTAAACAGGTTTGGCCGTTTGCATAGGCCTGTGGATTGATAAAGGTATCACTCCTTTTAAGGCTATGATCAGATACCTGAATAGTTTACTGACAATTTAATCAAACCGGCTACCGGAAAGTGTTCTCTGATTGATTCCGAGATCATTCAAACACCCGTGTGTCTCCCGGCTTGCGCTGTTTTTTTACTTGCTCCAACCACTCTTCTACGGTAGCGTTCGGCATCAAATGGCCGGGAACGTACTTCCTTTCTGTCCAGGGCTCAAAAAAGATCTCAAAATCCTCTTCTTCTTTTGTGAATGTAATTTCCTTACGGATGATGACCTTATAATCCTCCAACTCTTTCAGTAACCATAACCCTTTGTTGTCTGTAACGCGCATTCTCCTTGGCATAAGGAAAAACAAGTTTCCTACCTCACCTACGGGGCGGGTTGCGGTTCCTGACAAACGCATTCTCTTCTCATCCCATTGAAGGTTTTTTACTTCTACTGCTCCTTGCTGGATGTGCATATCCGTAGAGAGTAGCCAGGGATGTTGGCGGTTTTCAAAGATGCGGAACAGGCGGCAGGACTTTGGAGGGATACTATATTTGAAACGTTCCTGATAGGTTCCGCAATATTCTTCTGTCCAGAATTCGTATACACAGTAAGGTTTTTTAGTATCAAGGCCAAGCCGGGTAAAATCAAGCTGAGCGTTATAAACTGTATCATCATGGTTAAAAACCGCCACTAATTGATAAGAACCCCAGGAAGTTTCTACCGGAAGTTTTAAATACCGCGAGTAGTTATCCGGATAGACGTTATCAAAAAGATCTACGGGCATTGGCCATCCTTTTGTTCTTGGCAAACAAAGCTTGGCCATTTTAAGACGTTCGCTATCCATTCTGCGAAAGTCGTCGTCAAACATCAGCGGACTGCCGGATAACCCGAACATGGTGGTCGTGATCCGGGCATGCTCAAGGGGGACAGGCTTATCAATGGTAAAAGCGTTAATATCATTGATGTACAATTTCCTGTGCGTAAAGTAGGAAGCCGCGGCATTCTGTACCAGGTAGTGGGTATTGGAATAATGATGGTCGTTAAGGACATAGGTTGCGTTGCCCCAATCGCTCAACGGAGTTCCCTGGCTTTGCAAAGGCCTACTTTCGCCATAGTCGCGCCCTACCCTGGCTGCGTTAATAATGCTACTGTAGGCAGGAGTAGACGAAACGGCAGTCTGAAGATGTGTGTCGTCTCCGGTTGTTTTTCGGATCATCTTCAAAATAGTTCCAGCTGCTTCCAAAGGAGTTTTTGACCGGTCATACAAACAGCTGTTTTTGGGTACATCCAGAAAATCAAGCATATAAAAACGCACGCCAATTTTGCGGTTGTACGCAAAAACGTCTTTTAAATATTCCCCTGTTTTTGGGTGCGTGCCATCGAGCCAATATTTGTTTAGCCGGGAAATACGGGTGGTGTCGTCCCGGTTTTCTGACCAATTCAATCTTTCGGACATGATTTTTCCGTTGCAGTCGCGCAGCAAGTTTTCCTGGTTATTTTTCAGCACGCCGTCTGCTTCACCGGCAAACCAAAATGGAGACACCCATACTCCTGCTTTGAGACCATACTTATTCAGTTCTTTGATGAAATTCTCGTAGCCGTTGGTAAATGCGAAGTGCCGTTCGTTGGCTATTTTCCAATTGCCGGGAATTCCGTCTTTTAACGAATTCAGTGTACTAATGCGGAAAATGTCCGCATCAAATCCTTTGAATTTATTTCTGAATGCTTTAATATTTTCGATTGAAACCTCCGCGTAGCCACCTTCGTGCTCATTCCAGGTATCTACCCAGGCAACTCCGCTCAGGCCAACAGGCGGTAAATCCGCAAATACAGGCTTCTTGTTTTGATAAATGACATCCGCCCAGTTTTCCAACGCTTTGTAGGGATCCTTTTGAAACGAAATATGGAGCTTTTCAGAAACCAGTTCCTGTTTCGGGCGTAATTCATATTTACCAAAGCGGCATGTCGCCTTGTATTCCTCGATTCCATTCTCTGGCGAATAACGCAGGCTATGGTCACTGCGCATACGATCCATGGTAAGAAAGGCAGCCATAAACGACTGTTTTAGTACGGGGTCCACCAGCAAACAAAGGTTTTCCGAAGAGTGCCTGCCTTTTCCACTCTCCAGCAGTTCAACACGCATATCCCAGGTATGCCATCTGAAAAAGCGGGCATTACCCGGATCGCTTCCAAAGGTGAAGCGCCCGCTCTGGGCCTGAGATAGGCTTACAACATTCCAGTTTTCAATTAACAGGGGCGTTTTGCCCACATTCTTTACTATTGCCGAAATTTCTACTCCATCACTGAGGGAGACGAAGTTCCATATCCACCGACAGTTAATTTCGGGAAACAAGTATTCAACTCTTCGTCCCGGCCCCTGCCCGGTTATGGTCTCTTTGGAAGAAATGAGTTTCGCATTACTTAAAGAGTATGGTTTTCCATTGATCTCAATAGCTCCATTTACCCCTTCCAGGGCAATAGCAGGATCGTCAAGTGTTCTCAGATCAAAGCCCTTCTCCCGGAAATCCAGTTTCCATTTAATATATTGAGAAGATTCCGCCGTCTGGATGTCAGCCTTTTCTGTATTTTTCTGAGCATTTGCCAGGAAGGGTGATAAGATAATAAAAAGCAGCCAGGAGAGCTTAAAGGTATTCAGCATAATTGTATCGTCATTTTGCCTGGAAGATGATTGGGGCTGGGATATAAATTATAGAGATAATTTACTATACGCTGAATATCCTGTTGTAGACCATATTGCGCTTAATACAAGTTGTAAATTGTCTCACCCTATCCCAGCTATTTTAGCGTATTCCATTGTCAGTAAACCTGATTTTATCCTTGAAATCAGATTTACTGACAATGGAATACGGGTTTTACGCAGACCTTCGGATAAGCGTTAATTGGCAAATCACTATTCTTCGTCCAGTTATAATGAAAACATCCAAATCAAAGAGGGTGCCTCATCACAGATTTGGCACCCTCTTCATGAATATCACTACAATAAATCCTAAATCCGTATCGCTGATTTTGGCCGGTTATCTGTCCGTAAAGAGGTAACTCAATATCCCGGATTCTGCGGTGCCAGATTGGGGTTCACCTGCAGCTCCACCCTTGGCAAGGGCATCAGGTAATCGCGGGCAGGATTGAAGTTGGCATGGGGTTCCATGGCGTCGGGACCCTTAAATACTTTTTCTCCCAGATTCCGGCGTTTGATATCGTACCAGCGTTTGTATTCAAAGGCCAGCTCCAGGCGGCGTTCTTCCAGCACCAGCTCAATGAACTCGGCTTTGCCCAAACCAGCCTTTACATTTTCAGGAAAATTGGTTTGCTTGCCTGCCCAGTTCCGTGCTCTTGCCCTGATCTGGTTGATATACCCGATGGCCTCCTCGTTGGAACCGTTGAGTTCTGCGGATGCTTCCGCGGCAATCAACAGCACTTCGGCATACCGGAAGGCGGCATAGTTATGATCCGAATAACGGCCCTCAGAGTTGGAATTTCCTGCAAACCGGGCATACTTGGCAATATGCGGCCGTTTGGTATTGGGAAATTGCGTGTAAGGCGCCAGCTTCCCGCCGATCATGATCGAGTCGTCAAAACTTACTTCCTTCCTGTAATCTCTTGAATCCCAGGTTTCATATACTTTCATTGAGGGCACAATCACACTCCATCCACTCCTGGGCGCATCACCACCCCTTACGCCCGTCATGGGAGGAACGATGTCGTCGTTGGCGCCACCGGCTCCGCTTTGCAAGCCCAGGAAATCAATATCAAAAACGTGCTCCTTCATATTGTTGGCCTGGGGCGCCTTAAAGAGTGTCTGGAAGTCGGCCTCGAGGGCATAGCCAAATTTATCCTTGTTGTCGATCACCCACTTTGCTTCGGTATATGCTTTCTGATAATCCTGGTTGGTCAGGTATACCGACGCCAGATAAGAAGCGGCAGTACCTTTTGACGGGCGGCTGCGTACCTCGGCAGGCTGCTTTTCCGGCAGCCATTGTTTGGCAAATTCCAGGTCGGCCATGATGCCTGTATAAACCGTTGCCGCGGGTGTTTTGGAAATCTCTTTTACCGTATTCGGATTACTGATGAAATAGTCGATATAAGGGATATCTCCAAAAACCTGCACCAGGTGAAAATAACTGAATGCCCTTACAAAACGAGCCTCTGCGATGAGCGGGTTGATCTCATTTTCGGGTAGTTTCAAAGCTTCCGCTCCGGCAATTGCCGCATTGGCGGCACTGATGACCTGGTACCACGTTGGCCAGAACTGAATGACCATGTTGTTGTTATCATCCATACTAAAATCGTTGACCTGCTGTCTTTCTGCGGGTGTACCGCGGTCACCGATGTCTTCCATATCACTCCGCAGCATCAGTGCGGAAACGAATTGCCTGCCATAAAGCCTTTCTGTGGCGATCCAGCCATAAGCACCGAAAATAGCTGTCTGAACGTCCTGCTTGGAGCGGAACATGGATTCGGGTGCCAATAATCCGACAGGCTTTTCGTCCAGATCAACACAGCCCAGCATAATGGCTGCGAAAGAGAGGAGAAATAATTTTTTTATAGGGTACTTCATTTTGTCTCTTGTTTAAGGATTTTGAAATGCTAGAAACCGATGTTCAAACCAACCGTATACGACTTGGCGTTGGGATAACTGGCGTAGTCCAACCCCAGATTGGTATTACTTTCGGTATTACCATCCGACGAATAATTTACTTCGGGATCATAACCCTTGTATTTGGTGAACGTCAGGATGTTCTGGGCACTTACGTATACTCTGAGCTTGGTAAGTTTCAGTTTATCCAGAACCGGTTTTGGCAAATTGTACCCGAGTGCAAGGTTTTTTAACCGGACAAAACTTCCATCTGAAATCCAGCGTGTGGAAACCCTTCGGGTACGTCCTGTCAATGCTTTGGGAACATCCGTATTGGTATTGGTTGGAGACCAGCGGTTCAATGCATCCGTGGTAGCATTGTTGATCCCCGAAAGCAGGTTAAGTTCCATGAGCGTATAACTCAGCATATCATTCCCCTGGGAAGCCTGGAAGAAAACGTTGAGGTCCAGACCCTTCCAGCTGAAATCATTGTTCATACCCCAGGTGAACTTTGGATGCGGATTGCCGATGATGGTACGGTCGTCGCTGTTGAGCTGTCCGTCGGGCTCCCCGGTTAGTTTGCCATTGCTGTCTTTTTTACCATTAATATCCCTGAACTTCTCTCCGCCTGCTGCCACTTCAAATCCTCCACCCGGAATGAAAGTATCTCCCTGCTGGTAAACGCCGTCATAGATCCATCCGTAAAAACTTCCTACCGGATAGCCCTCACGTAAGATCTGTGTCTGCCCCAGCCCAACCATGTGTCCTGGTGCCGAACCGTAAAGGATATCGGTGCCTCCCGGCAAGGTAAGTACCTTGTTTCTGTTCACAGACAGGTTGATATCCGTGCTCCATTTCAGGGCACCCACCAGGTTACGGGTATTGACTGTGATCTCAAATCCTTTGTTCTCCACCGAACCGATGTTCTGCAGCTGATTGGTATATCCTGAATATTGCGGAAGCTGTACGCTGAAAAGCAGGTCTTTGGTAACCCGACGGTAGTAATCCACCATCAGGTTCAGACGGTTATTAAAAAGACTTACGTCTGTACCCACGTCAAACTGCGCTGTGGTTTCCCAGGTGAGGTCGTCGTTTGCAATGGTGGTAGGCCTCACAGCGTTTACAGGAACCCCATTAATAATGGTGTATACATTGGAGAACCTGGCCATGGTCTGGTAAGGCGCAATGGCCTGGTTACCCGTTAAGCCGTAACTCACTCTCCATTTCCATTGATTAATGGCCCTTACATTCGCCATAAAAGGTTCGCTTGACATTTTCCAGGCAAAAGCACCAGATGGGAACATGGCCCACTTATGGTTTTTGCTGAAATTGGATGATCCATCGCGGCGGATATTACCGGTAAACAGATAACGATCTGCAAATGCGTACGTTACTCTTGCATAGTAGGAAGCCAGCTGCCACTCCGTCAGACCGGAAGTAGGACTTTGCCATACCGACGAACCGCCCAGGTTCCAATAAGAAACCGCATCAGTAATAAACGACTGGCCTGTTCCGCCCCAGGCCTCGCTGGAGGATGTTTGTTGCGAATAACCCACCATAGCGGAAAGATCATGGAAAGCATCTATTTTGGTACTGTACGTCAGGTAGTTTTCATTCAGCAGCAAGGTACTTTTTGACCCGTTAACAGAAGCCCTGCCGCCCACATTCCGGCCGTCGTTCAGGGTTGTTGGCGTGAAGGTACCGGCCCGTCCGCTGTTGGTGGTAGCACCCAGGGTAGTCCTGAATTTGAGGCCTTTCAGGATATCATATTCGGCATAAAGGTTCCCTTGTATCCGGTCGTTTAACGATTCATTCTGAAGTTGTGTCGCAATGGCATAGGGGTTGTCGATCGGGTCGTTCAGCCTGGCCACGGTAAATCTTCCGTTGGCATCCATGATGGGCTGGTCGGGCTCAAATTTAAACGCCGATGCAATGACTCCGGGTGTCAGTCCGCCGGAGCCTTCCTGCGTTTTTGACTGCTGACGGGAGATGCGCTGAGCGAAAAGATTAAGCCCTACTTTTAATCTTTTTGCCGCCTGGATATCAATATTGCTGGTTACGGAATAACGTTTGTATCCGGAATTTAGAATGATACCTTTCTGGTCGTAATACGCTCCTGATACATAGTATTTTACCGCATCACTACCGCCGGAGATCGAAAGCTGGTGATTCTGAATACCTCCTTTGCGCAGGATCAGATCCTGCCAGTCGGTATCTGCACCTGCAGATACAATATTTGGTCGCGCTTCTTTTACGTATGCAAGGAACTGCTCAGCGTTCAGCAGCTTGAGCCTGTTGATTTCGGTCTGAGACGAGAACGAGGTATTGAAGTCAATTCTGGGTTTGCCCGACTGCCCCTTTTTAGTGGTTACCATGATCACCCCATTGGCGCCTCTGGACCCGTAAATGGCTGTTGCAGAAGCATCTTTCAACACTTCAATAGATTCAATATCTTCCGGAGGGGGCAAAGCACCGCCCACGAAACCGTCCACCACATAAATAGGATCGCTGCTGGCATTAATGGAAGTACCTCCCCGGATACGTACCTTAAAAGATGAACCCGGCTCACCATTGTTGGACTGGATCTGAACACCGGCAGCACGTCCCTGCAGCGCCTGCACCGTCCCCAACGCAGGATAGGCGGTGAGTTCAGCAGACTTCACGGATGAAACGGATCCGGTCAGATCACTTTTCTTTACCGTACCATAACCCACCACCAGTACTTCTTCCAGAGATTTCTGGTCTGTTTTAAGACTGATATTGATTTCATTTGAATTCCCCGCCCTGTGTTCCTGCGACTCGTAACCCACAAAACTAAAAACCAGGGTTACGTTGGCATCTTCCAGCGAGAGGGAGTAGTTTCCATTGGCGTCGGTTGAGGTACCGGTCTGGGTACCTTTTACCAGAATATTGACTCCCGGCAATGCTTCCTTGGTATCTGCATCGGTTACTTTTCCCTTGATCACAATCTCTGCTGCCTGCCAGAGGGTTGTTTTAAGGGAAGTGCCGGGCTGAGTTTCGGGAATTTGGGCCGAAGGTTTGATCACGATGTTTTTTCCTGAAACCTCATACATCAGACCAAGTGGCACCAGAAAGTCCTCCAATACTTTTGATAACTCCTGATTGGATTTAAGAATGGTAATTTTCCGGTTGGACTGGATCAGCTTGGAACTGAAAATAAACCGGACGCCCACCTGTTTTTCAATCAGGTGAAGTACTGCTTTCACATCCTGATTCTGGGCCTGTACACTTATTTTCTTGTTTAATAATTCCTGGGCACGGACATCAACGGCGGTGGCCGTACCCATAAACCACACTGATAAAACAAGTTGAGCCAGACCTATCCGCATAAGAATTAACAGTTGACGATTGAACTGTAACGGTATTTTCATAGTTTTGAACAGTTTTTGTTAATTGTGATTATTGGCACTAACTTCCCCGCATCCCACAAAATGAGATGTTATGGTCGGCAAAACCTTCGGGGCACTCTGAGGCCGGTAATGTTGGAGCATTGCCGGCTTTTTCTTTATTGCATTTTACAACCTTTACCTTCAATAATGATCCGCCCGTCGATCAGTTCATACTCCGCTCCGACGGCCTTACAGATCAGATCAAGTTTTTCAAATAATGACAATTCGGTGAGCGTGGCTGTGATAGGGCACTCGCTCATGATATTTTTGTCGTATATAATTTCAATACCGTATGCATTCTGAAGAACCGAGAAAACCGCAGAAACAGGGGTTTCGTCAAAGTCAAAATTGTAATGATTGTCTTTTTCTGCCACAAGCTCGGGTTTGGAAATAAGGCTCTTGGTGATTTTTACCGTTTCGCGCACGAAAACAATCTGCTGGTTTGGTTCAATCACCACGCCTGTCAGTTCCTTGGAATTCTGTTTGTTTTCAATGCCCGGATCCGTTCTGGCAAAAACCGCCACTCGACCGGTTTTCACTGAAACCGATACCTCCTTTTCATTGGTATAGGACCGCACAAAAAAGCTTGTGCCCAATACTTTGGTAACCACTTCATTGGCATACACAAAAAATGGTTTGGAAGGATCTTTGGCTATATCAAAAAAAGCCTCGCCTGAGAGGTACACCTCACGTTTGTCGGACCCGAATTTTGCAGGATAGCTGATTTTGCTTTGGGGGTTCAGCAATACAGTACTCCCATCCTGCAGTGTAACCAGGAAGGGCTTGTCCGTATGGTTCACTTTTTCGGTCAGCACGTCAGCAGAAGTAGCCACCAGTTGCTCATAATTAACCCTGGATTTATCTGTATGCCGTCCCCACATGCCCCATGCCAGTCCAATAACCAACAGAATAGCAGCCGCTAAACGGAACCAGTTTTTTTGATAAAAACGGAGGACATCTATCTGTTCTGCCTCCTCAGAAGGCTCACTTAACTGACTCAATATCTTCCTGATCGCATTTTGTTTCTCTGCATCGGGCAGCGCAACGACGCCAGGAGATATGCCCAGGACAAGGCCCTTCGCGCGAAGAATGACAGACTCCTTATCAGGATTTTCCGCGATCCAGTTTCGCCATCTGGCGTCATCTTCCCTCGTGGGCCTCAAAACCCAGTTACGGAAAGATTCATCCCAGAGAAACTCCTCAGCGGTAAAATTATGGTAACGATCCATGTCAAAATGTTATCATTCAAATACCATTAGACACGTACCTTTATCCGATACTGTATTTTTTTATCTTTTTTTTAAATTTTATGGAGAGCAATGCGGACTACTGAAAGAGGCTAACCAGTAACACAATGGATATCAATACCTTCCACTGGTTTTTCATCCATTTAAAAGCAGTTTGCAATAGGTTGGATACCGACTGCGGATGGATATCCATGATGGTAGCTATTTCGTCGCGGTCGAGGTCATGGAAGAATTTAAGATAGACCGCCTCTTTTTGTCTTTTGGGTAATTCATTCAGCAGGCATGTGATGCGGCTTGCGGTCTGTTTGTCTTCTTCCAGCCGGATAAAAAGATACTCCGCACTGAATTCGATGTCAAAGCCGGAAGGAAGCTGGCTGAAATCTTCCACCGGGACCATTCGGTTACGTTGGCCGAGCCTGTGTAACCTGCGGCGAAGGGATGCCAGCAGATAAGCTTTGGGAGGAATATTCCCGTTGAGGGTACTCCTTTTTTCCCAAACTTCCAGAAACACATCCTGGATGGAATCCTTGATCAACTCCCTGTCACGGCTGAATTTGCTGCCATATTGAAACAACAGATCATAGGTACGCCCGATAAGCTGTTCAAACGAAGTGACATTACCTGTCAACAGCTCATGCCACAGCAATATCTCCTCATCATCCGGCAGGTTTTTAACGGCTAAGGCACTCATCGAAGAAATCTGACTCACTTAATAGTTAGGTAGCTTTCAGGAAAACGGCAAAACCCTTGTCCTTTTGCAAATAAAGTATCTAAGCTGTCAAATTTATTGTTTTATCTCTGATTAATTATATCATTTGATTCAAAAAAATTCAACAACACCATAGAAGTTCTGCTCATCAGGACATCTATATCCGTTAATTTTTAGCTTTTCTGAATTCCATTCCATCAAACCACAGCACATCCACCTCCCCCCCAACATTCAGATTAAATCTTGCGGTGGCCTTGCCATACCATGCCTTTTGATACGGGCCCCGGAAAGTATCATAATGCCAGTGGGCTAATTTGGCATACAAAACATGGTTTACATTAACGGACAGCAAATTGTCCATTACGATAATTTCCGCTTCGCCATAGAGCGGACTGACATACTTCCCGGCATATTCCTGCAAAGCCAGTGAGGACTTGGTATTCAAAACTCTCTTCTTCTCAAAATCCGCAACGTTTTCTCTGTTCTTTTCTGCCAGACCGGAATACAGTGTCCTGAACTCCGAATTCCAGTCCCGTGCGCCTCCGAGTGCAAACCAGTCAAAAGCTTTATAAACCAGTACATGCCTTACCTCTGCATGGTCATAATTCCCAAACACGAAAATACCCAGTTTTTCTTCCGGCAACTGTGCGGTGATGGCGGTCAATCCTGAAAGGCTTCCGGTGTGAAAATTAACTTTTTTCCCCTTGTAGTCGTGCTGGTACCACCCGAGTCCGTAGGTGCGCCAGTTAGGTTGCAGGATTTGCATGGTAGGGTATTCGTCGGCCGGGAACATCGTGTGCGGCTTAAATATTTCTGCCCAGGTTTCAGGCTTTAGAAGTCGGCCTCCGTTAAACTTACTGCTGTCCAGCATGCAAATCACCCATTTACTCATATCATCCGCAGACGACCACACGGCACCTGCAGACCCGATCTCACTGTCGGCTCCGTAATCAATTACCCTGATGGTATCGTTGATTTTGTAATGCGGCCTGGTTACATTTTCTGTTTTGATAAACCCTCTTTTGGGAGCAGTCTGATCCATCCCCAGCGGAGTGAAGATCCTTTCCTGTATCACCTCCGACCATAATTTACCGGTAAGTCTTTCAATGATACGGCCCGCCGCTGAGTACATTATATTCTGATACACAAACCCTCCCCGCAATGGATAGGAAGGTTTAACGAGCACCATCCGTTTGAACATTTCATTGACAGGGATGTGCATGGCTCCTGTAAAAAAATCGGTACTGCCAACACCCGTATTGTGCGTGAGCAGGTCCCGTATCCTTACATTGCGCGTAACGTAAGGATCATAAAACTGGAGTTCTGGCAGATATTTATAAACAGGATCATCCCACCGGATTTTCCCTTCATCCACCAGCATACCCATCAGCGCAACGGTCATGGCCTTGGTTGTGGAGGCGCAGGCAAATAAGGTTTGGGTATCCACCCGTTCCGGTTTTCCCAGTTCCCGCACACCATATCCCTTTTTGAAAATAACCTGATTATCCTTGACCACTGTAATCGACAGCCCTGGCACATCCCATTGTTTGCGAACCATTTCCACATAGCTGTCAAACTCCTGAATCTGTTTGGCAGTTATTTTTTTCTGAGCATGTGAAGTACATGTTATGCCGATGAGCATGGCGAGCAGAAGGTACTTCATATCAGCGGGGATAAGCGGAAGTTACAGGTTGTTGAAAGAGAAAATAATCATAAACCGTACGGCTCAGGTGGGCTATGGTCTGTTCACGTTCTGCCATTGGCTGAGCGGAGGAGGCCACAAAAACAGCAATGGCTATATGTCCGGCATGATCCGGCAAAGTAATAATCCCAACATCATCGGTGGCACTGGCATTTAAGGTTCCTGTTTTATGGGCCACCACCGTTTCAGGCGGAAGGTATCCTTTGATCCGCGCGGTACCTCCTTTACACCTTTCCATTACTGCCAGTAGCAGATCCCTGCTTTCCGGTTGAAGTGCGGTACCCTTGTAAATCTGGCTGAGCAGGTTCACCATCGCCTCGGGCGTGGAGGTATCGCGTGGGTCAGTTCTCAGTTTCATTTCGGCAGCGAGCCGGGATGCGGGTGTGGTAGTTTCCCATAATTTGCTGTAAAAACCCGATACCCACTGCTCCTGCGGAGGTAGGGTAATTCCTTCCAGGTCTGCGATGAGCTGGATAATGGTTCGATCTACGGACATCCCCTGAATGCCCAGGTTTTTCAGACAGTCCCTGACGGCCTCAGCGCCGCCCGCCAGCCGAAGTAAAATGTCGGTAGCGGAATTATCACTGATGGTCATCATCAGCTCGAGCAGGTTCTGTACCGAAAGCTGAACACCCGGTTTGGCAAACAGCACATCCAGGGTACCACTTCCGGGATGCAGATCCGACGGCTGCAGATCCACCATGGTCATCAGCGACAGCTCCCCTTTTTCTATCTTTTTTAAAAGCTGTACCGCAATGGCTACTTTTACCGTACTTGCCATCGGGAATCTTTCTTTCAGGTTCATACTTACCTCCATGCCTGATTCCAGGTGCACCGCATAAATACCGACTTTACCCTTGGCCAGTTTCGCTATCCGTTCCATTTCTCTTTCCAGTCGCCCGGCAGCGATGTCTTTGCCTGTTTGAGCAAATCCCGTACTAGCCACCAGCAGGGTCATTCCGACCAGGAATAGAAAATTTAAACCTTTAAACATATGGTATATGAGATAGTTATCGGCAATTTATTTTTACATACATCATTAATAACGAGGCATTTTGACAACTAAAAGTCAATATCGCTACAGAGCGGCCAGTGCCTGTTCAAGATCCGCTAAAAGATCTTCCACATTTTCGATACCGACCGAATACCTTATCAAACTTTCGGGTATCCCCAGCAATGCGCGTTGCTCTTCCGAGAGTTCTACGTGGCTTGTGGTCCTGGGCGGCCCGGCGAGCGTGCTGACAGATCCCAGACTTGCCGCCAGGTGTACCAGTTTGAGTTTGGGGAGAAATGCTTTTACCGTATCGTAGTTACCTTTCAGCGCAAAACTCAAAACACCGCCATATCCAGACATTTGCGTTCTGGCGATCTCGTGCCCCGGATGACTTTCCAAACCCGGATAAAATACATCCTCAATGGCCGGATGAGTTTTGAGGTACTTTGCAATTTTCAGGGCCGAGGCATTCTGGCGTTCAATCCGCAGCTCAAGTGTTTTCATGCCGCGCAAGATCAGGTAAGCGGGATCTGCCTGAAGGCTGGCACCGTTGATCTCCCTGAAACTGAATACTTTTTTAACCAATTCTGCCTTGCCACATAATAACCCTCCCATAGCATCCGAATGACCGCAAATGAATTTAGTAGCGCTGTGAATAACCAGGTCGGCGCCGAGCTGTATGGGGTTCTGATTAATAGGTGTAGCAAAGGTATTGTCCACCACCACCACTGCCCCCACCCTATGTGCAGCCTCGGACAACCGGCGGATATCCATTATTTTGAGCGTCGGATTAGTAGGAGTTTCCAGGTACACCACGTCACAGCCTTTTGCTATCTCTGTTTCAAGTGCTTCGTGATCAGTCGTTTCACAAAGGGTGACATCAATAGCATACGGAGGCAGAAACTCCAGGAAAATCTTACTGGTCCCCCCATAGGTATCTTTCACAGACACCACCCTTTTGCCGGGGCCAAGCAATGCAAACAAGGTATTACTGATGGCACCCATGCCGGTTGCAAAAGAAGTTGCCGCTTCTGCCCCTTCGAGCAGCCTTATTTTTTCTTCGAGAACATGAACCGTCGGATTGGTATTCCTGCTATAAATATGACCCGATGTTTTTCCTGTTGCGACATCGTACCACTCATCCAGGTCTTCATAAGAAAATGCTACGCTGTTAACGACCGGAACGGTGGTGGCTCCTTTGAAAAACCGGTCTGTCTCTCCTGCCCATACGGCAGTTGTCCCTTTTTTGGGGTTCAATAAATCCATCAGACAATACTGTTATGTACATAATTTCCGGAAACTTTTGCCGGCAGCTGGGTTGTGAAGTTTCACAGCCCGACGAGACGTAAATTATGAAGTTCGAGGTGGAAAACAAAGGAAGTGTTCAATTTGGCGACACAACCGCTATTTCAGAAATTAAAACACTGGATGGTATCAATTAAACGATTGCCGAAATTCCAATGGCGACTGGCTTGTTTTGGTCTTGAATAATTTGCTGAACGACTGGGAATGTTCAAACCCCAGCTCGTAAGCAATTTCGCTCACCGATAAATCGGTGGTCGACAATTTCTCCTTCGCCCGGTCAATCAGCTTGTCGTGAATGTGCTGCTGGGTGGTTTGTCCGGTCAATAATTTCAGCATACCACTCAGGTAATTCGGCGAAATGTTGAGCGTTTCGGCAATGTACTGAACGGTTGGAAGTCCCTTTTTCATCAAATCATCGCCATTGAAATATTGTGTCAGGATATTCTCCAGGCGATCCAGGATTTTGTGATTGGCTATTTTCCTGGTGATGAATTGCCGGTGATAAAATCTTTCCGAATACCTGAGCAGCAGTTCCAGCTGGGCAATGATCAGGTCCTGGCTGAACTTATCGAGGTTGGCGTGATACTCCTGCTGAATACCCTCTATGATTCCGGTAACGATGTTTTCTTCCTTTTCCGAAACAAAAAGGGCCTCATTCACTGAGTAGTCGAAATATTCGTATTGTTTAATGGTTTTGGCTAACGGGGTATTCCATAAAAAATCGGGATGGACCAGTAACATCCATCCCGACTGTTTCAGTTGTGTATCCGTCCCGACCTCGATTCTCAGCACTTGTCCGGGCGCCATGAAGAACATGACACCTTCATCAAAATCATAATCCTGCTGGCCATATTTCATTTTTGCGTTAAAATTCCTTTTTAAAGCAATCATGTAAAAATCCTTGACCATCCCCATTTCATTGGCCGATACCCTTTGCATCAACGCCAGGTCGATCACGCTGATCAGCGGATGCTCCGGCTTGGGCAGCCGCCTGAACTGGTGAAATGCTGTAATCGTTTTAAATCGAAGCGGTTGCGTAGTTGCCATGTCACAAGTTAATTATTTTTGCTCAAAAGCAGCAGCGAATTCCCTGGCAAAGTCCGTCAGTTTCACCTTTCCCATAACCTCCGGTTTGTTCAGATTATAATCCTCTGCCAATACCCCGCTGTACAGGCTGGCATACATTTCCACCAAACCAGCTGCAATTCGTTTATTCATCCCGATTGCCTCCAATGCGCTCAGCGACTGCTCGTCGGAAATCAGTTCCCATTTCAAATCGGGCTTCCCGATAGCCGCCCCCAAAATGGCCGCCGTTTGGTTACCTGTCAGCTCCTCACTGGCAACATACCGGATTTTTCTGCCGGTAAACGGCGTTTCCAGTTCCTCGGCCACGGCTGATGCGATGTCGATGGGAGATACCCAGGGTATCAGACGATCCGCGCCATAGTTCGCTGCAATGACCCCTTGCGACCTGATCATTTCCAGATAGCCATATAAATTGTAGTAGAAAGATGTAGGCCGCATGTGCGTGATGGCCACCCCGCCGGGGAGTTGGTTCAGGATATGCTGTACATGGTGAGCCCCTATCAGTATCCCCGAGCCTTCGGACAGATGCGCCCCGATGGTACTGAGGTTGACCACACGCTTAATACCCGCCTGCCGTATGGCCTGTGCATAATGGGTACCTAATCGCTGATAATATGCCAGCAAGTCGAAGTTGGGATCAAAGTAGTTCCCCGGAGGCACCATACAATATACCGCATCGGCACCTGTAAAAGCAGCAGTTAAAAAATCAACGTCTTCCAGCGTGCCAATGGCAGCTGTGGCACCCAGGGCTTCAATATCTTTTACTCTTTCCGCATGACTGCTGATCACGGTTACCTGGTGGCCATTTTGAACCAATGTTTCGGTCAGGGGCCCGCTGATGTGCCCCAATGAACCTGTTACTACTATTTTCATTTTTCAGTTTTTTTGTTTCTGCAAATTTCTGCAGCACAAGGCAAACCGATGTAGCCGAATCTATTGATACTGTAGCCATAACTGAGATTGCCGGTTCGGAG
Source organism: Dyadobacter sp. CECT 9275 (assembly GCF_907164905.1). Taxonomy (NCBI): domain Bacteria; kingdom Pseudomonadati; phylum Bacteroidota; class Cytophagia; order Cytophagales; family Spirosomataceae; genus Dyadobacter; species Dyadobacter helix. The sequence goes on along the minus strand of NZ_CAJRAF010000001.1, from coordinate 635,914 downwards.
ATAGTTTTCGCCAGGCAATCATCTAAGCTGTCGGCTACGGGAATCAGCAGGAAAGGGTGTTGTTAAGTCTGTAAAAAGCCAGGAGCTGTTTTTTACGGCTCGCCTGCGAATATTTAATTTTCTAATGCGGGTGTTTTGGTGAATGGATCACCTTTCCTGATTTTGCGGCTGTTCTTCAGTTCACCGGCAAAAGCACCTGGAACGAAGTGCCGATTCCTACCTTACTTTCAACCCTTACCATACCATTGTGATTATCAATCACCTTTTTCACTGTGGAAAGGCCGATACCACTTCCTGATTGCGCTCCGCCATTATGCAGGCGGGTGAACAACTGGAATATTTTAGCCGCAAATTCCTGCTCAAAACCCATTCCGTTATCCCGAACTTCAATAAGATGATATGGCTTACCGTCTTCAGTCCGGGGCTGGTATGAAATGTCAATACGGAGGGGAACGTCAGGATTACGATACTTCACAGAATTGCTCAACAAGTTCTGAAACATCTGATGAAGCTGTCTTCCATAAACTTTCACAACCGGAAGATCGGCCAGGATAACAGAAGTGCCGGTTTCCAGGATACTCACTTCAAGATCCTCCAATACCTGCTGAATCGTCACGTTCAGATCGACCTTCTCTTTTTCTGGGGGCAACATGCTAAACTGTGCGTACAAAAGCAGATCGTCAATCATACGACTCATCCGTTTGGATGCATTCTCAATCGAGTTAAACATGGCCAGATCACGTTCGTCCATCCGCTCGGCGAGCTGCATTCTGAGCCGGCTTGAGAAAATCTGAATCTTTCGGATGGGTTCCTTAAGATCATGCGATGCAGCATGAGCGAAAGCTTCCAGATTATTGTTAGAATTTTCCAGCTCAGTAATTTTCTTAAGCAATTCAAACTCCAGGTATTTCAGTTTTGTAAAATCAGCAAAATGAAGAATTACCTCATTCTCCATTTTAATGGCGGTCATCTCGTTGTACAGGTCAAGCCCATCCTGATCGTAATGAATCATCCAGGTATCTGTCTCGCCCGACAGGTAGGTTTTGGCTACGTTCGAGAAACTTGTAGTTTTCAGATAACCCGGGAAAATTTCACTAACCCTTTTGTTTTGAATGGCCTCAGGAGTGGTATTCGCGCAATTCGCGTATGCCTGGTTGGTTAACCGATATCGAAAGTCAACAATTACACCTTCCTCAAATACCGGCTCAAGTACCTGAAGCGGCTGCTTAAAAGAATTGATAATATCCTGAAGATAGGCGTTTAGCTGCCGTACCGAAGCATTCGCCTGTTCCAACTCCCTTGTTCTTTCGGTAACCGTTTCCTCTATCTGTTTCCGCGCCAATACCGTGGATGTAGTCTCCATACAGGTCACCAGTACACCTCCTATCTGACCATCATCTCCATATGCGGGACTATAGCTGAAGGTCCAGTATACATCTTCAATCCGGCCATTCCGATAGATCGGCACCAGTTTATCCTGAAACCATTGGGGCACTCCCGTAACATATACCGTGCTAATCAAATCACCAATGAATTCCCATATCTCAGGCCATACCTCCTGTGCGGGTTTTCCTATGGCCGGGTGTTTTCCGCTTACTCCCAGGCTGGGGCGGTAAGCATCGTTATAGAAGCAAATACGATCTTTCCCCCAAAACAGAAACATTGGGAAAGCGGAGTGTAACATTATTCCCAAAGTAGTACGCAGGCTACGCGGCCACTTGTCAATAGTTCCCAGAGGGGTGTTGGTCCAATCGTGGGTGAAAATCAGGTCCCCCATTTCACCGGTGTTACGTAAAAATTGCAACCCGGTCTGTTGATCTATACTTCTGTCCAACTTCAGTGATCTTTAAACGGTATAATGTTGTTCAGGTTTTCGGTGTTTTTAAGAAACAGGTGAGGAGGATCTTGGCAAATATATAAAGGCGGCTTTGATGAGCCTTTTCCGCCTGCAATTATAGTAGTTTAAATTTAAGTACTCAACTCTTTTGTTTTCGAAGATTTTATGTTAGCTTGTTACAACAGGTAGCGCCTGCATGGTTCCGGCTGAGTGCACCAGCTATGTTTAACCACTTCATCACTCCCGTTATCCTTATCAGAACGTCAACTCATTGCTGGTCGTATGGACCGTGGCGTTAACACGTTGGTTGTTCTGTTTTTTATACTTTGAGGCAGGATACCATCGCGCTCCGGGCCAGGAAAACAATTGAACGGACAGGACATCCAGAAAACAACCACAAGTTGTATAAACATCCTGTCACGCCAGGATATAAAGGCTGTCTGAAATTCAGCCAGCTTGTCCGATGGGTAGTTTTAACAATTCCTTAACAAAAAACCTATTTTAGAGATAGTACGATTTGCCGCCGATCTTGTATTTACATCGTTAAAGTCAGTTCGGTCCTTATTAAACCCGCGAAAATCCGAAGCGAATACTAAAATTAAACAGGTTAAATATGAAGAGAAAAGAAAAAAACGAGAAACAAAGCCCAATGACTGAGGTATCAGGCATGCTGTTCCATAAAAATTTAGGTATAATGGAATGACCAGTAGCATGGTAATGAATGCCGGGACCGCGGAATTGACAAGTCCTAAATGTAATATAACCTCAAAGTGTATGATCAATTTTACTAACCTAATCCAAATTCAATGAAAACCTCTATTTTAACCACCGGGAAGAGGATATGTCTCCTGGTAAGTGTGTGGCTGCTTTGCGCAGGTACCATCGCACCCCTTGCTTTTGGAAACCGAATGGCGCCGAATGGTAAAAAAGCCATTGCCGAGCGTACCATCACCGGAAAAATCACTGCAGAAAAAGATGGCATCGGACTTCCTGGCGTCAACGTTCTTTTAAAAGGAACCACCACAGGGAGCTCTACAGACGTGAATGGTAACTTTTCCATCGTTGTAGGCGACGCACCTGGCCAGGTACTGATCGTTTCTTTTATCGGGTATCAGTCACAGGAAATACCTGTTGGCAACAGCTCGGTGATTGATGTAGTGCTGAAAGAAAGTGCTGAAACACTGAACGAAGTAGTTGTAACAGCCCTCGGTATCTCCAAATCAAAAAGAGCCCTCGGGTATGCTACCACCTCTTTTAATTCCGGTGATATTGAAGCAGCCGGAACATCCAACCCTTTGAAATCATTGGATGGAAAAACAACCGGGGTTCAGATGAACAGCCTAAACTCCTCACCTACCTCATCCGTGATGTTCAACATTCGTGGAGCAACTTCGCTGGCAGGTATCATGAAAGGAAATGACGCTAAGTCTAACATCAATAATGCAACTCAGCCACTGATCGTTTTGAACGGGGTACCTTTGATGTCCAACAGTGTGGGTACTACCGCGGGTATCGATGTAGGTAACTACATGAACTCTATCAACCCGAATGATATCGAAAGCATTTCCATCCTGAAAGGTGCCAGTGCTTCCGCTCTTTATGGTTCTTCTGCGGGTAACGGGGTAATCCTGATTACCACAAAATCAGGAGCGCAGGCTAAAAGAGGCCTTGGCATTTCAGTAAACAGTGCTGTTTCATTTGACCGTGCCTATAGCGCACCTCCGGTTCAAAGACAGTTCTTCCAGGGTGGAGAAGAAGGAGAGCCGATGACCGATGACAAAAAAGGGCTTGGCTGGGCTGTTAATGATACAAAAAACAATGTTGATCCTCTATGGAGATGGGATATCGTGAACCAGAAGTGGGAGAAGTCAATTCTGGAAGCGCGCGGTGACCAAAATCCTTTGCTTGCATTCCTGAAAACGGGCGTCATGCTGGACAACAACGTGGCTGTAACAGGAAACTACGACAAAGGAAATTACAGGGTCAACGTAGGAAATATGACCTATTCGGGTGTTATCCCAAGCAACAAAACGATTCGTACCAACGTATCCTTTGATGCCCAATACAAAGTCAATAAAAAAGTGACGATCACTTCCATGGCTTCGTATTCGCGCACGTTTGCTCCTAACCAGTCGCACATTCAGGGAAAAAGAGAAGATAACCCGCTTGCCCATGCGATGTCTATGCCGATCAACATGCCAAAAATGTCGGTATGGAAAGATGCCAACACCTGGCTGACTGACTGGACCGGTACTTACCAGAATACGCCTTACCTGAACAACCCTGGTGAAGCTCGTTTGAGCCGTGTAAACGCGCAGGGCTTTGACAAAGCTGTTGGTAAAAACGGCCCTTATTTTGCTGCCCAAAATGTAATCAGAACATTTGCCAAAGACATCGTTTTCGGAAAAATTCAGCTGGACTGGAAATTGATTGATCCGCTTAATCTGACGGTACGTACCGGTATGAACCATGAGAATTTCGCGTTCGAACGCAAAACACCATGGGGTTCAGAAAGAGCGGAAAAAGGTGGATATGAGCAGCAGAACTCCAACAACGTTTCCGTGAATACCGATGTTCTGCTTTCATTTAATAAAAACTTCCTGGATGATCAGTTGTCTCTGGACGCTTTGGGAGGTTTCTCTTACAAATTCAATGAAGCAAACAGTTCGGGCTTCGGTGGAAGCGAATTAGCTACACCCAACTCGTTCAATTATGCATCGCTGCCAGCGGCTGTAAGACAAGCTGCCTCATTTGACAGAGGATATTCTACCAGAAACTACGGTGCTTATGCCACTGCAACCCTTGGATGGAAAGGTACCCTTTACCTTGAAGTTACAGGACGTAATGACTGGGCCGGTATTCTTCCAAGTGAAAAAGCCAGCCATTTTTACCCTGGTGCATCGCTAAGCTGGATTGCAACGGAAACATTTAAAATGGGACCAGCCATCAATCTTATAAAACTGAGAGGAAGTTATTCTCAAACTGGTTATGGTATCGGGAACCCTGTTAACCTGGATAGCTATGGAATTAATGGCAATACCTGGGGTGGTGTACAGATGGGAACGATCGGTGGTACCCTTGTAGATGCCGATATCGATCCTGAGCTGAACGTAACTCAGGAAATTGGTCTTGACTTCAGAGCGCTTAACAGCAGAGTAACGGGAGAATTTACTGCTTATTCTAAAAACCACATTAACCAGATCCAGAACCTTCCGGTGGTAGGGTCATCAGGTTTCAGTTCCGTGCTGACCAACATGGGATCTGTTATTTCCAAGGGTATTGAACTTTCCTTAAGATTTGTACCTATCCGTACCAAAGACTGGGAAGTAGGTGTTGGTGGTAACCTGTCCACTTTCAATTCTAAAATTGAAAAGCTGGATTCCAGATTTGCCGAGAAGTTTTATGGTTATGCGGGTACTGCAAACTTATCACTCTTCAAAGGATCCAAAGTGGGTGACATGTATGCTCAGGCGCCCATTCCTTACATCCAAAGCGGAAAGTACAAAGGCATGATGCTGACGGGTATGAGCGGTATCATCGAGGAAGCTGTTACAACAACAGACCACATCAGAAAGTATGGTTACCTGGGTAATATGAACCCCAAGGCGATCATGGGCTTTAATGCGGATGCCAAATACAAAAATTTCAGACTGAACGTGGTTACCAGCCTGAGAGTGGGTGGTGTGTTCATTTCTGAAACACAGAAAATCATGATTGATGATGGTATGGCCGACATCAAGAAGATCTATGGCAAAGACTATGACAAATTATTTACCGGTGGTCGTTTCGCGGGTGGTCTGCCAAGCATGCCAAATCCGGATGCAACATTCACAGAAGCTGGCTTTGAGGATTACAGAGAGAAAATGCAGAGTGTAATGCCGTTGTACAATGGTGACCCAAGATATTTCGGATACTGGAATGCCGTTTACATTGACCCTAATTACGATCTGTCTAACCTGACAGCAGAGGAAAAACTGAGCCTTCCTGACGCAGCGTATATCAAAAATGGTGATGATCCTAACAAAACCATTTATCTGAATCCATACGCAATGGAAGGAAATGAATTATGGTCAGGTGCACAATTCAGAACGCACGATGCAACTTCATTCAAGATAAAGGAAATCAATCTAACCTATCAATTCGATAAGGCCTTTGTTCAGAAACTTCATTTGCAGGATCTGTCGCTCACCTTTTTCACCAAAAACGTTATGTTCTGGGCTAAAAACCGGATGAACGAGGACCCTGAAACTGCTTTCAACGATGGTGTTTCCGGTATGGGTGTGGCGCAATTTGGATTACCTCCAATGCGTACAATGGGCTTAAAGCTTGGAGTTAGCTTTTGATGAATTATAAAACAGATACGATTATGATCAAGTTAATAAAATATGTTGCCCTATGCTCGACACTGGTACTTGCTACATCCTGTGGCGACCAACTGCGGCTAGATGAAAGGGAGGCTTCCTTCAATAAAGATTACTTTACCTACTCACGGTATCAGTTGACTACGTCCATTGTAAACGTGGCGAAAAGTTATGGTCAGGCGGCAACAGATGCACCCAGAGGGCAGGCCGCATTGTACTTTATGGACTGCTACAGTGGTGACCAGATCCCCGCTTTTTACACCAAGACAGATGCAAACTGGCTGTTCCAGGATAAGAATGCCTACGCAGGTACTGGTAACGACGGAGCAGGACAGCTAAGAACGCTCGAAGCGGTTAGAAAGCTGGCCACAACGGAAGGTAACATGGCCAACGTGGCTGCGGCAGACATCCTTAAATGTGTAGTGGCGTCCTATCTTACCGAAAAATACGGAGATATCCCTTTCAGTGAGGCCGTTCAGGGAAGAACCGGGGATATTTTCCCAAAATTCGATTCCCAAAAAGAAGTTTATGAAAACATGTTTGCGATGCTGAACAATGCCGTTTCCATCCTTTCAGATGCCAACAGCAAAGGGTTACCCGCAGATCATGATGTACTGTTCAAGGGAGACAAAACAAAGTGGATTAAATTTGCCAACTCTCTCAAGTTCCGTCTGATGGTACATTCTTACGAAGCTTTCAAGAAAGCCGGTAAGGATTTGAGTGCTGACATGCAGGCCATTGCAAGCAGTAACAATTATATGTCAGCAGTGGCAGATAATGCTGGCCTTACTTTCCCAGGCACCACTGAGGCGGAATCGTGGTATACCCAAAGGAACTGGGGAACCGGAAATACCTTTACAGAGCAAAAACCAACCAAATATCTGATCGATCAGATGGTTGCTCTGGACGACCCACGTATGTACGTTATTTTTGCACCCGTTCTTTCCCCATTGTCAAGTAAGCCTGCGAAGGTAGACGAAGCGGTTAAGATCAATGGTTTTACGTACACCATTAACCATTATCCGGCCACTGCTGACGACGCTGCCGCGATGGTTGCAGCAGGAAGAGACCTGAACGGCAACGTTACGTCCGTTCCTTACGTACTGGATGCAAAATGGTTTGGAACACCCAACCCTACCAACGTTCAGGCACAATATGGCGGAACAGGGCTGACGGGAAGCAATGGTTTTTACGACAACCGCCGTCTTACCGGATTCTCCGCTTTGTTGTCCAAAACCAGCGACCCACGGCTTAAGGCTGTATTGATGGAATCGGACGAGATGGCATTCCTGCTGGCAGAGGCTCGCCAAAAAGGATGGATCTCAGCAGGTACTGTTAAAGGCTACTACGAAAACGGCATCAAGTTATCCTTCCTCAGATGGCAGATCGAAGATGGTACCAAACCTGCCACGTACATTGGCTCAGACAAAATAGTGGACAATTTTACCGCCTACTATGCGAAACCTGGTGTTGCACTGGACGGAACCACTGCTGATCTTGAAAAGATCGCCACGCAGAAATGGCTAGCCATGCTGATCACCAATCAGAACGAAGCTTACACGGACTATAAGAGAACGGGAAAACCTACTTTCATAGCTAAAATTGCTGCTTCGTTCGGTTCGTACACCTACCCTCAGCGTTACATGTATCCACTGGATGAGGCAAGTAACAACAAAGAAAATTACAATGCTGCTGTTACTGCACTGGGAGGAAAAGATATTGCATCCGCTAAGATGTGGATATTGAACTTCTAAGGATCCCTCAATAATAAAAGCAAGGAGGCCGTCCCCGATTGGGAACGGCCTCCTTGCTTTTAATTCCAGCCCTGCTGTACAGGATCCACTTGCGAGCTTCAAATAAAAGCTCCGGCATAAATTCCCGAAAGCTGATCAACCACATCTTCAGATATGAAATAAAAAAGCAGGTCCTATTTCCAGCATGATAAGATCCCCTTTTTAGTCGCTCATGTTAGAAACATGTCCGGATAACGGCATTATCAGTACATAAGGACATGAATACCTTCGGTCAGATAATAAATAATGCAGAGCACAGAGATAAAAACCATCGACAGGATACCTGCTTTATATGCAAAATAAAATCTCTCCTTCATGAAAATAAATCCTGTGTACAGGATCCAGATAATAGGGAAAAACGATTGAAGAAATAAACGGGACTGAAAACACACCCATACATTGTACTTGTATCCGGCAATGATCACCAATAAAATACTCAGGAATAAAATACTTAGCCAGGCGGCTTCTTCAAGCCCTTTTTCAAAAGACTTCCTTTCATTAGACCTAAGCTTTTTTAAGAACTCCAGAACAGAAATTGACTTAACAAATGATCCTAGTAATAGTAGCACCGAAGGGACAAGGCCCACCATATATAAGATGCTTCCTATATATTTAAATGCAGTGCGGGAACCCAGTTCAAATCCATTAAATGGTTCGCAAAACTTATACCAGAAGGTAGCATAAAATAAAACTGGATAAATACTTTCAAGAGATCTATCTCCTTCAAAGTAAGTCGGATTTAGGATCAATTGCTTTAAATTAAAATACCATATACTTCTGTCGCCATCATACATATTGGCCGGCATATAATGGAAGAAATCTAAGTTATGTACAACGAAACGGTTCTCTGCATGATAATTTTCCAGATACTTGTAGCAGCCGAGCGTGAAGACGACAAATCCAAAAAGCAGCACTCTACCTAGTATGGTCATAAAAGGCACATCTCTTTTCCAAAGTGATAATAGCACAACCAGGACCAGGGGCGGCGCAAATGCCAGAAATGTGCCTTTTGTCAATAGTCCAAGTCCCAGTAAAATGGCGACAATTACTTCGTTCAGCCTTGTGGGCGCGGAGATATATCTGTGAAGAGCATAAAAAATGGCCGTCCCAATAAAATATGCCAATGTATCATTGGAAACATATAAGGAAAAGGTAACAAAAGAATGCAGAAACAATGCTAATAAAAAAGCGACATTTCTTGTCAGGATATCAGGTAGTAAATCCTTGCAAAGCCGAAATAGTAGATATAGGTTACCACATGCAAGCAGGAGGGAAAAAATTTGTGTTATTTTCTGGCTCTGAAGAGTATCAAAATAGAAAAAAGGAAGTGCTAAAATATAATAAAGCGGAGGATGCATTGCACAAAAAACCTCTCGTGCTAATGGCAATCTGCCTTTTTGCAAAATAAAATTTATTACTTCTCCGTGCGCATCGACCCCCAAACCGGGAAGTGTAAAATAAAGAAATATCCTTAACAGAATACCGGCATACAATAGATATATCAGAAAAACATCCTTACTAAAACTGTCAACAATTCGCTGGAACATAAAAAAGAAAATACTCTCCCCGGTTAAAAATTTAGAATATTTGAATACTATTTTTTTTCAATTCCGGCCAGGATCCTGCCAATGTCATTGGCCCTGCTCATAAAGCCGAGGCTTGTTTCGGTATCACTCTGATCAATGGCATCTTTGAATTTCTTCAGTAATTCAATATAATCGCCAAGCGCTTTGGAAACATTGGTTTTATTCTGATCAAAAATGGGAGCCCACATCTGGGGGGAACTTTTAGCCAAACGGACCGTAGACGAAAACCCTGTACTTGCCATATCAAAGATCGCTCTTTCATCCTGTTCTTTATCCAGCACGGTAAGCCCGAGTGCAAACGAACTGATATGGCTCAAGTGCGAAACATAGGCCAGATGGAGGTCATGCTCAACGGGGTTCATGTAATGAATTTTCATACCACAATCCCGCAAAAAGGTTTCAACCAGCATCAACGCATCCGGTGAACTCTTCTCCTTGTCGCAGATAATGACATTTTTATCAGGTAAAAGCTCTTTAAAGGCCGCACCGGGCCCGGAATTTTCGGTACCAGCCATAGGATGGACAGCCACAAACTGCGCCCTTTTGGGATGCTGGTCGGCGAGACTGCAGATAAGTTCTTTGGTAGACCCCAGGTCCATAATCGTTCTTCCCTCCGGTAACTGGTCCAGCATAAGCGGTAAAAGCCTGGTAATAGCATCCACCGGCGTAGCCAGTACATTCAGTTCAGAAATCTGCAAAGCTTCTTCCAGGGAAACGATTTCATCCACAATCCCTTTAGCCAGGGCAATTTTCTGGTTGACGGTGGAAGTATCCACACCGACAAATTTTAAATGAGGGTATTTTTCACGCAGGCCTAAAGCAAATGAGCCGCCCAAAAGACCAATACCGATTATACTAATAATCATAAACTTAGCATTAAATCAACAACAAATGTAAAACCCAGGCCTTCCTCCCTCTCCTCCGTTTTCTCCCCCTCCCTCCCTTTCAGCCACTATCCTTTAATCCGCTTCACCGCTTCCCATATCCGTTCTTTAGGCATACACAGTGACAAGCGGATATACCTTTGTCCTTTGGGGCCGAAAATAAAACCCGGTGCAATAAATACGTATTTTTCCAACAGTAAAGAATTCACCAGTTGCTCCGCAGATTCCACAGAATCCGGCAGTTTACCCCAAAGAAACATACCCTCCTGCCTGGAATCCCAGGTACAGTTTAGGGCGGACAGAAAAGCCTCTGCCGCATCCAAACGGCCCTGATATACCGCGTTCCGGGAATCATGCCACGCCTGATCATTCTGCAAGGCAGCCACCGCCGCCTCTTGCATAGCCCAGAACATCCCTGAATCCACATTACTCTTAATGGTGAGCACGGCATCAATGTAGGGCTTTGCGGCCGCCACCCAGCCCAGCCGCCAACCAGCCATATTATGTGACTTGCTCATGGAATTCAGTTCAATGGCTACCTCCCGGGCACCCGGAACTGAAAGCAGACTGATGGGTTTTTTCTTATTCAGTACCAGACTGTAAGGATTATCATGGCACAATAATATTTTATGTTTTTGCGCAAAAGCGACGGCCTGTTCAAACAACGCGATGGTAGCGGGTGCTCCCGTTGGCATATGCGGATAGTTGAGCCACATGATCTTGGTCCGTGCAGACACCAGGCCTTCCATAACTTCCCAGTCGGGCTGCCAGCCATGCTCTTCTCTTAAAGGGTACTCCTGAACAACCGCTCCCACCATCTGGCTCACGGCACGGTAGGCCGGATAACCCAGTTCGGGCACGAGTACTTCATCGCCAGGATCCAGAAATGTGAGCGATATATGTGTAATGCCCTCCTTAGAACCAATGAGAGGCAGGATTTCGGTAAGAGGATCGAGCTTTACACCATAGGTCTGATAATAGAAAGAGGCAATCGCGTTGCGATAAGCAGGTGTTCCCACATAGGGCTGATAACCGTGGGCCTGAGGTTTCAGGGCTGCATTTGCTAATGCCTGGATCGTTTGTTCCGAGGGCATCATATCCGGATTTCCTATGCCGAGATTAATCACATCATGACCTTCGGCAAGCAGTTTGCGCACCTCAGCCAGCTTTACCGAAAAGTAATATTCGGAAGTTTGGCGGGTTCTTAGCGCAGTTTCTATTATCATTGATTTTTAAATAAATTTATCACCGTTTAAGGTGTTCAAAAATGGGGCGCAATTTACTACTTTTAACCGCAACGGTCGCAACCAAATAAGTAAATAGCATTAAAGTTTATCCTTAAAATCAGCATGGAACATCAATGCCAAATTCTGTGGACCGTTCCAGCCTTGTAAAAGCAAATTAGAGTAACTTAGCAAAATGAAGATAACAACCTTTCTGTTTTCCATTCTGATACTCCTCGGAAGCTGTTCCAAACCATCCGAGAAACTCATTATCGCCACGGCAGCGAGTGTCCAGTATGTGATGAAGGATATCAAAGCAGCATTTGAAAAAAAGTACGGAAAACAAGCTGAAATCATCACCGGCTCTTCCGGAAAGCTCACCGCACAAATCCGCGAAGGGGCACCTTTTGATGTTTTCGTTTCAGCGGATACCAGATACCCTCAGGAAATTTACGGCAACGGCGGATCCGACGAAAAACCCAGAGTTTACGCCACAGGAACCTTGGTATTATGGAGCAAGCGTATCCCTGCCGAACAGCTCAATGTACAGCTGCTGACCAGTGACAAGGTAAAAAAAATTGCAATTCCGAATCCCAGAAATGCTCCTTATGGTGAAGCCGCTGAACAGGTTTTAAAAAAACTGAATCTTTATACCGAACTGAAAGGCAAGCTTGTGTTTGGAGAAAGCATTGCTCAAACGGCCCAGTACATCACATCGGGATCCGTGGAAGCTGGTTTTAATGCGCTATCAATTGTATTATCCCCCGAAATGAAAGAAAAAGGGAGCTACGTTATCCTGGATTCCACACTCTATGCACCCATTAGCCAGTCGGCCATTTTGCTGAAGCACAGCGACAGTTCTCCAAAAAAGGAAACCAGTCGCCAGTTTTATGATTTTCTCTATTCGGCAGAAGCAAAAGCCATTTTTAAACGATACGGTTATAAATAATCAATGATGGACTGGCAACCGCTTTGGCTTACTTTTAAGCTGGCAAGTATCACCTCGGTCATCCTGCTGCTGCTTGCAATGCCCGTGGCCTACTGGCTGGCATTCGGTAAATTTAAAGGACGGGGTATCCTTGAAGCGCTGATCGGCATGCCGCTCGTACTTCCGCCTTCGGTCATTGGGTTTTATTTGTTACTGGCTTTCAGCCCCTCCTACTGGTTTGGCAGCTGGGTGGAAAAAATAATAGGTATCCGCCTTGTATTTTCATTTCCCGGGCTCGTGATTGCGTCCGTTATTTACAGCCTTCCTTTTATGATCTACCCCATTCGCGCTGGCCTTCAGGCCTTGCCTGCCTCACTGAGGGAGGCTTCCTATACCTTGGGAAAAAGCGAATGGGAAACATTTATCAGGATACTGCTTCCCAACTGCAAGCCAGCCATATTAACCGCTTTCGTACTCACGTTTGCGCATACCGTTGGGGAATTTGGAGTGGTACTGATGATCGGCGGCAATATTCCGGGGGTTACCAAAGTTGCCTCGGTTGCCATTTACAATGAAGTGGAAGCGCTGAATTATCCCGCAGCAAACCAGTATGCACTGGTACTGTTTGTGATTACCTTTACGATTCTGCTTTTGGTATATTCTGTCAATAACCGCCTGCTCCGTGTCAGACCGTCCGCTTGAAATCCATATCCGGCATGCATTGCTGGGCGCCGGTGGCAAAATGCCTATGGACCTATCGCTCCGTGTTGACAAAGGGGCAATCCTTGCATTGACGGGCCCTTCCGGTGTAGGGAAAACCACCCTGCTTAAACAGATTGCCGGCCTGATCCAACCCGAAACCGGTAAAATCACATTCGGAAAAAACGTTTGGTTTGATTCCTCCGCCCAAATCAATATCCCCGCACAGCAACGAAAAACAGGCTTTGTATTTCAGGATTATGCCCTTTTTCCGCATCTGACGGTACAAAACAATCTGCTGTTTGCCTTGCCCAAAGGCAATGATAACAAGATTGTCGGGGAAATTCTGGAAAGTATTGATCTGTCAACACTGGCGGATCGAAAGCCCAGCCAGCTTTCCGGCGGGCAGCAGCAGCGGGTGGCCATTGCAAGGGCGCTTGTCAGCAAGCCAGACCTGCTCCTCCTGGACGAGCCAATGTCAGCTCTGGATACGGGTTTCAGAAAAACCGTGCAGGATATCCTGGCCGACTTCCATCGGAAATATCAGTTCACGATGATCATGGTGACGCATAATATCGGGGATATCTTCCGTATCGCCGATCAGGTAGCAGTGATGGATCAGGGAAGGATCACCAGATGTGGCACCCCAAAGGAAGTATACCTCAATGAAAATACGGAGGAGGAGGAAGGCCTTATCCTCTATGGAGAAGTGGTATCCTGCTCGATCCTTCAGGATCATGTGCTGGTGAGCGCCATGATACAGGATAAAATCCGAGCCTTAAAGCTTCCTCTGCACATGCAGAAACAACTGCAACCCGGTATTGCATTTGCTTTACCCTATACCGCCCTGCCCGGCCAGATCCGGATCATCACACCGGGTACCGAATAAATCGTACTCTGGTGCCTATCCGAAGGGTAACTTTTCGAATACATCGTCTTTTTAGCTAAATCCTATTTCAAATTTTCTCATGCGAAACGTTTTCAAATTTTTCCAGATTGCCCTGCTGTCCCTTCCATTGCTGGCCATGCGCCAGGACAAGCCCCTGCGTGTCATCTTTTTCGGAGATTCTATTACACAGGCCGGTGTCGGCCCTACAGGCTACATCACTCAAGTGGGTGAAATGCTGAAAACAAAAGGACAAGCCGGCCAGTTTGAATTAATCGGTGCAGGTATAGGCGGCAATAAAGTATATGATCTTTACCTCAGACTGGAAGATGATGTTTTATCCAAGAAACCCGACGTTGTCTTTATTTATATAGGCATCAATGACGTTTGGCATAAAGCGTCGTCTGGTACCGGGACAGATCTGGACAAGTATGTGAAATTCTATGAAGCGATCATCAGGAAACTGAAGGCGCAGAACATCAGAGTCATTCTGTGTACGCCCACGGTTATTGGTGAAAGAAACGACAACTCTAACCAGCAGGACGGAGATCTGAACCAGTATGCCAAAACAATCCGTGATATTGCCGCCAGGAACAGTTTACAGCTGTGTGATCTGAGGAAATATTTCGCGGATTACCTTGTACAAAACAATCCTGAAAACAAGGAAAAAGGTATCCTGACATCGGACCGTGTGCACCTTACAGAGTTCGGGAATAAATTCCTGGCAGAAAAAATGCTGGACGCCTTACTTCAGAAGTAGTAGGGATCCATTACATTAAATGTAAAAGAGGTGCCTCATTTTCAAGATGGGGCACCTCTTTTTATTGGATACAATCCTACGATTTCACTATTCCCAAAGTTTATCCGGATAATCTCCGGACGCATGCAGTGCGGATAACGCTGCTTGTACTGTGGGTTTATCCTCCGGATAAGTAACACCAAACCAGTCCGAAGCGCTGCGGAAAACCCGGCAGTCACCCAGCCCGCTTTTGATAATATGTGTCATTACGGTAGGGATATAAAACTCCGCTTTGGGAGTATGGATATTGTTTCTGGCATAGGCCTGAAACAAGTCATTGGTAATTGGAAACATAGATGGTTTGAAGCCCCAGAAGTTCATGGAAACCGGTGTTTCCGGTGCAAGTTCTGTAAGCCCGGCTTCTTCTTCAAAATAAATTGCGCCGTCTTTCTCAAAAATTTTGGTACGCTCCACAACAGATTCCAGGTTATGGTCCGCTCTTTCAACACATACTCCGCGGGATACCGTTCCGTTTTCGGATAAGGTACGTTTCAGCTCATACCCGATCATGGCGTGCTGCCTGTCGTCCGTATCATTTTGTAAGAATTCGGACATCGTCGCAAACGCATCGCGTCCATAAAAATCGTCCGCATTAATGACCGCAAAAGGCGTCTTCGTTTGCTCCCAGGCGCAAAGTGTGGCATGCCCGGTACCCCATGGCTTCACGCGGTCCACGGTACCAAGGTCCGCTGGTACATAAGACTGCACACCCTGAATTGCAAAATCGTAATCTATTTTACCTTTAAGTATTGGTGCAAAAAGCGCCTCGGCACTTTCTTTTATTTCCTGGCGCACAATGAACACCACTTTCCCGAAACCACTCCGGATGGCATCGTATAGAGAATAGTCGATGATCGTCTCACCATTTGGGCCGAACTGGTCAAGCTGTTTGATTCCACCGTACCGACTGCCAATGCCGGCAGCTAAAATTAAAAGAGTTGGTTTCATTAATGAATTTAATTTATGAAAATACCGCTCACCGGATCAAGTGTGTAACAATCCGGATTAGGATATGATGACAAATTAAATCGATTCTGTCCTATAAACGAAACGCGCTGTGAAATTCACAGCGCGTTTCGTTTAAATAAATATTTTTAAAATGTCACTTACACGGCAAAACTTTCTCCGCATCCGCAGGTACGTGTTGCATTTGGATTAATAAACTGGAATCCTTTTCCATTGAGACCATCCGAAAATTCAAGGACCGTACCGGCCAGATACAGCAAACTTTTTTTATCCACAATGATCTTTACGCCTTTGTCTTCAAAAATCATATCGCTCGGCTTACTTTCCGAATTAAATTCAAGATTATAGGTAAGCCCCGAACATCCTCCACCCAACACACCTACACGGATCTGATAGTCGTCCTGAAAGCCATCTGCTTTGCGTAATTCAACGATCTTGTTTTTTGCGGTTTCACTTACAGTTACCATAATCTTTTAATTTTATTTCAGCAATGAGTTAACATTTGAATGAAACGAGAAAGTTCAGCAAAGTTAAAAAAGGATCGGCTAAACTTTCCAATTATACCTTCATTATCTGGAAAATCACATGATTACGACCCTGCATTATCCGGACACTCCGAAACAGGCTCAATGGGGCACGCTGGCAATGCCTCGGTATTTTGTCGACAATAACCTGCTTTATGTCGATTTTGACACTGCGGTTAAATGACTAAAACAGAAACCGGTATCTTTGTAAAATGCAGTTAAACTTGAGCACTCTCCTTAACACCCGATCCAGACGAATACTCCTTCATATCGGCTTCTGGCTGATTGTCTGGGCGGTAATGACTCTCATTTACGGACAAGGTATGCCCGATCTGGCGATCTCCGCCAAAATTATGCTGCTGTTTCTTCCGATCCATCTGTTCTATTACTATTCGATTGTCAACATAGGTATTTACCGGTTTATCAACAGGCGTAAGTACTGGTCGTTCGCTTTTTTTCTGGTCGGCTGTCTGCTCCTGTCCGCATTGGCTTTCCGGTTAACCGAAATCCTGATCGCGGACCCCTGGATCCTGCGGGAAATGCAAAAACAGCGGCCGGACTTTCAGTGGCACAAACTGGACGGCAGCTTTTATGAACAGTTAAAAAAACCCTTTTACATCATCAATGCTATAGAACAGAGCAATCTGATCGTGTGGGTAGCGCTTTCTGTCAAGTTTTTCATGATGTGGTTTGAAAAAAGGCAGGCAGCCGCCGAAGCCGAGCTCAATTTTCTGAAAGGCCAGCTTCATCCTCATTTTCTTTTTAATACCCTCAATAATCTGTACGGCCTCACGCTCAGCCAATCGCCCAAGTCTCCCGAGGTAGTTATCGGCCTTTCCGGAATTTTAAGGTATATGCTCTATGAAGCAAACACGGCTTACGTGGATCTGACCAAAGATGTCGAAATGATCAAAAGTTATATTGCCCTCGAAAAAATAAGATACGAGGAACGGCTTGAAATCAATTTCAGTATCAACGGGCTGCATTCCGGTTACCGGATTGCTCCGCTGCTGCTGCTTCCCCTGGTTGAAAATGCCTTCAAACATGGCGCAGGAGAAAAAGTTGGTGATGCCTGGATCAATATGGACCTGAGGATCAAGGACGACAAACTAAAATTTAAGGTATCAAACAGCAAGCCGGAACACCGGGTAATTACCGACAAGGAAAGGCAGGGATCCAGTATCGGGTTAACCAATATCAGAAAGCGGCTTGATATTCTTTATCCTTCGGCACACAAGTTGCGGATTATTGAGGAGGAAGAAATGTTCCTGGCCGTCCTGGAAATCAGACTCAACCTGCTTACAACTATCTGAATATTATGAAATTAAAGGCTATTCTGGTGGACGACGAACCTCACGCCATTGAGGTACTGGACAATTATCTTCATCATTTTTCAGAGATCGAGATCATCGCCCGATGCCGCGACGCGCTTCAGGCATTTCAGGTGTTGCAGCAGAACCGTATTGACCTGATGTTTCTGGATATCAAAATGCCGGGCCTGAAGGGTACCGATTTGCTGAGGAGCCTCAAAACTCCACCCAAGGTAATTTTCACCACGGCCTATCATGATTATGCCGTGGAGGGATTTGATCTCAACGCTGTAGACTACCTGGTCAAACCCATTCCCTTCGACAGGTTTCTGAAAGCGATGGACAAGATATTCAACGCTTTTGATACCCAATCAAGCCAGATGACCTTTGCAGAAAAGCCTCCGGCTGCCGAGAAGGAAATTTTTTTATACCTGAAAGTAGACCGTAAAATGGTGAAAGTCAATGTACGGGAGATTCTTTGGGTCGAGAGCCTACGCGACTACATCAAAGTGGTGATGCCGGACAAAGTACTGATTTCCAAACAAAAAATAAGTTTGCTTGAAGAACTCCTGCCCGAAGACGATTTCATGAGAATTCACCGGTCTTTCATTGTTTCATGTGACAAAATCGAAAGCTTCCATCCGCATAAGGTGGAAATTTCGGGCACGGAGGTACCCATTGGGCGTAACTATCGGGCGGAGTGCCAGCGACGTTTCAAGACCGTTTATTAATCTTCACCGGCAATACCGGTCCAGTAAGTACTGCTCGGTACCGTTACGCCTAGCACGGTTGGCGATCCACCTCATCAGCGGGTAAAGCAGGCCCTGGACTCCCGGCAAATGCATATCACTCATTACCGCAACTACTGCCAAATCAACAAATTTTTTGGGGACTGCCCTTTCATCCGTAAGCCCGTCGCCAGCCAGGCCGTACAGTATCCTGAGTGCATTTTCAAAGCCAGCACTTCCGGGTTGCGTTAGTACCTTGAACCGGATTTCTTCATTTCCGGGATTAAAAAAATTGTGCGTTTGCCCGATTGGGACGGTGCAGGTTTCGCCGGGGCTGAGCAATATTTTTTTGCCGGCTCCCAGGTGCAGGCCCAGCTCTCCTTCTTCGGCAGTAAATGTTTCCGTAAAGTTTTTGTGATAATGCAGCGGTGTCTGCCCGCCCGGCCGCAGGGTTACCTCTATATAAGAGAAAACCCCATTGGTTTCTTCGGCAGTCTGCAGAAAAGTAGTCGTGTCTCTGATAACCGGGTTAAAAATTTTTCGCTTCATGAAATTCAGATGATGGTAAGGCACATAATTAACATTTCAGCAACAGGTTTCCAATGAACGAAAACAGACAGCAGGCTTTATCGACCAACAACCTATTTTGTCTTCAAAAGTGCATTTGCAGCTATTTTGGGCATATTTTAATTGATAAATCAGCCGTTTGTCGACAAATCATTGTTTTGCCCGATTGCCTGCATTCACCACATCCGTTAAGCCTTTTTCCCAACCCGACATTACGCCAGGGCTGAAACGCTTTACCGTAAAATCAGTCAAACGCTATTTGTTTCATCTGGAAAGATTATCTCCGCGGTTTAGATAAAAACAACTGTCGGCGGCAATGCAAAATCCATTCTTTGCACCCGAGTTTATTTTTTATCACAAGTATCATTAGCCATGAATTTTAAAAAATTTCTATTACCCGCGTTATCCTTTACATTGCTATTGGCAGCCTGTAAGGAAGAAGAAGAAGTGAAACCCGCAAACACCCTTACTGCCCGCGCCGGGGCAGACCAGAAAGTGGAAGTGGGCGAAGTGGTTGTTTTGGACGGAACTGCATCAGAAGATAGCGAAAATGAACCTTTCGACTATCGCTGGTCATTTTCTAAAAAACCGTCGGGAAGTACTGCATCGATCAGCAAGCCAACAACGGAGAAACCGACATTCGTACCCGATGTTGCGGGTGATTATGAACTGGAACTGACCATAAGCAATGCCAACGGAGAAAGTAGTGACAGGGTGTTGGTAACTGCGGCCGTTACTGCCCCCATGGTACTGGCAACCAATATCACATCAAAAATGGTACTGGAGGATAGAATTTCCAACCCCGACTTCCCGGATTATGTGGTGAATCAGAACGTAACTGTTCAGGCAGAGCTAACCATTAAACCGGGGGTTGTCATTGGTTTTGCCAGAGATACCCGGCTGGAAGTCAACGACAACGGTGGGGTACTGATTGCCAAAGGAGAGGCTTCAAAGGCCATTCGCCTGATAGGCCAGGAAAAAACCAGAGGCTTTTGGGCAGGTATCATCATGAGGTCTGGCAGCAGCGGAAATGAACTTGAGTATGTTGAGGTTTTGCACACGGGCAGCAAAGTGCTGTTTAGCGGGATCAAAGCCGGTATTGCTTTGACAGGATCGTCTGATGCCCAGATTTCAGTAAAAAACAGCTTGTTCGAAAACAATGCGGGGTATGGCCTGTACCTCCAGGAAGACGCCATTCTGAAAACATTTACTTCCAACACTTTCAGAGACAATATCGAATCTGGTATTTCAGTAGCCCCTGATCATGTGAAAAGTCTTGACGAAAATTCGGTTTTTAGCGGTAATAACGGGAGGAACGTGGTAGAGATTTCCGGTGGTACCCTTACCGGAAGCAGTTCTTCGGAAGCACAATGGAGCGGATTTAAGGACAAAACACCTTATTATCTGACTAACAGCCTGACCCTGGATGCCGGGCTTAAACTCATGCCTGGAGTAACCCTGGAACTGGCACGGGATAAACAAATAACTGTGAACAAAGGATACCTCAGCGCAATTGGTACCAAAGAATCTAAAATTACCATTAAAGGTCGAGAGGGTAACCAGGCGGTCTGGAAAGGAATGATTTGTTATTCTGTAAGCGCCCTGAATGTTCTGGAACATACGGTGGTATCCGGCGGAGGAAGCATTCCGCTTGTTTCCGGCAAGAAAGCGAACATTGCCGTGTATGGCAGCCAGGCCAGGATGACCATCAAAAACACTCAGATCAGCAATAGTGGCGGATATGGTGTTTATGTCAACTATCAGGCATCCATTAATACAGATGCTGCTACGGTTAATACATTTGAAGGAAACGCTGACCAGCCCATTTTACAGGAAAAATGAGACAGGCGGACCTTTTCCCTTACCTGAAACTGGTATGTGTTTTCATTTATTTCGCTCTGGCATCTCAGGGAGCCTTTTACATCTTCCTGGGTTTTTCCAAGGCCATGTTAAATGTTTCGGCAGACACCTTTGTAGAAATAAGACGTGCAACGGATAGCGTTATCGGTCCTAAACTTAAATTTGGTTATCTGGCGGGACTCGCACTGCTGTTAGCCTGGATGTTTGTATCCTTTCGCGTTCAGGGAAGTAAATCCCATTATTATGCTGCCGCAGCATTCCTGCTCCTGGCTGCTGATATGCTCCTGGCCATAAAACTAAGCATGCCGATCAACGATCTTATCAATGATACCACCCTTAAACCGCAGAACCTCTTAACCGAACTGCAGCAAAAATGGCTGGCATATATCGTTATCAGGGGAGCTTTGTGCATCCTGGGGTTGGTCATTCTGCTTTTTTCAGAATTGATACATCCATTCAGACCTGCGGGTTTTTAATACTACATCATTACAGGTGTTCCCGGCCAGAAAGCACTGACCGGGCGCATTTCAACCAATATTATTTTATGAAAAACTTATTAATAATCTGGTGTTTTATAATGTTCGCAATAAGTTCCTGTACCCGGGACGAAAACAACGTGGACCCAAACACCGTCACAAGTGAAGAAGGGTATGCCAAGGGAAAGGTAGTGGACGTAAAAGGCAATCCTCTACAAGGAGCTAAAATTGTGGTAGACAACACCATGATCTATCATTCCAATGCTTTGGGAACAAGCGACAACAACGGGGTTTATAAAATCCAGCTTCCCAAAGTAGGTACTTTCATGATTTCGGCAACGATCAGAAAAGTATATAACGGACAGGAATTTGACTTGCCACTGCATCCGGATATCTACGAACCGTTCAGCATTGCCGGAGCCGTCGTAAATTTTCAGTGGAAAATGACCGGAAAGAAGCCGCTGGAGGAAAATGGTTATTATGGCGGAACCGTCCACATTAATAAATCATTGAACAGCACTATTTATGACTCGGAAAATATAGAGTTTACGCTCGTGCCAGTGGGGAAACTCATCGACGGTTCAGAAGGGAAAACGCTGAAACTAAAACATGGAAAACCGTATTCTGATGATTATGGCTACCTTGTGGATATTCCTATCGGGAGATACAAAATATCAGGAGAATACAGTTCTGACGGCGTACGTTTCCCGGTAAAGCTAAGGGATCATTTTTCAGATGACCGGTATGTGAACGAACTTGTTTTTGATTTTGAAGCAAGCACCATCTGGGGAGATAATGCCGCTTTCATCAGTTATGAGGAGTAGGACAGATCGTTTGCTTGCTGAAAGAGTCATGGTCATTCAGCAAGCAAACGATTCGTTAAAATTATTCAGCTTTCGCAGTTAGTTTGGCTTTGCCTTCCAGCTGCTGCCCGTCCCTGATTTCTTCCGATGCTTTTTTTACAATCGGATCACCGGCCTGCAGATTCCCGAACACTTCCACCAGCGTATCCACCACGGTACCCTTCTTCACAGACACCCATTCCGCTTTATTATCCTTTTGCCTGATCACGAATATCTTCTCACTTGATGTGACTACAGAACTTACAGGCACAAAAAGTGTATTTTCTGAACGCTCAACATGCAGCTGTACCTGGGCATACATCCCGGCCTTCAACTGATTGTCGCGGTTATCCACGTCGAATTCAGCCATCATGGCCCTGTTTTCCTCCGACAAAGTTCGGGAGCTCCTCGCAAAAACGGCACTATATTGTTTTTCAGGGCTCGCAGGTACTGTGAAAGTTACATTTCCCTTGGCTGGAACGGACCCCGACAGGTTTTCGGGAATGGCCAGTGTAAGCCGGAGTTTTTTGTTGTCTTCCAGAATAAACAAAGGCCGGGCATTATTTTCTCCCGGGCCCACCAGCGCGCCCGGACTGATGTTCCGTTCGGTGATGATACCATCAAAAGGAGCCGTGACGGTAAGGTATCTGGCCAGTTGGGATTTAGTTTCCATGTTCGAGCGTGCTGCCTGAAGATTCCCCCTGGATACAGCTGCAAGCGAGCTGTCGGTCAGCACACGGGCATGGGCAACGTCCAGCTCGTTCAGCGAAACCGCTCCCTGCGTCTGGTTGGTTCTCAGCATTCTGCCGTAGGTGAGCCTGCTGGTTTTGTACTTGGTATCGTACTCACTTACCGCCGCCTCGGCTGAAATGAGCTGTGCTTTAGCCTGGTTGAGCTCCGTCAGGATTTCTGGTGCCTCCAGTACCGCCAGTACCTGCCCTTTTCTCACAACAGTACCTCTGTCCGCCTGAACCGTTTTCACAAAACCTTTGACCTTCGGATGAATACTCACCTTATTCCAGGGTTTCAGCTCTCCTGGTAATGCAATTTCCTTAGCAGGTTTGAGGCTTTGCACGGATATGAGCTCGGTAGCAGCGGGTACCTCCGTTTTGTGTTCTTCGGTTTTCTTTTCGGTTTCCGCTTCCGAGCCGCAGCCCGCCAGAGCAAAGCTTACAATCACGAAGAGGGTCAGGGATTTTAAAGTGTTCATAGACATGGACAGTTGTAGTTTTTTAAAGAAATTACTTTCAGGATCTTCCGGATCCATTGATATTGATTCAACTGATGCTTTTTTCTGAACCATTGTAAAAATGGCGGGCAGGATTAAAAGCGAAGCAAGTGTGGAGGCGATCAGCCCACCGATTACCGCCTGACCCAAAGGGGCTATCTGGTCTCCGCCTTCTCCCAGCCCTGACGCCATCGGTACCATGCCCGCGATCATCGCGATACTCGTCATCAGGATCGGACGTATCCGGCTGCCGGCAGCAAGTACTACGGCTTTGGAGGAATCCTTAAGTTGCAATCTTAAATTTTCGGCGTTGGTAACCATCAAGATCGCATTGGCTACAGATACCCCCACGGACATGATCAGCCCCATGTAGGATTGCAGATTCAACGTGGCTCCGGTCAGAAGCAGCAAACCTATTGCCCCCACTACCACGGCCGGAATAGTGGAAAGTACTACCATTGACAGCTTGAACGACTGGTATGTAGCGGCCATTAGCAGGAACATGATTACGATCGCGATCATCAGCCCGGTCTGTAAACTGCCGAGCGTTTCGGTCAAAAGATTTGACTGGCCTTTGAGCTCCACCAATACACCTCTTGGAGGTTCTCCCGCATTTTTTATAGCCGCGGTCACCGCCTTCGTGGCCGCACCCAAATCCTTTTTATGGAGATTTGCCGTCACCGTCACGAGCCGGTTCGGACCTGCTCTGTCGTATTCTCCCGGAGCCGTTTTCTCCGAAAATGTGGCAACATCTGCCAGGAGCGGATTGCTTGCCCCAGTTTTCAAAGGTATGGTTCCAATGTCTTCCACCGAAGTCATCTGGTATTCGGGTATCTGTACCTGAACCTGATAGGCGAGCCCTTTGGAGTTATCCAGCCAAAGATTTTTATCAGTGAACCGGCTGGAAGAAGTTGCTGCCACCATGGACCTTGCAACCTGCGTGGAGGTAATACCGAGTTGCCCGGCGCGTTCGCGGTTGATATCCACATTCAGGATCGGGTAGGCAAGTGGCTGGGCTATCTGTACATCGCGCAGGAAAGCTATTTTTTCCATTTCTGCCTGAATCTTCCGGGCAAACTTACCTGCATCTTCCACGCTCTTTGCCGCAACGCTTACCTCAATAGGTGTGGAAGCACCCTGGCTCATAATTTTATCAACAAGTTCTATCGGCTCAAAAGATATTTTCAAAGCGGGAATTTCTTTTGCGATCCGCTCCCTTAGTTTTTCCTTTAGCATATCCATCCGAACCGGAAAGTCTTCGTGCAGCGATACCTGCAGCACCGCTTCATGGGGGCCGCTGTTGAAAACAAAAATATTGGATGTACCATAACTGGAAGGTACCGTGCCGACATAAGCCGAGGAAATCTCCACATGTTCTTTTCCTACCTCCGATTTGATCAGGTCAAGCACTTTCAGCGTAGCTGTTTCGGTACGCTCTACCCGGGTACCATCGGCAACCCGCAGGCGCATCTGGAACTGGTGGCTGTTGGCTTTGGGCAGAATATCAGTACCAATCAGCATAAAACCACCCACGATTAACAGAACCGAAACTATGAGATAGGCAGGAATGACGAATGATCTTTTGCCGATCACCCCTTCCAGCACACCCAGATACCTCAGTTTGAATTTTTCGAAACCTTTCACCGGAAGTGAAGGATGAGCCCCCTCCTCTATCACATCATGAATTTCACGCTCATCCAGGGCAAGCGTTGGCGCTTCATGGTGCGGGTGGCTTTTCAGCAACCAGTTGGCCAGTACAGGAACCAGGGTCTGGGACAGTAAAAAAGAAGCGATCATTGCAAAACCTACGGCAAGCGAAAGCGGCAGAAACATGGACCTTGGAATGCCGCTCATGACAAATGACGGTGCAAACACCGCCAGAATAGCCAGCAGGATCAGGAATTCTGGGAATGCAATTTCCTTGCAGGCATCCCAAATCGCCTGCTCCTTGGGTTTGCCCATTTCCTGGTGCTGGTGAATGTTTTCAATGGTCACCGTGGCCTGGTCAACCAAAACCCCGATGGCCAGGGCCAGTCCTGACAGTGTCATGATATTAATCGTCTGCCCAAAAAGGTTCATCAGTATCACCGCCGAAAGTATGGAAATAGGAATGGTCACGATCACGATGATCACACTGCGCCAGTCGCGCAGGAAGAGCAGTACCATCAAACCAGTGAGCAAAGCCCCCAGGATACCTTCCGTGATCAGACTTTTCAGGGAGTTAGTTACATATACCGACTGATCAAATTCATAACTGATCTTGACGTCTTCGGGTACCGCATTCCGCAGTTGCGGCAGTGCCGCTCTGATGTTATTGACCACATCCAGCGTAGAGGCATCTGATTTTTTTACTACCGGGATATATACCGCCCTTTTTCCGTTGATCAGGGCATAACTCACAGTCATATCGGCGCCGTCTTCCACGGTACCTATATCCCTCACAAAAACCGTTGGCCCCGCACCAATCCGGATGGGGATATTCAGAAAGTCTTCAGGCCGGTTGATGAGCGAGTTAACGGGGGTCATTAAGGTACGGTCTCCCATTCTGATGTTACCGGCAGGTGATGGCTGGTTGTTGACCACAATGGATTTGATGATTTCTTCGGGTGTGAGATGATAACTCCTGATCCGCTCGGGGTCAACCCGTATCACGATGGTCCGCTGGTTTCCTCCGAATGGCGGCGGGCTGGATACCCCCTCAATCCTGGAAAACATAGGACGTACGCGGGAAGATGCAAAATCCTGAATCTCGTTCAGGGAACGGGACGAGCTCTCAAACACCATCTGCCCGATGGGTACCGAACTCGCATCAAACCGGACCACCTGCGGCGGCACGGTTCCCTCGGGCATATAGGCCTTGGCCCGGGACACGTTATTGGCAACTTCCGCAGCTGCCTGGGCCATATCGGTTCCGGGATAAAAAGAAAGTTTGATAAGCGACAGCCCCTGGATGGTTTTCACGTCCACATCCCGGATCCCCGACACGTACAGAAAGTGATCCTGGTAACGGGTGGCAATGAAGCCATCCATCTGGTCGGGGGCCATACCGCCATAGGGCTGCACCACATAAATGGTGGGCAGGTCCAGATTGGGAAAGATATCTACAGGGATACTCCGGATAGAAAGTATCGAAAAGAAGAGAATGCCAATCACGACTACCACAATGGAAATGGGTTGCCGCAGGGCCGTTCGAATGAGTTGATACATATACGATTAAGATTTTATTTTCGGTAATGAGGGAAGAGAATTTACTGCTATGCAAACCGCAGCCGTTACTCCAGCTGGTTCAGAAAAAGGGACAGATCTCCGGCAGCGGCGGCTTTCATTAACAGCGAGCGCCAGACATTTCCATTGGCAACATACTTATCTACTTCTGCGCGGTTAAGGGTGTTGACACTCTGAGCTAAGGTAAACAGATCGGTCATCCCGTTCTGATAACGTGCCTCAGCCTGAAGAAACGCCGTTCTGGCCGCATTCAGCTGAACCGGTGTGAGCCTTGCCTGTTCCATGGAAAGCGCAAACTGAATATCCGATTCACGGAGCTGCCGGTCCATCTGCAGTTTCTGTGTATTGTAAATCTCCCTGAACCGCTCTGCCTGGAACTGCTCACTCTTGTAGTCGTTCCTCACTTTCAGGATATTGGTAAGGTTCCAGCGCGTTGAAATACCGAAGAAGTAATTGTATACCTGATAGTTCATACCACTTCCGAAATCAGTACGGTAGGCATTATCCTTGTTGGAAACACCCGACCCTCTGGCCATTCCCGCCGCCAGAAGTGAAACCGAAGGCAAGGAAGACTTGCGGATGGAAATGCTTCTGGCCGCAGAAGCGTCTATCTGAGTCTGTGATAATTTGAGTAACGGATTTTTAAGAAATGCATCCGGCGAAACCGTACCCACCGGCAACCGGGAATAAAACTGCATGGAATCCACCTGAATGTTGTCCTGGAGAACACCACTCAGTTCGGAAAGCCTCAGGCGCTGGGCTTTTTCAGAACGCTGGCTTTCCAGCAGCAGCAGCCTGGCCTTGGCATATTCGGCACTGGCGAGAGAACTATCCACGCCCGGCCGCATACCCGAACCCACCGCCGCATCTGTAACCTGTTTAAATACAAGCGCCCTCTCAAGGTTCCGCTCCTGGGCAGTTACAAGTTTCTGATTGATCAGCAAAACAAGATAGGCGTCCACAATCCTGACCTGATGCTGAAAAAGCTCGTTTTCATAGTCCGCCTGTGACCTGGTCAGTTCCGCGTTGGCGGCGGCTACGTTGGCATTCAGTTTGCCAAAGTTAAACACCCGCCAGTCTACCAGGGCGGTTGTAAAACTCCCGAAAACACCTTTGTAGATATTTTCCGGCCTGATCCCCCCCGATGGAGAAAAGGCCATACCTTCATTTGGGAAAAAACCTCCGTTTACATTGTTATTGGTCCCGAACGTGTACTGATCCTGCACGACGAAGGCTGGCAGGTAATCTGTTTTCACACTTTTAATCCGGCTTTCGGCGCTCCTTATTTCCGATTGCTTGGATTTCAGGAAAGGGAAATTCTGTTTGCCCTGGTCCAGTATCTCTTGGAGAGATACCTGCTGGGCAGCAGTATTGAACGAAAAAATAAATAACCCAAGGGCAATCAAACAAAAGTGCCTGACTGACATCGGCATGAGAGGTAGGGCTGAAGATTTTTTCTCAGAAGGCTTCGCGCTTCGGGAAAAACTTCGGTGGTGCTGATAATTCATGTAGTGAATAATGTTAACCAAGGAATAATTTTGCCCGAAACTAGAATTCAATTTGGGAAACATTTGGGAAAAAGGCCCTTCGACTTCCTTTTTAAAGGTTTATTGAATACTTCCCAAATATTTCCAACATCAGCCGGTAGCTTTGCGGTTAATATTCTGTTTTTCTGATGAAAATATTAATAGTTGAAGACGAAAAAGGGCTTGCAGAGAGCATCATGGACTACCTGTCCAGGGAAGGATTTGTGTGTGAAGTAGCAAACAGCTTTTGGGAGGCCGATGAAAAAGTAAGTATCTACCAGTATGATTGCACCATTGTTGATCTTACCCTTCCTGATGGAGACGGGTATGGCATCATCAAAACGCTCAAAAAAATTGCGGCCACCACAGGTATCATTATCATCTCGGCACGCAATTCACTGGAAGATAAAATTAAAGGCCTTGAAATCGGTTCGGACGACTATTTGACAAAGCCATTTCATTTGTCGGAGCTCAACGCGCGCGTGAAATCACTGATCCGGAGACGAAATTTTGGAGGGAACAATGACATGCAATGGAATGATATCATCGTCCAGCTGCAGGCCAGAAAGGTGTTTGTGAGCGGTAAAGAAACAGCGCTGTCGCGCAAGGAGTATGATCTGCTGCTTTATTTTCTTTCCAATATCGATGTTGCCTTAACGAAGGAATCCATTGCTGAGCATTTGTGGGGCGATCATATCGACTCCTCCGATTCGCTGGATATGGTATACTCACACATCAAAAATCTGCGCCGGAAACTTCTGGAAAAGGGAGGAAAGGACTATATTCAATCAATTTACGGGATCGGTTATAAATTCACTGCACCTTGAAACTGCTATCCAAAACCAGCCGGATGTATCTGATCGTTTCCCCGGTCATTTACCTCGCCGCAGGCATTGCATTCTACTGGATCGTAAAAATGATGATCTACGAAGAAGTAGAAAGCAGGCTCAATGTGGAACGCCGGGATTTTGAGGCCTATCTGAAAACACATGATACCTGGAGTAACAGTTCTTATTTTGTTGAAAATAAAATAGAAGTGGTTCCCGTTTTTGGGCAATTCGTTAACCGGACCATTTTTACCGATACACTCATCAACAATCGTTACGAAGATAGTGCGGACCCGTTTCGTCAGCTGACATTTTACACGATGATCGGCGGGGTACCTCATAAAGTATCCATCCGCAAATCCATGATCCAGTCGTACAAGCTGATCGAGGCCATTTCCGTTGCAATGATGATATTCCTGGCACTGCTGCTACTGAGCATGTACTGGTTTCACCGCAAGCTGTCGGACAAGCTCTGGCAGCCGTTTTACGATACGCTCTCTAAAATAAAACAGTTTGACTGGACGAAAGAGAACAAACTTGCACTCCCCCCCACTGAGATCACAGAGTTCAATGAACTGAACGATGTTTTTGAAAAAATGGGCGACAAAATGCAGCACGACTACCGAAGTCTGAAAGAATTTACAGAAAATGCCTCACATGAAATCCAGACCCCCCTGGCGTTGATTAACGCAAGAGTGGAGCAATTTATCCAGTCCAAAGATCTGGACGCGGAACATACCTATTGGATTGAGGAAATCTACCATGCCTCCCGCCGCATGTCCCGGCTCAACCAAGGGCTTTTACTACTTGCCAAAATTGACAACCAGCAATTCAGTACCGAAGAAATTGTTGATTTTAAAGAACTTACCGAAAACAAGCTCAATGATTTTGAAGACATAATAAACCATCGGAACATATCGGTAGAGATTAACTGGATGGGCCATTTCCGAAAAAAAATGTCTCCCGCCCTGGCCGACATTTTACTGACCAACCTGATCAATAATGCCATCCGGCATAACCATGAACACGGAAAAATCCATATCCAGGGATGGCCACATGCGATACAGATCAGCAATACAGGTTCGGAACTGAAAACCGATCCGACACGACTTTTTGAAAGATTTAAAAAGGAATCATCAGGACCCGAATCCGTGGGGCTGGGCTTGTCCATCGTCAGACAAATATGTGATACCTCCGGCCTTTCCGTCTTTTACAATTATCAGAACACCATACATCTGATCAACATTGCCGACAAAAACGAGGAAAATAGCCAGTGATTTTGGTTCTAATAAACCAGGCAGGTAACAATTACACTGCATTCAAGCCTGAAAAAAAACTTTAATGGAGCACCGATAGCATCAGATTTTATTTTGCTAAATTTCAGATAGGATATTAAAAGGTAATCAAAAGCCAATCTGGTACCAATGCGTTCATTGTTTCACTACTATCTTCCTAATTTATTTCAAAAAAACACCAAAAGGGGAAAGACTTCCCGCCATCACTGTAAACAAGACGTGCCTGATAGTTCCCAGGAGAGATGCTCTCCGGTATTACAAAAGCTCCGTAAAACATGTTAATGGTATAATCCGCATAACAAATGTCGGTTTTCAACTCTGATTTTAAAGTAACACTACCAGCTTCATTTCTCAACTCCAGAGACGGGAATTCCCGTCCCGGATTATTTGGAAGAGTGACATGCTGTGTTTGTAAAGGAACCGGATTAACATAAAATGTCTGCCCTTTGCTTAGTTTTATTCTTTCTGCATTTTTAGCAAATATAATTCGATCCGGGCAGCTAAAATTCTCGGTCCATACCTGGCCGATACCCCTACTTGAAACATCATTAGATACCGTATAACTGATTTCATTTATTTTATCTTCATCCTCAAATATTGAAAATAAATAGGTACCATCGGGTAAATTGGCTGGAAAGACAAAGCTAATCCTGTTATGGCCTAGATAAAATGCATCCACTAAAAATTCCTCCTTATGAAGGTCATTTCCCAATTTTATGTAATATTTCTTATCTTCTAGAAAATATCCCCCCTCAATAATAATTTCTTTCCCCTTGGGTAAAGAGCCCACCTGCCTTAGGCTTACATCTACTAAAGCCGTAAGTGGAGCTCTTTGAACCGTTGGTAGACTTGGAAAAACAAATTTCTTATCACCATAAAATATGCTTAATTCTGCCTTACGAGATCTTAAAAGATCATAAGCTCCTTCAAAGTGTAAATATGAAAACCCTTGGTCAAAGAAACCTGTAAGGTTGACGTTCCCAGGCAAATCTCTCAATAATCCATTTAGCCTTTGGGGTGACGTTGGAGTTTCCGGAAGAGATCCCATTCCAGAATTTAATCTGATGTATCCAATACAATTATCGTTTGGTTCAGTTATTTTGTTCTGAGGATATACCAAAAAATCAGAAGCAAGCTCAGCTGTTAATTTCCCTAAATGCCTCACATATATAAAATAATATTTCCCTATTATTGAGTCCTTATTTTGTTGCTTGACAACAAATTGTTTTGGCCTGGCTCCCCGAAACTTATAGGCAATTTTGTTTTCAGAATAGGTTGTATCAGACAAAATGACCCCATCGTACAAAATCACCTCAATATTAATTACATCATCCAGGTAGTTCTCAGGAAGCACAACCTGTATGATACCGTTGGTAGAATCGATTGCAATTGATGATGCACCCTTTACGTAAACAGATTTGATAAACTGCTTGTCCCTTGGAGGGGCAATATCATTATCATGCTTACAAGCTATTAGCAAATTAATTATACCAAGAAGTATAAAAAGTACCTTTCCTCGTATAATTAGCTTCGCAATGTCTAAGTACCATTCAAATAATATACCGACTGATGCACTCATGGTTGTCTTGAAATAAAACAGAACATACTAAGCTAATACTAAATATGATTCAAATTGGAATGATCTTAGATCTTTATTTGGATTCCAGTAATCTTGCCACCTTTAATAAATCTCCCTTGCATTGATTTGATGCCTAGTTGGTAAAGTCCGATCAGGAAATAATCAACATGGCCGCAGGGCCTTCTACCTAAAAAATCGTTTTTAACAAAAATTTATACTGGAAATACTTAAAATGTCTACATTTGATTTTCAAAATATATTTTCAAAGTAATCCAAAGAAATACGACATGGCGTCACCCTGTAACGGCTAGTCTGCTGCTCTATTTGATAAGCTATGGAAACCGGTCAATAATGCATGTGCAAGTTATTGATCCAGGAAAGCTATGGGTTACAGCTTAGTAACCAGTGATAACTAAGCTGTATCGAACCCCAACTATCCGGCAGGTTTCTCAACGATCATTGTAAACACTATTCTCTATAAATCAAATCGAACTATGACCAACCTCAATCAAATGATTCTGAAAAATTACCTCCTTTTTATGCTGACCGCCTTTGCTATCACCGCGCACGCACAGGATTGGACAGAAGAAATTAAAATCGTTGCGGAAACGCAACTGCCAGGCGACTACTTTGGAAAGGCAGTGTCGATCAGCGGAAACTATGCGGTTGTCGCCTTTCGTGGAAAGCAGGTTACTGAACTTGAAGGCGCTGGTGCCGTGAATGTATACAAGAAAATTTCCGGAGAATGGACCTTGGTTAAGACACTTACTGCTCCTACACCCGCCGCGGGAGATGATTTTGGTTCCAGTGTAGCCATCCAGGGAGATTACATAGTGGTGGGCTGCGGTGGTCAGGACGTGGATGAAACCAATACCGTTACTGACACCGACGAAGGCGCGGCATACCTCTATAAAAAAGATGCAGGAGACGATTGGGGGCTGATCAAGACCCTGGTAGCGTCAACGCCTATCCAGGGAGCAGCGTTTGGCACAGCCGTGGCGATAGACGGCGACTACATTGTAGTAGGTGCTCCAATAGAAACCGTTGAAGCCGGACGAGACGGTTCCGGGGCAGCCTACATTTTCTTCAAAAATCAAGGGACTACTGACTCGTGGGGGTTTGCTCAAAAAATCACCGCCGGTGACAATTGGCAGATGGGTGCCAATTTTGGGGCAGGTTTAGCCATTTCAGGTAATTTCATACTGGCAGGAGCAGGTAGAGAGAATGTTGATGAGACTAACACTGCAGGGGCCGTGTATGCTTTTGAAAAAGATGGTTCCACATGGACGCCTGGCCCAAGAATAACATCGCAAAATCCATGGCCTGATGGGTCGTTTGGATATACGGTCTCCATCAGCGGAAGTCACGCAGCCATCGGAGCTGGGGCTGAGGCTAACAATCTTGGCCATGTCTATCTTTATAATACCGGCAGCTGGGACACCCCTATTTTGGTACTTTCCGACCCTAGCCCGTTTCAAACCGGTTTGTTTGGCTTCTCAGTATCGTTAAGTGGCAATAATCTTGCGGTCGCCCAAGGGTTCTATTCCCCGTCCGTGCCTGAACCCATGCTATTAGTGGGTGCTATTCATATCTACAACAAAGACTATACGGGGGCTGACAACTGGGGTCTGGTGAAATCGATTACGCCATCAGACGCCGCAGCAATGGAGGTTTTCCCTGTGGCTGGTGGAGTCGTAATCGACGGCAGTCAACTGATCGCGGGGCACAGCTTCAATTCCTGGGACCGTGATGCGGAAGATACGTTCACGAACCCTAAGGGAGCGGCATTTATTTTTAGAGACATGGACGCGCTGCCGGTCACGCTTGCCAGTTTTGAGGCCACCAAAAGCGAAGGCCAGGCTTTACTCCGCTGGACCACCGCCGCCGAAACCAACACGGATTATTTTGAAATACAGCGCAGTGCAAATGGAAAACGCTGGAACATGCTGGGACGCGTGGCCGCCGTAAAGGAAAGCACTTCACTCCAGCCTTATTCCTTCACCGACAAAACCCCATACCAGGGACAAAATCTATACCGCCTGAAAATGGTGGACCAGGACGGAACGTTTACATACAGCCGTATGCAGAGCGTATCCTTTGGCGAATCTCTGGAACTGACCACTTTCCCCAACCCGGTTTCCGACAAACTTTTCTTTACACCGGGTACCGAGGAGCAGATCAGTTCCGTGGAAATTACGGACCTGTCAGGAAAAATCATGCTGACTACCGACAAGATATCCGACAAAGGTATATCCATCGATAATTTGCATGGAGGCCTGTACATTGTTCGTTTAACAAAGAAAGACGAAGCCGTGATTTCAAAAAAGATTGTGGTAAGCAGGTAGTGCAGCATTGTACTTCGCCAATCATCCGCAGAACAGGACTACGCTAACGCAATGGGCTCTCGCGGATGTTTGTTCGCCAATGTTTGTGTCCCCACAAACATTGGCGAACAAACATCCGCGAACAAACATTTATTGCATCACCCGAGCAAGGAACTTGGAATTACATTCCGCCGCGCGGACCGTTCCTCCAGGCTACTGCCCGATTGTAGTGGCTTTTAGTATCTCGGCATCCAATGTCTTGTTGGTAGGAAACTCCGGAGGAATCCAGCGGTTTATGATTTTGCCCGAAGCATCGGCCACCAAAAAAGGGAAGCGAATATCAAGTGCATATCTGGTCTTGAGCAATTCAATATTTTCGTCCGAAGCGTACAAATGTTTTACACCGGGCCGATTGGCAGAGTATTGTTTCAACGTTCGCAATTGAATGCCGGGCAAAACAGAAACATACGCAAACGTCACTTTCCCTTTGTATTTCTCCTCCAATACTTTAAGTCCCGGCTCATGCTGCCCGATACTGAACGCAAACACCATGACTAACGGCTTTCCCTCCAGCTGCTTCATATCCACCGCTGAGCTGTCGGTGTCCAGCAAAGTAATTTCGGGCAAGGCCGACCCCGGCTCAAGTGACTCACGCGTTTTGATAAGTCCGGCCAGGTAGTCGGTATAGGGCGACTTCGGGAAAGTTACCTTATAATCCTCCAGCAGCTCTTTTCCCGTTTCAAGTGTAGGTATGGCAGTCACAGCATAATTCAGCCAGTAGGTGAGCAGGTATTCCTTTTGCTTGGGAAAATCGGCCAGTTTCTCTTTACTGAAAGCGTAAACGTCTTTCAAGGCTTCCGCACTGATTTCGTATCTGCTGTTTAGCTCCAGCGGAAATTTGCGGGTAGAAGGTATCAAGGCCCAGTTTCTGAGCTCGTCCCTATATGATTTACTCAGCAGAGCATCGTCAGAAAGCACTTTGAACTCTGCCAGAGTCATGTCCTCCAATAGCTTCCGCTGGGTTTCGTCCAGCTTGGCTATCCTGTTTCTTCTGAGTAATTTTTCGTAGATCAATTGCCTGATCACCTGCGGTTCGGTGGTGATGGTAGCGTTGATATAGGCTTCAAAAGCCGGTACCGGATTGTGTTCCGCTTTAAATTTTGCAAAAGAAGTAACCCTCAGCCGCTGAAGGCTGTCGCTTTGCTGCACTACAATCTTGTTTTCGACCTGAGCAGGTTTGTAACCAAATACGGGCAGGTACTGATACTGATTGAGCATAAAATAGCTTCTCAGATAATCCTGGTATTGCGCATTGGTACCTGCATAGGCCACGTCCGCATTGGCTGAAAACATCACGATCAGGTCATCTCCGGGCTGCATGAATAACATCCAGGTACGGCTGATCCCGGCCCCTGCAAACTGAAGCCGCACCATTTTAGGCTCAGTAATATCCAGTACTGTTTTTTCCGAAGGTGTATCTTTAAAATTAAAGGAACTAATTGTTTTCAGTTCCGTATCTGCCAGGCCTATGCCCAGGTTGGGGTGAAAACGTACATCTTCCAAAACAAGAGTAACCGTTGCATTATTAGCGCCTGATGTTCCAATCGTAATTCCGGTTTCCTTTTGCGCAAAGCCCTGAATAGCAGTTACAAATAGCAAAAGTAAAAAAATGTGATAGGTAAGTTTTGATATCATTTTTAATCGGAATTTGGCTATTAAAACTGCTGTCGGCTAGCGTCTGTATCAGAATACCAGCAAAATTAAATAATTGTGCCAATATCATATTTAACTTATGAATGGATTATCCGTTATAGTTTCAGTTCTTTTTTGTCCCGGCAGTCTTATCTTTGGTCTTTGAATTCTATTTCCTGAACCAAAACAGAATCCTGTTTCAAATGCAGGCTTCCAGTACCATGAACCGTTTAACCTTATTGGATTTCAATTCGCTTCGTTCTCAGTTTGAAGGAGAACTCTACTTCGACGATAGTACTATTCACAAAGCTCAAAAGGCTATTTACGCTACTGATGCCTCTGTTTACCAGGAAATGCCTCTGGCTGTAACCCTTCCCAAAACAACTGACGACATCAAAAAACTGATTCGCTTTGCTAATGACCACAAAGTTACACTTATTCCTCGAGCTGCAGGTACATCTTTAGCAGGTCAGGTAGTAGGAAATGGAATTGTGGTAGACATTTCCAAACATTTCGGCGCTATCATAGAGGTAAATAAAGACGAAAAATGGGTGAGGGTGCAGCCAGGCGTGATTCGGGATGATCTTAATAAATTTCTTGCCCCGTACGGATTACTCTTCGGGCCGGAAACTTCCACGGCCAGCCGTGCCATGATCGGTGGTATGATCGGAAATAATTCCTGCGGGCTCCATTCCATCACCTGGGGTACCACAAGAGATCATCTGCTGGAGGTGAAGGCCATCCTTGCCGATGGAAGCGATGTGTCTTTTTCCAACCAGAAAACAACTGACTATCAGAAAAAATTAGCGGCCACCGGCGAGGCAGGTCCTCGTGAAAAGGCAATATATGCCGGTATGTGGGGAATTTTGTCCAATCCGGTTGATCAGGCCCTGATCAAAAAACAATTTGCCAAGCCTACCGTTACCCGCCGCAATTCGGGTTATGCGCTCGACGCACTGGTGAATCATTTTGAGAACGACAATATTAATCTCTGCAACCTGATCGCGGGCTCTGAGGGTACCTTATGTTTTGTAACCGAAGCCAAAATAGCACTTGTGGATGTCCCTCCGGCTTCTGTTGGGGTGGTGTGTATCCATACCCATTCGTTAGCCGAGGCTCTTCATGCCAACCGTGTGGCCATGCAGTATCATCCGAAGGCTTCGGAACTGGTGGACAAATACATCATGAATTTCACCAAAAACCATACGGTTTATTCTCAAAACCGTTTCTTTATGCAGGCAGATCCCGCGGCATTGTTAATGGTAGAATTTTGGGGAGATACCGAAGATGACGTTAAAATCCAGGCGGAGCGCCTCATTAGTGATTTACAGAACGAAAACCTGGGTTACGCTTATCCTCTTCTGTTTGGAGCAGATGCCAATAAAGCCTGGGATATTCGGAAGGCAGGGCTTGGGCTCATCAGGAACCTGCCCGGAGATACCCAGCCTGTTAACCTGATTGAGGATTGCGCCGTGGCCGTAGAAGACTTACCCGCCTACATTGAGGAGCTTGAAGTTTTATTAAAACAACACGGCCTGCATGCTTCCTATTATGCACATGCCGGCGCAGGGGAGCTGCACGTTGAACCGATGATCAACCTGAAAACAAGCGAAGGAAAAAAGCAATTCAGGGAGGTACTGGCAGATACGGCAAAACTGGTAAAAAAATACAACGGAGCACTTTCAGGTGAGCACGGCGACGGACGCCTCCGCGGTGAATTCATTCCGTTCATGATGGGTGAGGAAGTATATCAATTGTTTGGACAGGTGAAGAGGATCTGGGACCCCGATGGCATTTTTAATGCCAACAAGATCGTGAATACACCTCCGATGAACGAATTTCTGCGGTATGAACAGGACCAGGAAAAAGCTGCCTTTCCAACACTTTTCGACTTCACCAAGGAAGAAGGTATACTTCGCCTCGCTGAAAAATGCAGCGGATCAGGCGATTGCAGAAAAACGGAATTAACCGGCGGAACCATGTGCCCCAGTTATATGGCAACGCGCAAAGAAAGGGATACTACCCGGGCAAGAGCTAACATTTTGAGGCAATATCTCACAGAAAGATCGTCCCCGGAGTTTAGCCCTGCAAAAGAATCGGTTACGCAGGATATGGTAAAGGAGGTGCTAGACCTCTGCCTGTCCTGCAAGGGTTGTAAGTCCGAGTGCCCTTCCAGTGTGGATGTAGGCAAAATGAAAGCAGAATTTACCCAGCAGTATTACCAGACTCATGCCGTACCGTTGCGGAGCAAGCTGATTGCCCATTTTTCAAAACAAATGAAACTGGCTTCCATCGCTCCCTGGGCGTTTAATGCTGTGTTCGGGACGGAAGCAATCCGGAAAATTGCCAACCGGGTTGTGGGTTTTCATCCTGAGAGGTCCATGCCGCTGCTGCACAATACAACGCTGAGACAGTGGTATGACAAAAGATCAAAAAAGGCACCGCAACCGGATGCAGTTACTGACAAAAAGGTATATCTTTTTTGTGACGAATTTACCAACTACAATGATGTAGAAGTAGGCACTAAGGCCATCCGGCTTTTAGAAAAACTTGGATATGAAGTGATTATTCCGGTTCATGTGGAATCCGCGCGCTCCTATCTGTCAAAAGGCCTGGTCAAAGAAGCACAAAAACTGGCCACGCAGAACGTGCAGCTTCTGAAAGATCTCATCACCTCCGATGCTCCGCTTGTAGGAATAGAACCCTCCGCTATACTTTCCTTTCGGGACGAGTATATCGATCTGGTCCCCGGCGACCTCAAAGATGCTGCCCGACGTATTTCAGAGAATACCCTTTTATTTGAGGAATTCATAGCCAGGGAAATCGATGCCAAAAGGATAAAGAAAGATTCTTTTACAAAGGAAGAACGGCTGATCAAACTTCATGGGCATTGTCACCAAAAGGCATTATCCACACTTACAGCGCCCAAGATGGCACTTTCATTGCCGGAAAATTACAGGGTACAGCTAATTCCATCCGGCTGTTGCGGGATGGCCGGTTCCTTTGGTTATGAAGAAGAGCATTTTGAGGTATCTATGAAAATCGGGGAGCTTGTGTTATTTCCTACCGTGAGGCAGCAACCCGAGGAGGTGATCATCGCTGCGCCCGGTACCAGCTGTCGCCATCAGATTAAAGATGGAACCGGCCGGAAAGCGTTACATCCGGCCGAGATTCTATGGGATGCTCTTATTTAAATCATGGTCTATTGCGTGTCTCTTACATTTTCCATCACCGTATCGGGATTAGTCTCCGTCCCGACGGTGTCAGTGGCTAAGGTATCAGGGGCCGTAGCAGACGGCGTTTCTGCTCCGCTAAAGTTTTCATCATGATTAAAGAATCCGCCCCAAAACGCTATCAGCATGAGGACAACCCCTATGCCTATAATCCATTTCCAGGTATTTCTGGTGTTTTTGGTAGCTCTGGCTTCTTTATCGATTTCTTCCCTGTTCATGGTTATCATTATTTGGTTTGTCTGACGCCCTACCAAATCCATACCAGATTACATGGGTACAAAAATGAGTGCCTGAAATAGGAAATTGTGTTGATAAAATTTCCCTAAATTAATTACATGAACCAAAGAATATAATAAAACCGTTAGGCTTGAAGTTAGTGTTTAGTCTGTTTTACTCAATCCGAAAAACATAGTCCATGAAGTACTTATTTTCCTCCTTTATACTGCTTTCCTCCTTTTTAAGTAATGTCCGGAGCCAGGCCCAGGACACCCGCAGCTTTCTGTCCGTTACGGGTGGCTACAGCTTGCCAGTGGGAGAACTGGCACGTGAAAAACTGGATGATCCGTTTGCAGGGCTCACAGGGTCGGGCTATTACGGACAGGCCAATTATGATTTCCGCTTGTTCCCCTGGCTTGGGCTTCGCCTTTCGGGCAGCATGAATCTGAACACGACCAACTCAGGCCCCATTCTGGACAAAGCCAACAGTTATGCCACGCTGCTCAATGAAACATTTACCTGGCAGAGCAATGTATCCAAATGGAAGCTGAATGCTGCTATGGTAGGCCCTGCTTTGTATATCAATATGAACCGGGTACAGCTGGAAGCGCATTTGCAAGGTGGCAAAATCTGGGCGGAATCACCCTCGGTAAAACTGATCGGCACTTCAACGTCCGGTGGAGATCCTGTAACTGTAGATCTGGTACATGCTACTACCACCGCTTACGGCTTTGGAGCAGGGGCCAGCATCCGGTTCCCGATTGCCGGAAATCTTTATTTTCAATTAGGCGGAGATGTGATTGGCGCAAAGGCCGATATTAAAAATGTAACGATTAATGCCAAACGCGGCACTTTCGATTTTTCAGAAAAGATAAGCGAAAAACGTTTTATAGGGGTGGTGAATATCGGAGCAGGATTAGGAATAGCGTTTTGACTTAAATTGAATAGGCTTGAAAATCAAACATCAGATTTTCAGGCCTATTTAACTTTTTGACAACTATACCTGAGACTTCCGGTTAAAAGCTAAGTATTTCAAAATTCAACTGCTGCTTCTTACCTCAAGCCGGTACCCGATGCCATGTACAGCGGCAATTTTTATATCCTGATCCTGAGAAAGCATTTTCCTGAGCCTTGAAACAAACACGTCCACGCTCCGGCCAACAATAATACCTTCGTCCTCCCAAACGGATTTCAAGATAAAATCCCTTTCCAAAATCTGATTCTGACAGCTGGCAAACAAATTCAGGAGCTTTCCTTCGCGGTAAGTAAGGTCGTAAGCAACACCAGCCGACACCAGCCGAAGGCCCTGCACATCCAGTATCGAATTCCCAAAAACCAGTTTCCGAGAGGTTGCCTCTTCTGAATCCGTAATTGTACCACTGATATGGTCCTCTTTGCGTCTTTTCCAGATCATCAGCCCCAGCACCGCCAGCAGACTACCGGCAGGTAGCAACCACCAGCCCGTAATACCTGCTCCTTTGAGCTCTGGTTGAAAGGTTATTTTCAAACTGTAGGACCCGGGTACCTGCCTACGCGTCCTGCAGGGTACTCCTCCTTTTTGCTTAAGGTCCAAAAAACTGTATCCAAGCTCCACCTCCCTGGTTTCATCCTTCAAGATTACAACGTCGTACCCTTGATTGATACCATACTGATCCAGTGATTGCTGAAGTAGATTGGGGAGCTTGCGGTAATCAAAAATACTGTCGAGCCGAATGGTAAAGGTGTGTGCATCTTGCTGAACAACCGGAGCAATGCGCGAAGTAGAGTCGCCGTTCGCGGTAATTAAATGATGAACCGTCCGGCGAATGGCCAGGTTTGCCTTTTCCGCAAAACGGATCGACTCATTATTTGCCCATACACCGTGATAGCCCAAAACTGACAGCACCATGCAGATGCCAAAATGCCACTTAAAAAGTTTATTACCGGATTTCAGCATCTGATAAGATTCAGTGTATGGATACAGTTCAAATTTATTAAAATCCATCCTTTTCTAACAGTCCTTGCCGTTTTTATTCAGCACATAAAACCATTGAAAAGCAGGCAGAACAGGCCTATGTACCACGGTTATTACGCTTCTGCCAACCTTGTCGGCCGGATTTGCCGGGTCAATGATCAGCACGTCACCCGCCTTAGCAGACTTTAAAAGTTCTGCGATTTCAACCTTTTCCACGGGATGATTGTGCGCGTACGAGTGAGCATCAATGATTTTACCGGCCCGTTTTATATAGGCGTAAAATGTAATCAGCGGCGTTTTTCCCGATTGCGGGTCCTCCTTCACAAGGGTGAGGACACCTCTGCCAACATCAGGAAAATGATTTGCATCAAACGGCTTGCCGTTCAGAAGCAACCGACCGCCATAGAAACTGCCGATGGGCATTTGCGGAAAAGCATCGGATACTGCGAATGTCATTGCCAGCACCAGCGTCACATAAAGAACAGGGATTTTACTTTTTATCATACTTTGATTATTAAGGATGGATCAATCATTTCATACAAGTCAACTGAGACTGCTTCCAAATGTAAAAACACCGAAAACGCCGACGGCCAATTACCAGTAAAATATTGTAAACGAATTGTAAAAGATACTAACCGCCTGTAATCCTGCTGTAAAAGAGCGTCACCGATGATCTGATTATAAATCAGGGCTGGCAACCTGCCTGTGAATCACTATATTTGCACCTTAATTAAAAAAGCTGCCTTAAATCGGCGGAGAAGACGGGTCCGTATCAGTAATTCGTACAAATTTTATTAATGAAGGTTCTTAAATTCGGTGGCACTTCTGTCGGTTCGGCAGACAGCATCAGGACGGTAATCAGTATCATAGAAAACAATCTTGAACGAGGTGAGCATATTGCAGTGGTTTTTTCTGCCATGGGCGGAGTCACGAACAAGCTCATTGAAATCGGGAAAATGGCTGCTTCCGGAAACACCGAGTACATCGAATTCCTGAAAGTTGTAGAAGAAAGGCATTTTGCCGTTGTCCGTGGGCTGATCAACGTCAAACATCAGAGCAGTACATTTGCAGCTGTCAGAGGCTTATTTAATGAGCTCGGGGATATCCTGAAAGGTGTTTCCTGGATTCGTGAACTGTCCGACCGGACGCTGGATCTTATTATGAGCTTCGGTGAACGTTTGTCTACACTGGTTATTACCGAAATACTAAGAAGCAAAGGGATCAACGCTGAGTTCTGCGACGCCCGGCAGATAATCCACACCAATGCCACCTATGGCATGGGGGATGTTAATTTTGAAGTCACTAACCATCAGATACTTGAATATTTTGCCAAAAGCACCGCCTTACAATGTGTGACGGGCTTTATCGCTTCCACGGCAGAAGGGATCACCACTACCCTTGGCCGCGGCGGGTCCGACTACACGGCATCCATTATCGGAGCGGCACTGGAGGCGGATTCCATCGAGATATGGACGGATGTGGATGGCATGATGACAGCCGACCCCCGGAAAGTTGCCAATGCTTTTACCATTCCTTCGATATCCTATGCCGAAGCAATGGAACTTTCGCACTTTGGAGCAAAAGTAATTTATCCGCCCAGCCTGCAGCCTGCATTTGCCAAAAACATCACACTTAAAGTGCTCAATACCTTTAATGTAGATTTTGAAGGCACCTATGTCCAAAAAGCCGCGAATGGGAAAGAGTATGCCATCACCGGGATATCTTCGATTGATGAAATTGCGCTGGTAAACATTCAGGGAAGCGGGATGATCGGCGTGGCGGGTATATCAGGCCGTTTGTTTACGGCACTGTCCAATAATTCGATCAGCGTGATCCTGATTTCCCAGGCATCCTCTGAGCATTCCATCTGTTTTTCAATTGACCCTAAAAATGCCCAGAAGGCAAGGGAGATACTTGAAAAAGAATTCTCGGCAGAAATTGCTATCGGGCATATCGACGGGATCAGTATTGAGAAAAATCTTTCCATCATTGCAATTGTTGGCGAAGGCATGAAAAAAAGTACCGGTGTTTCCGGAAAGCTTTTTTCTGTTTTAGGCAAAAATGGTATCAATGTAGTGGCAACAGCCCAGGGTTCTTCCGAACTGAATATTTCTGTTGTTATTTCCAAAAGTGATTTATCAAAAGCACTCAACGCTATTCACGGTGTATTTTTTCAGTCCGAAACCCGGTCACTGAATCTCTTCATTGTTGGCGTGGGCCTGATAGGCGGTACCTTGCTGGAACAGATCAGGAACCAGACGGGATACCTCCGAGAGGAAAAATTACTGAACCTGAATATTGCAGGGTTGTCTAATACAAAGAAAATGCTGCTGGACCCCGATGGGATCAAGCCTGACCAATGGCGCGACAGGATAAACGATGAAGGTGTAAAAACGAGCCTTCCGGCGTTTGTTCAGCGAATGATTGAGCTAAACCTTCCCAACAGCGTTTTTGTAGATTGCACGTCGGATAAAGACATTGTTCAGTATTATCACATGCTGCTGGATGCCAGTATATCCGTTGTGACACCCAACAAGGTAGCCAATTCGGGTTCGTATTCCGAGTATCTGGCGCTGCAGAGGACTGCGCTGCAAAGAGGTGTGAAGTTCCTGTATGAAACCAATGTTGGTGCGGGGCTCCCCATCATCAACACCATTCAAGGGTTAATGGCCAGCGGTGATAAGTTTCTGAAAATTGAAGCGATCCTTTCGGGAACGCTTTCTTATATATTCAATTCTTTCGGACCAAGTGTTCGTTTTGCAGATGTTGTGAGAGAGGCCAAAGCCAAAGGATTCACTGAACCCGACCCGCGGGAGGATCTCAGCGGTGCTGATGTGGCCCGTAAGATACTGATCCTTGCCCGTGAGGTAGGAGTTCCTCTGGAAGCAGAAGAAATAACCATAGCCCAGATATTACCCGACAACTGCCTGAAAGCCAACTCTGTGGATTCTTTTTTTGAAGAAATGGAGGTATCCGACAGTTTCTTTGCAGGCCTGAGGGAGAATGCAGAAGCGGAGGGAAAGAAACTCAGGTACATCGCCTCGCTGGAAAATGGCAAGGCGCTCGTGCAGCTGCAGACGGTTGATGCGCAACATCCTTT
Source organism: Dyadobacter sp. CECT 9275 (assembly GCF_907164905.1). Classification (NCBI taxonomy): domain Bacteria; kingdom Pseudomonadati; phylum Bacteroidota; class Cytophagia; order Cytophagales; family Spirosomataceae; genus Dyadobacter; species Dyadobacter helix. Next base: position 591,446 of record NZ_CAJRAF010000001.1, on the reverse strand, counting down.
TTATACCCTTTCTGGAAGTGATAACATCATTTCCTTTACCACGGAGCGGTATAAAGACCGCCCATTGGTTATCAAAGGGCCTGGAGCCGGTGCCGAAGTTACTGCCTCAGGTGTATTTGCAGACATTATGAGTATCAGCAGTTACCTGGGATGAGCTCAGCCTTAATAAATATTTTCCTCCATTTACGCCTGTAATTTAAAGTGAACTACGTCAAAGCTTTTGCCCCGGCCACAGTTGCCAATGTTGCCTGCGGTTTCGATATTTTTGGATTTGCGATCCAGGAACCTGGAGATATCGTTGAGATAAAACGGAAGGATGAACCGGGTATCGTCATTGCCGACATTACCGGTGACGCCGGACGTTTGCCACGTGCAGCTGAAAAAAATGCCGTCACTGTTGTAATGCTTCATTTGCTGAAGCATCTGGGTATCTCCGATTTCGGGTGCGAAGTGATTTTACATAAAAACATGCCGCTTGGCAGCGGAATGGGATCCAGCGCTGCCAGTGCGGTGGCTGGTGTGGTGGCTTTGAACGAGTTGCTGGATAACCCCTTGTCGCGCCAGGACCTGCTGAGGTTTGCCATGGAAGGCGAGCGCATCGCCTCAGGTTCGGCGCATGCGGATAATGTAGGGCCGTCGCTTTTGGGCGGATTTGTCGTAATTCGCAGTTATAACCCGCTGGATATCTTTTCTATCCCTGTTCCGGAAGATCTTTACTGTACCCTAGTTCATCCCGATATAGAGATCAACACCAAAGATGCAAGGTATATCCTTCGTAATGAGGTCTCCCTTAAAAACGCGATCACACAAATGGGAAATGTGGCAGGATTGGTTGCCGGTATTATGAAGTCGGATTATGACCTGATCAGCCGGTCAATGGTGGACGTGATCATAGAACCTGTTCGTTCCATACTTATCCCTGAATTTAACGAAGTGAAGAAGGCGGCCATTTCGGCAGGGGCCCTCGGATGCAGTATTTCCGGCGCGGGTCCTTCCATGTTTGCACTCAGCCGGGGAGTTGATACCGCCTGGCAAGTGGGCAGCATCATGACGGAAACGTTCCGTCAGGCCGGTATTGAAGCAAATATGCATATATCCGGCATTAACCAGGGTGGTGCGCTGATTTTAGAGAAAAGCTAAAATCCCCGTTTAGTGTTTTAAACTGAAAAAAGACGAGCCGAATACCGACCCGTCTTTAAGATTTTAACCAAATATTTTCCTTTACTTTCTGCTGTAAGTATCCAGCGTTGCCTGAGGGAAAGTTCTTAAGATATCCGCCATGGTATTTTTCACCATGGTATCGCGGTCTTCCCGCTTGGTTGGCGCCTTTACTTTGCCTGATGCCCACCCCTGCCAGATCATCTTGTCATTACTGCTCTGATAGATATTCAGGATAAAGCGGCTTTCCTGATAATTATAGGTTGAAATATTGTTGCCGCCGCCATACCACCACATATAGGGTGAATACATATTGTTGGATCGTACCTGCTGACGGTCCTTTACGTCGGTCATAAAGCGCACCACTATTTCAGGCGACTGGTTGTCGAGCTTATATCCTTTCGCTTCCATTACCTCCACCACCGCATCTCCTAATCTTCTGCGGTTCAGATCACTTCCTAATAAAGGATCCTGCTCTGTTTTATGCTCCGCTTCAACCTTGAATGTTTTAAATTGTTTAAGGTTTACCGATGAGTCATAGTCGTAGCTCACCTGAAGCGCCTGGCTGCACGACATTATCAGTACTCCCACCACACCCATCCAGGCAATGGGTTTTGTCAACTTCACTATGCTTTTCATGCTCGTTTGAAATTTAGTTTGTTACACATCTGACAGCTTCCGAGGGACTAGGTTTAATCAGTCGGATTTAAGACATTCTAATAACTTATAAACGAATAAAATTGGTATATATGTTCCAGAATTTCATTTTATTCAACAACCGAAAGTGTCTTTCCGAAACACTGATGGTTGTCCTGCGGTGGGTTCCTTTTCGTGTTATGCCAGAGGTACCTGTTCTTGCACAGACAGGTAGATCAGGTGCTAAAAAAACAATGGATGTAATTATTCTTACATCCATTGCGAAGATCCAACATGGTAATCTGAACGAGTTTTACACCGTTCGGTAGTCCGGGTGTTTGTACGGGTCGCGATAAGGCCTCGCCAGCAAAGCGTTGGCCTCTCTGTCGCCTTTTATTTCCTTTTTAACCGGATCATAAACAACGGGTCTGCCAATTTTCATGGATATATTAGCTAGTATACAGCTGGCTGTTGAAATATGCCCTTCCTCGATATCAGCCACCGGGCGACTGCTATTGTCAATCGCACTCAGGAAATCGAGCATGTGCAGGCGTGTTGCCGGAGCGGCATTTAATTCTATCCCTTTTTCGGTAATATCCTCGGGATATTTCTCCTTCTCAAAAACCACATCTTTATGAATTTTCTCTCCTTTTCCCTGCGGTATAAAATCGTATGCCATGGTACTAGCCCATAAGGTACCTTTTTCTCCATAAAGGGTGAACGACCACGGGTAGTCAGGATTGGCGGGGGTACCCCAGGTACGGTGCTGCCATACACAATTCAGATCATCATATTCAAAAATGGCGGACTGCGTATCAGAAATATTGGATTTGCCTTCTTTCTGCACATAGATACCTCCGGTGGAACTTATCTTTTTTGGCCAGCCGAGTTTCAGCATCCAGCGCACGGTATCGAACATATGTACGCACATATCACCCGTGATACCGTTACCATATTCCATGAAAGTGCGCCACCAGCGGATATGTGGCAGGCCGTCATAGGGCCGCAGCGGTGCCGGGCCGGTCCATTTTTCATAATCGAGGAAATCAGGAACTGCTTCCACGGGCGGGTTTCCGTTGTTTCGCATATGGTAATAACAGCACATTTCCACGTGTGAAATTTTGCCCAGCAAACCAGCATCGACAATGTTCTTCTTAGCGTCGATCAGGTGAGGGGTACTCTTGCGCTGGGTACCTACCTGTACTACTTTTTTATACTTCCTGGCCGCCGCCACCATGGCCTCTCCCTCCATAACATCCACACTGATAGGCTTTTGCACATACACATGCGATCCTTTTTTTACCGCATCTATCATCGGAAGCGCATGCCAGTGATCCGGCGTGCCGATAAGCACTATATCCAGCTCATTTTCGGCCAGAAGTTTCTGATAATCACCATACAGTTTGGGTATTTTGCCTGATTTCTGCCGCTGGCTTACAAGCGTCCCTGCTTCTTTTAACTGGTTTTTATCCACATCACACAGCGCAATAACTTCAACAGGAGCAACCTGAATCAGCCTGAATAAATCACTTTTGCCATACCATCCCGTTCCGATCAGCCCCACCCTGAAAGGCTTGGGCGGATGAATCAAATCCATTCCTCTCGCTCCAAAAGAAGTAAGGGCCAAAGCCGCCGTGGCTCCCTGTAAAAAACTGCGTCGGTTGATATTGAAAGTATTCATTATCTTATGGTTGATTTCAAAAAAGATGAGCCCAACTGGCTGGACTCATATAAAAGAAAACGATAGCAAATCTTTACTACCCAGGTATACGTAATTGAACATCAATTTTAGGTAAGATATTCAGCCGGTAAATCAGACCCTGCCTCCCATTGCTGCAATCCATCACTTTATTACAACCTTTTTAACCACCTTACGTCCTTTGCCTGTCACCTCCAGCAGGTATAATCCTGTTGGCCAGTTCAGTAATGGAATTTCAGTAGCTTCTCCGGCCTGTACATGAATATTATTTCGCAAGACTTCTCCATTAACCGATAATATATTCACCGACGAATGCTGGGAAGCCAGAATGGTGATGTGCCCGCTTGCGGGATTGGGATATACCTTCACCTGATTTCCGGCTCCCGGTTCGGTTGAAGTAATGGTGATCGGTAAAATATTCGCGAATAACATGATACCACCTGCATTGGTACCCACTGCCACATCCGGTTTTCCGTCTCCGTTATAATCCGCAACCGCCGCATAAAGATACCTGCCTAGAACGGGAGCCGAGGCCTTATCAGAAATGTTAATCAATAAACTTTCGCGTGCGGTCCATTTTCCCCAGTCTGCCTTGCTGAAAATACGGATGGTACCTGTATGATCTGCGGTGAGCAAATCAGGGCGGCCGTCCAGGTCAATATCCTGAACGGAAATCTGGGAAAAACGTCCTTCGAAATTAATAGATACTCCTGCAAAGGCGTCCGTTTCCAGTCTGAAGGCGAATTGCCTGCCGGTTCCGGTATTGATGTAATAGTAGATGCTTCCCTGAGGCTTTCCCACGAGTAAATCCAGATCTCCATCGCCGTCTGCATCGTGGAAAAACGGAGAATCACCAATCTGTGATTCGGACGGCATGGTTATCACTACGGCGTCAGCAACATTCAGTACCGCTGCTCCGCTTGCCGACTTATTGGGGATATACCGGTACTCAAATTTCAGGCTCGCCGTATTGATTCCGGCAAAGCCAAGATCGGGAATGCCATCTCCGTTAAAATCGGCCCATTGCGGTTTGATATTATACAGGCCAAGCGTTGCCGGAATGTCCAGATAATTATCAGAAGCGAGCTCATAGGCAGGCGTTTTAGCAGTGCCCGTATTCCTGAACAACCACAGTTTCCCCCTGAACCCGTTAGTGCCAGCGGTACCACCCGTGCCTACGATCATATCCAGGTCTCCATCACCGTCCACATCAAAAAAAGAAGGGGCGGCATTCTCCCCCACATCCACCATCTGATCCTGTAAAAAGTTTTTTTGCACCAATTCATAAACCGGCCGGTCGTTGGTACCACCATTATGGTAATACCAGTTGGATGACCGAAAATCCATCAGATTACCTTCATTAACGGATACATTCGGTGAGGCGATCAGATCTTTTACCCCATCAAAATCAATATCTTCTGCATAAACGGCTGGAAAAATCCTGAAAACGATCGGATCCTTTTCAGGATAATTATGTGTAAAGCTGGTAAAATCTGCTGCGATACCTGCCACAGCGTTATAGAGTACCGAAATATGGTCGTTACTCACGTGCCCTACGAGCAAATCTTTATTCCCATCTCCGTTTACATCCTGTAAAAGGATAGAATTACCTGCATGCAATATCTTAGCCCCCGAAAGGTCGGCCACCTGGCAGTCGTCTCCGAAAACAAAATCGTTGTTATCTCCTTTATGAAAATTCCCCCAGCATTGGCCATTACGGGTAAAAATGGGCATACTGGAACTGCCCAGGCTATCGGGCACGCTATACCTTTCCATACTAAGGTTCTGATGCAGCTCGATATAAGAACCTGAAAAGTCAAATGTGAGGACATCCAGATCCCCATCATCATCCACATCCACGATTCCGGGCACATCTGTTCCTCCTACCTGAAGATTTAAAACAGCAGACAATCCCTTGGTATAAAGTGCGTCCTTTTCAAGCACAAATGAGCGCGCATTTCCTGTTTTAACCTGCCGATACACAGTAATACCCAGGGAGGTGCTCGCAAAAAGATCCTTCAACCCGTCCCTGTTGTAATCGGCAAGGATCATCCAGTTGTCTATTTTCGGAAACATCTGTTCATAGGCCGGTGCATGAATAAATATCTTTTCCGCAGGTTTCAGGGGATTTGTTCCTGCAACGTAAGTAGTGATCTTACTGTTGCTCCGGTCAAAAACGACCAAGTCCTCGGTCTCATCGTCATTCAGCCTCATTTTGCCAAATTGCATCGCATTTAAACCTCCTGCCCAGGGGTTTATCAGCTTCACCCCGTTAACGGAAAGGCTTGTGAGGGTATCCGCCTTAAACCAGGCAGACTGCCCTTCACCTGTATGTGCCCCGGCAAGCGCAATGAACAAGAATAACAAAGAGGTATATTTGGTTCGCATCGTTGTAGAATAATCCGTTATTTTTGTCTCCCCGGACGGCTGTCAGGAAGACCTATGTAAACGTAACGAAAACATAATTCATTTGATTGAGCCGCAGGATCAAACTTTATTTCTCAGATTTATATTGCAGCTGACATACCATGTTTACTTCCACAGAGGAACTTTACCAGATTTATCTCGATCATAAAATTGTTTTCACTGATACCCGCAATGTTGTTCCCGGCGGTATATTTTTTGCGCTCAAAGGTGGCAATTTTGACGGAAATCAATACGCCGCGGATGCCCTTGAAAAAGGCGCACTTTACGCCGTCGTGGACGATGAAAAGGTAGTGGCCGACAAGCGGTTTCTGCTCGTTGAAGATGTGCTGCTGGCACTTCAGGACCTGGCGCGGCACCATCGGAAGACTTTTCCTTTTCCTGTGATAGCCCTCACCGGAAGCAACGGAAAAACGACGACCAAAGAGCTGATCGCCAAGGTACTGTCAATGAAATTCAACACCTATGCTACCCGTGGTAACCTCAACAATCACATAGGAGTACCGCTGACCTTGTTGTCTGTTGATACGAGCAGACATGAAATGGCCGTCATTGAAATGGGCGCCAATCATCAGCAGGAAATTGCCCTGCTCAGCAACATTGCCCAGCCAACACACGGCCTGATCACCAACATCGGCAAGGCACATCTGGAAGGTTTTGGCGGGGTAAATGGTATTATCAAAGGAAAAGGTGAGTTGTTCGACTACCTGTCCAAAAAGAAGGGAACCGTTTTTGTGAACGCCCAAAACGACACCGTAATGGAAATGGTGAGCAAACGTCATGCTTTCGGGGAAATTGTTTTCTATTGTTCGGACAACAGTTATATTAATCCCGAACTGGTGCAGGAAAATCCAAACGTGATATTCAAGGATAAAAAAGGGAAAAACGTAACCACTCACCTTCCCGGCCGTTACAACTTCGAAAATATCTGCGCCGCACTTGCCATTGGAAAACACTTTGGAGTATCGGATGAAGATGCCAATGAGGCGGTTGCACATTATCAGCCCGATAATAACCGTTCGCAGATGATCAGAAAAGGCTCCAATACGGTCATCATGGATGCTTACAACGCCAACCCTTCTTCCATGCACGCCGCTATTGAAAATTTTGCCAGGCTGCAGGCTCCCCGAAAAATGCTGATACTGGGAGATATGTTTGAACTTGGAGAGGATGCTCCGGCCGAACATCTTGCACTGGGCCAGCAAATTGCGGGGCATCAGTTTGACACGGTTATCCTTGCAGGTAAATTAATGCAGCACGCTTTACCCGCTTTGCCCAAGGCATACTATTTTCCTGACAAATTTTCACTGCATAACTGGGTCATGGATAATCCTCAAAAAGATACGTTCATACTCATCAAAGGATCCCGGGGAATGGCTCTGGAAACGGTACTGGGCATTATGCAAGATTAAAAGATAAGTCAAGAAAAATATTAAAATATCCATATAGTACAATTCTATCGCATTATAGTTTTTATCTATCATGATTAAAATCATATAGAAAAAACTAAATTAATTTGATTAAATCAAGTCTTTCTACCAATAGTACCATCCCCGAGCTTGTGCTGAAAGGTTGTCGTTTGTAAATTTGTAATCATAAAAAAGTACAATTTAAAGACAACTCAATAATCATGGCTAACAGACTATTATCAGTGGGATCAGTTTTCCCGGAATTCAAAAAAACAGCGGTTGTTTCTCTTGAAAAAGGAAATGAATTTTACGATATCACTTCCGAAGATCATAAAAATGCCGACAAATGGATGGTAATGTTCTGGTGGCCAAAAGATTTTACCTTCGTTTGCCCGACAGAAATTGCTGAATTTGGAAAACATGTTGATGATTTCTCTGATCGTGACACAATCCTGATCGGTGCTTCCACTGACAGCGAATTTGTTCACCTTGCCTGGCGCAAAAACCACGACGATCTTCGTGATCTTCGTTTCCCGATGCTTGCAGATACTTCAAAGTCTCTTGCAGAAGAACTTGGTATCCTGGAAGCCAATGAAAAAATTGCCTACCGGGTAACCTACATTGTTGACCCACAAGGAATTATTCGCTGGGTAAGTGTTAATGACCTTTCCGTTGGCCGTAACGTCAATGAAGTGATCCGGGTATTGGACGCTCTTCAGACTGACGAGCTCTGCCCATGTAACTGGCAAAAAGGCGAAGCTACCCTTGCGTAGCTAAGTAATATGGAGTTTGCGGTAACGGGCACCGCTTACCGTAAACTCTCTATGAAAAAACTGCTTCCCCACCCCCATTTTGCACTTTCGTTCCTCTACCAGGAGCATCAAACTTCAACCTGAATATGTATCCATTTGCAACAACAGGGAGTACCAAAGACTCTTTGTATAAGGAAACCAACCTTCCCGCAGATTTTGAAAGCGTGATGATCGACAAGCTGGCAGCTTTAGATCACCGTTACCTGAAAGACCTGAAAATCAACCTGGGCAATGTACTGAAGTCGCAGAACATTAATCGCAAAGAAGGACTTTTACTTGCACTTTCAGTGGCCATTAATGAAAAGAATGCAGCGCTTATTTCCGCACTGGAAGAGCTTGCCGTAAACGAAGGTGCCGACGAGAAAGAAATTGCTGAGGTCGCTGCCTGTGTTTCTCTCATGAATGCCAATAACGTTTTTTACCGTTTCCGCCATTTCATGAACAAGGAGTACTATAACACCGCTCCGGCCGGAATTAAAATGAGTATCATGGTGAACCCGGTTTTGGGTAAGGAATTATTTGAGCTGCTCAGCCTTGTCGTTTCGGCACTGAACGGCTGCGAAATGTGTGTCACTTCTCACGAACAATCGGTACTGAATCATGGTGGAAGCCAGGCGCGTATTTTTGATGCGATCCGCATCGGCGCCATTTTCAAAAGCTTCGCCGTATTGGTTTAACGCACTTTGAAAGGGCACAAAAAAGAGCGCGACAAGGAAGTTGCGCTCTTTTTAAACTATTAATCACCAAAAATTTATTTCTTAAAAGGCTGACCTCCGGTACTTGTTATCAACCGTGTTGATGACATTCCTCAATACGCTCGCACATGCTACTTTACCTAGTCTGCAATCACTGACGGACTTCTGACCGTGTCCAAAAGCAGCAGTATAAAACCCGTGATGCATAAAGCACCTCTGATCAGGATATAAAACAGCCACTTTTCCTGCAGGCCGGTTATTCCACCAGATCCTGTCAGCATATCGTTGTTCAATAATTTATTAATCGGGATACTTACACGGAGTGCCAGCGTGATATCCGCCGCCAGCAGCAGAAATGCCAGTATCACAAAATAACAGCAGTGATAACTTCCGCCAGCGAAGGACATCCCTATCCATAAAAGAAGCAGCAAGAGTGCACTGATATAAAAAATTCTCAGACGCCCCCCGATGACCAGATCCGTAGCGCTCCGTACCTCCAGAAATGTATCCGAAGAAACATTGGACATAGCCTTTGCAAAACCCAGCAGCAGGTAAAAGGCCCCCTGCGAGGCAATGATGAAATATACAAAAAGACCAAGCAGCCTGACGTACACTAGCATATCCATAGCTTTCATTAATTCCTCCGGCTTTTGCATATCATCTCTGATTTCACGCGTACAGGGGTGTTTCCTTAAAGCTATTGATCCAGCGCGCTGCCTCTTCCGGATCCGAAAAAAAACGTTCATTTTCCCGGCTGAAACGATTTTCATATAACTCCATCTTTCCTGTATCCTGATGTGTATGTGCCGCCGCAATACACTGCACCCCACGGTATCTGAAATAGCGTATTCCTGAGGCATCCGCTTCAAACAAGTCTGTATAACCCACCTTCCAGCCATACTGGGCCAACGTTAACGGAATAATGGTCCTGAAAAACTTATGCGCCTCCAGGTCAATCGCTCTGAATCCGTACATATTGATCAGAATTTTAAATTCGGTACTATTTTTAAGCTTTGACAGACAGTAATAGAGAGAGTGTTCCCATTGTTCTATCTCAACCTTGTTCAGTTCACCGCTGATTTGTGTTACAACCAGGTTTCTTTCGGCAAACCATTCTGTTTTAGTGATTTTGGCTAGTGTCATTTTTAAAATGGGTGTATCGAGAATTTATCGGCAACAGGGCTGCTTTTGGGAGTGAAACGATATTGGATCAACAGTTTTCTGATCACTACTACGTGAGCAAAAAGCATAATAGGGACAACACACCCCGGCAGAAAGATCAGCGGAAAATGAAGTACCGCCAGGTTGGGTTGCTCAAAAGCATAAGTCTGAAAAATCAGAGGAGCGGAAAGAAGGCATCTGAAAAATGAATTGACCAGCAAACCAATACCGACCACGTTCCAGACAATCAGCATTTGCCAGCGTACCTTCCGTCGCATTAATCCCAGGTAATAAACAACTGGGACCGTCATCCCCGCGAGCAGATCAGGGTTACCACCAACAAAAGTCATTTCATAGGGAAGGGCACGGCAAAGGAAAAGCCAGCAGGTTACCAGTTCCAGCGGAGCACGGATAATATGAATCACCATCAGCATGTGAATATCCATACCTTCCTGAAATAACCTTCCGCGCGGTGCCAGGAAAAGGTATAAAATGATGAGAAATGCAGGCGCTATCAAAAATAGAATTCTTGGTGGCATGGCATCTGTTACCGCATAAAAACCAGAGACAGACGCGATGCCCTGAATTACGATCCAACCGATAGCCCCCCAAAGGAACAGCTTCGAACTGTTGGTTGCCTTGTAAAAAGTATATACCGTAAGCATGGCGATCAGCCCGAATATCAGGCCCACCTGCCAGGGGAAATTTTCCATAACTCTAGGGGAAATTGTGTGATGCTCCGCAGGGTATCCGGCCCCAAAGAGATAGACCGGTACAACTGCATACGTAATTACTTACGCATGCAGTATTTCCAGTGCATATCCGGAGGTTGTAACCGTCCGGATTTTGTAAGTACTATCATTGTATCCAGCGTAACCACCAAGCCAAATGCCTGCTAATGAATGCCTGGCAAATGACAGATCTTCGTTTTCAGACAAGCATATTTTGCCCAAACCAGTTCTTCCAGATTTGAAAAGACCTCCCAGGCTCAGCGTCCAAAACGCCGCTGGTGAATACAACCTTTCTCTTCCCTGCCCTCCGAAGGGGAGGGACCGGGAAGTAAGGATACGTGATAATACTATTTTATTTAACATGGCTATAGATATAAGGTACTCGTAAAATGTACTGCAAAATAATAGGCCGTTCCCTACAAATAGAACACTACTTATCTGAACTGATACAATTCCTGTGTGGATTGTACAAAACGGCATTGGAAATTAATCCTGATAACTTCATAAAATCAGACAAAAACCTCCGTACTTTGGTTGTAATCCTGTTTTAATAACATTTCGGATACAATTTTAAGGGAAAAAGAAAGACAAACCTCAGGTACCAAAAGCGTTGTCGACTTAAGTACTGGTTTTATCGACAAACGGCGTTAAGACTTCGACCAACGCGGATCCTGCGCCTCAGGCCAATCCCTGTAACCGTAAAGAAGCTTTTTCTCCGCATTGGAGTTATCCGTGACCACGCTCTTTTCGTGTTCAGCCTGCCTTTGGACAAAATATCTAAACATCTCTCCGTTCGTTGGTATAATAACTAAGTCAAATTACAAAATGACCCGTGTTTAGACAAAACGTCTGATTTTTAAACCAAAAGTCCAATTAGTATCTGCAATAATTCACTTAACTAGTTTTTCTACTTAATTTTGTACTTTAACCAGAAATCACTAAACTACTAAATGATGGCAACGTCAACGGAAACGTACATTCCTTACAAAGTAAAAGACATATCTCTGGCCGAATGGGGCCGTAAAGAAATTACACTGGCCGAAGCAGAAATGCCCGGACTGATGTCCATCAGAGCAGAATTTGGCCCTTCACAGCCTTTAAAAGGTGCGAGGGTTGCGGGTTGCCTCCACATGACCATCCAGACTGCGGTTCTGATAGAAACGCTGACGGCTCTGGGAGCAGAAGTTACCTGGTCTTCCTGTAACATCTTTTCTACCCAGGACCACGCAGCAGCAGCAATCGCAGCAGCAGGTATTCCGGTATATGCCTGGAAAGGTATGAACGAGGAGGAATTCAACTGGTGTATCGAGCAAACGTTATTCTTCGGTGAAGATCGTAAGCCACTTAATATGATCCTGGATGACGGCGGGGACCTTACAAATATGGTTTTTGACGAATATCCTGAGTTGATCGAAGGAATTAAAGGGCTTTCCGAAGAAACCACTACCGGTGTGCACCGTTTATACGAGCGTTACAAAAACGGTACCCTTCATTTGCCTGCAATCAATGTTAATGACTCTGTTACCAAATCTAAATTTGACAACAAATATGGTTGCCGCGAGTCGCTTGTAGATTCAATCCGCCGCGCTACCGACCTGATGCTGGCCGGTAAAGTTGCTGTTGTGGCTGGTTACGGTGATGTTGGAAAAGGTTCTGCCGAATCGCTCCGTGGAGCAGGCTGCCGTGTTCTGGTAACTGAAATCGATCCGATATGTGCCCTTCAGGCTGCTATGGATGGCTTTGAAGTAGTAACCATGGACGAAGCTGCAACACGTGCCAATATTTTTGTTACAGCAACCGGTAACTACAAGATCATCACGGACCGTCACTTCCTGAACATGCGCGACAAAGCTGTTGTTTGTAACATCGGCCATTTTGACAATGAAATTGATATGGCCTGGCTGAACAGTACTTACGGAAGTACAAAATCTCAGATCAAACCACAGGTTGACATCTATTCTGTTGAAGGAAAAGATATCATCATTCTGGCGGAAGGCCGTTTGGTAAACCTTGGCTGTGCAATGGGCCACCCGTCTTTCGTAATGTCATGCTCGTTTTCAAACCAAACGCTGGCTCAAATTGAACTTTGGACCAACAGCGAAGCGTACGAGAAAAAGGTGTATGTATTGCCAAAAGCACTGGATGAGAAAGTAGCTGCTTTCCACCTTGCTCATGTTGGCGCCAAGCTTGATGTTCTTTCGGAGGAACAGGCTGCTTATATCGGTGTTACGCCTCAAGGCCCTTACAAAGCGGATACTTACCGCTATTGATCTGGCCGAGCCCATACAAAAAAACCTCTCTAATGTTGTTAGGGAGGTTTTTTTGTACAACAGCTATTTATTTGCCTGACGTGGTTCCATGCGGATCGGCCTCTTTGGGAGATTCCTTTTTACCCACCTGAATCACAATATTATTTTCTTCAAAACGCTTTTTGAGGGCCTTGATCACCTCACTTTTCGCAGTACCTGGCCCCACTTTATGCTGATCGATCCAAAAAAAGAGTTGAAAATCGATGCTGTTATCTGCAAACCGGGTATAGTTAAATTCAACTTCACGCGTTTTGCTTAAAAAATCCATGCTCCTGACGGCAGCCAAAGCCACCTGTTCCGCAACGGTCAGATCGGAGCTGTACGCTATTCCGCAATCCACCTGCACACGTCTTTCTCCGGAAAAGGTAAAATTCACGATCGGTTTCTGAAAGATATCCTTGCTTGGAAGTTCCACCTGCTGGCCAGCAAAATTGTCCAGAATAACAGACCGCAGATTAATGGATTTCACTTTTCCGGTATAACCATTTGTTTCAATTACATCCCCTACCTTTATGGGCCGCTGAATGGCAATAAAAGCTCCGGAAATAAAATTGGTAGTCAGATCCTGAAAAGCAAAACCAAGCGCCAGCGCAAGAACACCCGCACCAGCCACCAGGGACGCAACCGTTTTTTCCAACCCCAAAATCCCTAGCGCAAAAAACACTCCGATGGTAAGGATCGCAATTTTTGTAACCGCCGAAAGCAGCCCCACCAGCGCTTCATTATTGGAAACCCTGGTCAAAACTCTGGTAATAAACCGGCTGCCATAGCCCGACAGATACCGGAACACGAACATCAGCACAACAGCCATCACCAGATTAGGAACAATTATAATACCTTCCGCAAACCAGTGGTCCAGCTTCGCCAGCATCGGATCCATAAACTTTGAAAACTGCATTACTATCATTTCAGGTAACATTATCTGATCTCCAAATTTAAAACAATCAGCTATTTTCCAGTTCCTCCAACCGCAATTATCAGACTAAAATCAGCTGCTCAGCAACAAATGTTGTGGTTTTTTATGGATTTCCGTTAAAATTAAATCCTTCCGGTAGGGCACCTCAAGGTTAAGCATTATCTTTGCGTACCGATTCTCCTGACGCATTCATTTTACAAATGAAACGTCGGGTTTCTATGAGTAATTTACCCTGCATACCAATCTCCGAAAAGGTAAAGATTGAAAAACAGGCACATAACCACCGACTTATAAAATAAATAATAAAGAGATGAAATTTGGAGTAGTTGTTTTCCCGGGCTCAAATTGTGATGATGATGCCGTGTACGCCCTTCAGCATAATCTGGGACAGGAAGTTGTAAAATTGTGGCATAAAGACCATGATCTGCAGGGATGTGATTTTATAATTCTTCCGGGTGGCTTTTCCTATGGTGATTATTTAAGATCCGGTGCTATTTCCCGCTTCTCGCCGATCATGAATGAAGTCATCGCGCATGCTAAACGTGGCGGATACCTGATGGGAATCTGTAACGGATTTCAGATCCTGTGTGAGGCTCAGCTGACTCCCGGTGTTTTACTCCGGAATATCAATCAGCAATTTATCTGTAAAAACGTTTATCTGAAACCGCAAAGCACCAACAGCCTGCTGACCGCTGGCCTGGATCAGGACAGAGCGTTCAAAATACCCATAGCTCATGCAGAGGGCCGTTTCTTTACGGACAGCGATTCATTGAAAAAACTGAACGACAACGACCAGATCCTGTTCAGATACTGTGACGCTAACGGAAATATCAGCGACGAAGCCAATATCAATGGTAGCCTCGAAAACATCGCAGGCGTTTGTAATGAACAACGAAATGTATTCGGCATGATGCCTCACCCAGAGCGCGCAGCTGATCCTGCATTGGGCAATACCGACGGCAAAATTATCCTGGAGCAGGTTCTGAGCGTGCTTGCCTAGTACCGAAAAGTATTGTGTACGGCTGAATTAGTTAAAGATATAAGCAAAAAGCGGGGCGCACTGTTCCGCTTTTTTGCTGTCAAGTAAAGCCTTACAAAATTTCAGCGAGTTAAAAGAAAAACCCGCTCCGGATACTCTGGAACGGGTTCAGGCTATGATAGCAGTGGGTTTACTAAACTTTTCCCATGACATACATTTCCGTCATTGTAGGTACAGGACTTCCACCTTGTTTTTCAAGTGTTATGGCAAAAGCTACCGGTCCTGCCTTGGTTGATTTCATCCTGAGTACCTTTCCAATAAACTGATGGTCGAGCATTCCAATGTCAACAGGAACGCCATCCACTATACTCCACAACTGATATTGTTTCCCTTCGGGAGCAGCCGGAAGTTTTTCCACATCCAGCATTACTTCGTTGGTTTGGGTATTCCAAAATGCCGCAACAGTACTCTGTGGCGACTTCTCCAGGCCCGCCATATGAATCACTTTGTATGATGGATCCCGGTACAACTTCGCCAGTTCAACACTGTAATGCATTTCCTGCTTTACCTGATCCATTTCTACCTTCAAACCATTTGCTTCACTCAAAAGCGCTTCCCTCTGCTTTTTGAGGTCGGACATTTGCATAACAGCCCATCCTGCAAATAAGATTAGAAGAACCGAAGCAGCTGCAGATAATTTTGCCCAAAACGGTACCACTTCTTTTGACTCCTGCCGTATAAATACATTATCAATTACTTTGGAATCCCCCTCAGGAACGACAAGCGGATTACCGTTCACTTCTGCGTTGTCTGGTTCATCCGCAACCGGTATTTCTTCAAAATTCATTTTGGAAAACAATGATTCTTTTAAAGATGCCGGCGGGGCCGTCTGGTGCTTTAAAGCATATTCTTCCAAAGCGTTTTCCGTCCTTAGCAGCTCCTGCTTGATCTCCGGATAAATGTGAGACATACACTCCACCTCCTGCTTTTCCTGAGGAGAAACAGTACCCAATACATATTCCTCTAATATACCGGACTCTATGTAGGCTTGGATATTCATACTGCAAAGTAATGTTTTAACTCTTGTAACGCTGTTCTGATTCTTGATTTGACCGTACCCAGCGGGATACCCAGCCTATCTGCAATCTCTTCATGAGTATATCCCTGAAAATAGGCCATATCAATGAGCAGCTTCCTTTCAGGCCTTAGCATATCCACAATTGCCTTTAACTCGGCACTGTCGGCCTGCAGACTCTCATTTTCATCGGGTTCATTTAGTACCGCCCGGTTTTCAATGTCGTCCATCTCCGGTTTCCTTCCCTCCACCCTAACCGCATCAATTGCACCGTTTCTGGCAATATTCATGATCCAGGTAAACAGCCTGCCCTTTTCAGGGTTGTAGGAAGCAATATTTTTCCAAATTTTTAAAAACGATTCCTGCAACACATCTGCTGCCCTTTCTTCATCTCTGACCGTCTTAGAAATGATATTAAACAACGCACCGGAATAGTGGTCGTACAAGAACTCAAAAGCAGTTCTTTCATTCCTTTTCAGGGCTGTAACTAATTCCTCTTCCGAGTATTTTAACTTAACAGTCGCCAAGAGTTGCTTGATATTAAATGGATTATTTCTTACAGGCAAGCTAATAAAATTTCTGTTGATCCCACCAAAGGGCAGATAATTTATTGTCTGGCTATAAGCCTGATGCATCATTGAGTTGGTTTGTGCCATCAGTGCAACTCCTAAAAATCCGGTAAACCTATCCATTCCAGTGTGCGTTTTTAATTCATATACGAATACGGCACAATGTTGGATCAAAACAGGAACGCGGAGATGTGAAAAGTTGCGCACACATGCGGGCTATATCTCAAAAAAAGAGAAAAAATACCCGTTATTTTCTGAGAGATTCCAGGCGCCAGAAGGTGAGGCTGGTGAAGAATACCATCACGCTTAGCAGGTAAACCACGCTTCCCGAGTCGACCAGCCCCTTCCCAAGTGAACGATATTGTTCGTCAAGTGCCATCCATGAAAAAAGGCGCGCCAGGCTTCCGGTACCCAAAAGTGCGGATATCGCGCCAAAACCTACATACCAGAGAAAGGCAATAAACACGGCAAGAATAAAGGATACGATCTGGTTGTCGTTAAGGGCTGATGCCCAGATCCCCATCGAAACCAGTACACCACTAAAAAGGAGCAGTCCGATGTAAGAACCAAAAACACCTGCCGAATCGATATTCCCGACGGGATTTCCCAGCTGATAGACACTGAAATAGTATAACAACGTGGGCAGTAGCATCAACGCCACCAAAACCCAGTTGGCGAGTAATTTCCCAAGAATGAGATCGCTGTTACGAAGTGGCTTTGTAAGCAGAAGTTCCAGCGTTCCATTCCGGCTTTCTTCGGCAAACGAGCGCATGGTGATTGCGGGGATCAGAAAAAGCAGTACGTAAGGTGAAAGATAAAAGAAGGAGGCCAGATCCGCATATCCATAGTCCAGAATATTAGAATCGGGAAAAACCCACACAATTAACCCGACGGCGGTGAGGAAAACCGCCATTACGATATAAGCAATCAGAGAGTTAAAAAAACTTCCAATTTCTTTCTGAAAAATTGCGTACACGTCCTGCGCTGGTTGAATTGCTGTAAATCAAAGATTATTTATTCAAAAACAGGTTTTTCCTTCCTCATGATCAGGGATATGATCAGGGACAAAAGGAAGCCCACCAAAACATATCCAAACACGCCCATCGCAAACATGAAACCAGGCGACATAAATTTTTGAGACAATTCCATTGCCTGATCAATCTGCGCATCATCCATACCCTTTGCTTCCATGTCTGCACGTACCTGGTCAAGCCCCTGTGTGAGTAAGGTATTGTCTATAAATTGCATGTAGAACATACTAAAAGCCGAGCCCAGCAAACCCATTATTGCCGACAAAAGCGAACCTAAGCCCAAACCTTCTCCATAGGACATATATCCTTTATTTTGCTCTCTGAAGTCTTTCATTGCCAGCACAATGGCTACGACCAAGATAAGAAAGGTCAGAGAGACCAATCCCTTGTTTTGTGACAACCCCGAAACATTGAGTATGGTGGTGTATATCATAATGACAATGGACGACAATACACCGTATTTCAAGGCCACACGCGCGGTTGATACTTTTTCTTCCATGGTTGCAGAGGTTTAAACGTTTCGCAGTTATGTGTACGATACTTTGGGCGGATCAGTCCCTGTAAATTTAGGATTTATTATGAAAAACGCCGTAGTTCTGTTTTCTGAATATCAGCGAAATGATGAGAATAGGAATGATACCCATAACTGTTTTTTTACTGATCTCATCGGTTATAATTTCTGATCTTTGCATAGACTGAATTTCGGAGAACATTTTATTATACTCGGGCAGGCCAATATTCTTGACAAGCTCAGCTTTTCCGTGCTCCAGAAGGGTCGCCATTTCGGCCAGATATTTGGTAAAAACGACAGGATCTATGTATGTCACAAAAAAGTATATCAGCCATCCCGCTATGAACGCTGCCACCGTATTCACTACATAACATATCGTCAGTGCTTCCCAGAGATGCAAAAAACCGTCACCAATGTGCTTTCTGTAATACCAGCAGGCACCAGCCATCATGATCAGGTGAATACCAAAATCAAGCACTTTATTATTTCCCAGCGGTACGATCCCGATCAGATAAAGACCTATAAAAAAGGCGAACACCAAAACACCCGTTATCAGGCCAAAGATCAGCGGAAGCTTTAAAATAGGTTTATTAAAATATGCTATTATTGATTTCATAAAATTGAAAACGGCAGTCCGAATAATTTAGCCCGGCTACCGTCTTTGTTAATACCACAATATTTCTCCCCTGTTCAAAATCCCCCTTACTTTTCCTTTTAATGTTTTATTCAGAAAGGGTGAATTTTTTGACTTGGAATAACTCTTTTCAAAGACCCACTCCGTTTCCGGTTCAAAGAAAGTTAGATTTGCTTCGGTACCTTCGCTGATCGTTTGCCTGGCCAGACGGAGGATGTTTCGTGGCCTGGTTGTTAGTTTTTCTATCAATTGCTCCGTACCCAGCCCACAATGTGCAAGAGCCGTTGAGAAAGCCGTTTCAAGACCGGTAATCCCAAAATCGGCGTGATCGAATTCCAGGTTTTTGCTTTCTTCATCATGCGGGCAATGATCCGAAACAATGGCATCAATGGTACCATCCGCAAGTCCTTGTCGGATAGACTCGCCATCGGCTCCGGACCTGAACGGCGGGCTTACCTTTAAGTTGGTATCAAAGCCGATGAGATCCTCATCTGTAAAAGCAAGCTGGTGAGCGGCAATATCGCAAGATACCGGCAGCCCTTTTGCCTTTGCTTCCCGGATCAGATCTACCGCTTTCGAAGTACTGATCAGCGAAAAATGCAGTGAAGGAGCGGTAGCGCTATAGGCTCTGTTTTCGAGGGTATATTCCAGTAATTTCAGATCTCTGATCACCATCATCTCCTCCGCAAGTGAAGGTATCCCTTTCATGCCGATGAGCGTGCTGGTAACGCCTTCATGCATCTGCCCGTAGAGAGCAAGCTGTCGATCTTCCGGCCGGTTCATCAGTAGGGTATTGAGTGGCTGCAGGTACAACAGGGTTTTCAGTAACAGATCCGCATTCTGAATAGGATACTCCCCATCTGTGAAAGCTATGGCTCCTGCGGCATGCAAATCCATCATTTCGGTGAAATCAACTCCCTCTGCGTTCCGGGTAACAGCCGCGGCAACATGCAAACGAACCGCCCCAATATTACCGGCCTGGTGCAGATACCGTACAGTATCCTTGCTGTGCACCACCGGAGATGAGTTGGGCAGCAAAACAATTTCCGTAAAACCGCCACGAGCCGCTGCTTCACGCACCGACACGAGGTCCTCTTTGTGCTCAAAACCGGGATCCCGGGAAGCAACACGCATATCTACCCAGCCATTGGAAACACACAGGCCGTTTCCGGAATATTCCGAAGCGCCTTCGCTGGTAAGATCATCCCCGATCTGTTTGATGATCCCGTCTTCTATCAGCAAATCTTTGACCTGACCATTCAAAGCCGAACTATTATCAATGACCCTGGCCGACCGGACTATTACTTTCATCTAAATCGATTTCTATTTACGAACAACGGATACATTTGCTCCTGTTCCCTTATTTTAATTCGTGCCTGTTAAATCAAAAATTGGTATCTATAAAAAAAGCTCCCAGAGGAGCTTCAAATTCTTATCAGGCACCAATAAAACTTTTGTAGTCCTCAGCAGAGAGCAAACCATCAATATCCCCTGGATTGGAAACACTGATCTTTACCATCCAGCCCTTTTCATAGGGATCCGAATTGACTAGTTCAGGTTCGGCGTCCAGTGCGTCATTCACTTCCAACACCGTGCCGGCCACAGGAATAAAAAGATCGGAAACCGTTTTCACCGCTTCAACAGAACCAAAAACATCACCTTTTTCAAGTGTGTCTCCCACGGTGTTAATATCCACATATACAATATCGCCAAGCTCCTGCTGCGCATGGTCAGTAATTCCAATGTAGGCCGTGTCACCCTCGATGCGGATCCACTCGTGATCTTCTGTATACTTTAGTTCTGAAGGGAAATTCATGATATGTCTGGTGTAAAGTTGGGATATGACTTTCGTCCGCAAATTACAGGATGTACACTGTATTTTCCAAATGGAAATTTTTTATTCCGCCAGATTGAATTTCAGCTGAACACCACCCGAGGTACTTGATCTGTAAAATGAATTGGATACCAGCGGGTCGTTAAAGGTTCTGTCGAAATACAAAGTAAAGTTCAGGCGGTTGCTCACTGCATACTGAATGGTAGGGCGCAGCTGGAAATTAATATTACCTGCTATGGGAATATTCTCTCCATCAAATTTCCGCTGAATTGCCCTGGTATCTGCAAAGGTCAGCATGATCTGCGTGGTCAGGTCATTTTTCAGCCTTTTTTTCACCCCGTTGATTTTGAAAGGAATTGCCACATTGTTTTTGGTAAATCCAATCCTGACCCTCATATTCTGATCGAATAACTCAGCCACCTGGGAGTTGGAAAGGCTCAGTGCGATGCTCCGGCTTCTGTTGTAGTCAAAACTTACCGTGATTCTGCTTTGCGTCCGGAATTCAACCCCCAGTAACGGCTCAAACCGCTCCTGAAGAGTAATGGTACTCATAGCAAAAACCGGCACATACTGTCCCAGATCATTAAGCCTGGACGACAGCGGATAGCCATTCACCGCCAGGTTCACATATAGCGCTTCATAGTCCAGAGAGGACGTAAAATTGCCCACGCTATACTCTGAAGAATATTTATGATTCAGTGAAAACGAGCTGAATAACCTTTTGAACAACGCCAGCTGTGACAGTCCCGTGTACCTTACGTCCCAGTTGGGCATCGGAAATTTCAGAAATGGGTTGGTCCTGACCGTCAAGGGATCTTTGCCCCGGTAAGCTGCAAAAAAGGCCGAAATCAAAACATCCTGTGAGTTCTCATTGTACTCTCCCCCACTCTTATTTTCACTGTTCAACCGATCTCTGAGAATGGCACGATAGGCCCTGAATTTATCGAATACTTCGGAAGAATTATCTCTTTTCGCCTTTGCAAAAGCAGTTCTGAATGACAGGAACGACATCCTGAACTGTCCGTTACGCAGTGGGTTTTGGGAAACAAACGGTCCGCCCGCACTCTCCGGTCTGTAAAATTCCTGATACGCATCCTGACGTTCCAGGCTGGCATTAAGCGTCACCTTGAAGTCTTTAAACGGTTCGAGCGAAGTACCTGCATTGAAACGCTTGGAAATCGTTTGCTGAAACGGCTGGTTCTGCTCCATGCTTTTGGTAATCCACCCCTTTTCTGCTGCTTTCATCTGAAAGTTACGATCCTGCTGTCCCAGCACAAAACCCAGCCCTGGTGCATTGGCATTATCCAGCCCGAAGTACTTCGGCGCTCGCAGATATCCCGGCAAGGCTGTGGTTTCCTGTATGGTATAGCTGAAATTAATTCCGCGTACGGTCATCAGCAGACGGGTGATATTTTTGAGAACATCGGTAGATCTCATATCTACCTCTTCTATATCCCCAGGACTTCTGGCAAAGTTTTTACGTGAGGCCGAAGGGGTGTTGGCAAATTTCAGATACTTAAGTTTGTTATAAAGGGCTACAAAATCCACCTTCCCCGAAAGCCCTCTTTCGCGGCTGTTACGGATAATATCTCCGAACGGTAATCCCGTGGTATCCTTTAGCCCGAGCGCATTCGCCTGGTATTGGTAAGCCACAGCATGCTTGTAATCGGCGGTCATCCAGTCCAGCAATGGAATCTTATCCAGTGGCAAACGGTAGGTCAGGTCAATCCGCTGGTCAAAGTTTTTGATCCGTCCCAGTTTTTTAAAATTAGCCCATAACGAATCTTTCTTTTCCTGGGTATTGATATCTCCCCCTGGCTCGTCAATAATAGAGTTGGCAGATGCATTGTAAGTAAGTGTCATATTCCTGGTGAGGTTCCAGCCCAGGTCGTAGTACCGGTTAAACCAGAAATATTTCTCATACATAGGCTGAATACCATCTGTGGTAAGATCTGCATTGCGCAACTGTGTTTTCAGGAACCGTCTGTCAACATCGGTACGCACGGATACCATGTTGGGGAGCAATGTCAGGTTAAACTCCTTGATAAACTCTCCCCATCTGTTTTTGGTCTGCCATTTTTTAAATGGCTCAAACGCTTTCGGCTGGCTGCTGTAAGTATAGGCAATACCACCCTTATACATTTTCTGGGTATATTCCTGCGTCAGGATATTCCTCCGGCGATCGTCGCTGAAGGCATAGGTAAATGCAAAATTCTCAAAATCATAAAAGTGATTTTTGGCCCCGGGCTTTGTTTTGACCTTCCTTACGTTCGAAAAATTGATACCTCTTTTAACTCCGTTTTCTTCCACCATCCGCCGGTATCCGTCCCGTTCTTCATCGGTTCGAAGATTATCCAGGGAGGTATTCAAAGGTGTATCCGGATCCAGCGGATCAAAATGCGGCTTCACATTCCGGCGGTCATAACTCACAAACATGGGAATACTGAAACCCCAGCTCTGCGGCAGCAGCTTATCCAGCGAGACATTGGAAGAGATACCAAATTCCGAAGTGAAGTTTCGGGTCCGTTCCCCGATTCTTTGCTGTACGCTCCCAAAACCGAATGTCTCGATACGCCCCGAGGCAGATACCGTGGCAAAATCAGCCAGCTTGGCATTAAGCTGGGCAATAGCAGCCATTCCGCCCGTATCATCAAATCCTTCCACGTGCATTTCATCAACCCATAAACAAAAGCTCTTGGCCGCTTCATCATTGGATTTAGGATTACGCATCCCGATCATCATTACCTTCACGGCACTCAAATCCGGATTTCCCACCACCGTCAGTTCATATTTACCATCATCGGTGAGGATGGTGTAGGGCACACTCTGGTTTTTATCAATCTGTCTGTTTCGCAGAGATTTCACCCTGATCAGGTCTGCCAGTGCTATATTAATTTCGTTGGTCTCAGGCCATACTTCCGTATCCACGCTGGCCGACGGAGTAGTTGCTTTCAGCTTCGGGATATTGATTTCATAGTAATTCTGAGTGAGGTCGGTACCTATCCGCATAAACCCTCCCACCATATAGTCTTCATCCTGATCGTTCTGCATGTGAACATACATCCGCAGACGCTTGCGAAAGAGCAGGTCCAGGTTCACATTTTTGTATACGGCCCGTGCATCTCCGTCACGAAGGTTGGTCACACAGATACTCATCGATTGCTCATTCAACAACAGAGGAGGCCGCTGGGTGTTGTCCTGGTCCCGGATCCACCCCGGAGGCAGGGTATACTGATATTTTCTGTCAGAAGTAGTACTTTTTTGTCCGTTCTCCTCAATACTCACGGTCCCAATGGTAAGCTTGGCATCATAAGGTTCAGGAACTTCTTCCAAACCTGTACTGCTAAGTTCGGCAGTGTACTTGCGATATTGCTGCCCTACCATCTGCAATTGGGCAAAACGAAGTACAACGGGCTGCTCAAATTCGGCCAGGTACATTCTGATGAACCGGATCGACTTAAAGCCGTTCATTCCCCCTACATTGCCGGTAAATTCCTTTAGAGGTACCCTGAACAGATACCAGTTCTGTCCGTCAGTCACGGTTTTATCCACAACATATCCGCTACCGACAGCCAGCTGATCCGGTTTGAGGTCTATCTCATACTCGTAATAGGATTCGTTGTCATTAATGGTATTGTCCACATTCATATCCTCACCATCCGGTATATTAATGGAAGAGGGTGTGATGGTTGCCGCATTTCCAGAACTCTCCGGTGAATTGTTTTCCATTCCCAGATAGTTTTTGTAGCGTTCAAGCACCTTACTGTTGGCACTATCCAGTTCAGCTCCAAGGAAAAACCTAAAGTCATCTCCGGAAGGATCAGAGATTATTTTCTGCCTGGCCTCGGTGGTCAGGTTAGCGGGTAATCTGTCTATATATTGTTTAAAGAAAATCCTTTCTTCTTCATTTGTAAGACCGTCCAGACCGATATCCTGCCGCTGCCGTGCGCCTGATTCATTACTGAAAGCGTTGATCAGATACTGGGATTTGGTGACATACCCCCATGCCGTAGAATCTACATTGACGTTCACCACTTTTTGAGTAATGGGCAAACCATTCTCAAAATTGTAACGTTCGTCCGGAATGGCATCCTCGGATATATCTCCCAGGTTGAAAACCAGCTTGCCACCTGTGTTGTTAGGCTTGTTCTCAAACCCATCCCGCACTACACCTTTTACATTATCTTTGATAAAGGGATCCAACATCCAGAACTCAATATTTTCGATATTGGCATTATCAAAATCATTGTCTGAAGTAATGGCCCGCGTAAGCGCTCCAAAGTTTTGCTTGGGAAGCTTCAGACGGCCATCGGGCGTTAAGTCTGTATTGTAATTGTAGATACCCCGCTCACTCGGATAGTAGGCAATATCCAGTATATTTTGCGGATAAGTCACCAGCCCGGCAATGGAACGGTTCGGGAATATTTCATTAGGCAGATACAATCTCTCGTAAAAATTCTCTCTGTCGGCTTCCGTTATATTAGAAGGCGACTGGTACCCTCCTCCTAAGCCCTGCGCGCCGCCAAAAATATTATCAACGGTGTAGGCAGATATTTTGGCCCGCTTGTAGGCATAGGCCAGTGACTTCCCATCGGCTCCGCTTCTGAATTTGGCCGGAACCGCAGCAAGGCGCCATTTCTGAGGTTGGCGTGCCAGATCATAGACCGTACGTGCTGATTCAAAATCATCTACCAGAGACCTGTTATTAACGTCTTTGGACACGCCTGGGAAAAGCTTGGCAACCTCCGCTTTAAACTGAATGGTGGACATTTCTTTGGTCTGGATCAACGGAAGCTTGTCCAGCCACCGGGTCAGGAACGGAACATCTTTTCTGACATTGATATCAAAACCCACCATTGTGTTATTTACCGGCTCATTCCCAATAGAAACCCGGGTAAGAAAACCCGCCGGCCTCTCCCGGTATTTCATGGCAGTGAGCCCGATACTCATATCCCGGTTAACCACGTAGTCAAGCCTTGTTCCCAGCAGAGAGCGGATCTGGTTCTGGAACATATCCGGACGTTCATATTCAATCACGATCTCTCGTCCGGAATTAAGAACGCTGGTGTTGATGATACGTACCTGGCCGATCTGTGCCTCGACTATGTAATCGGAACCTGCCGAAAGCGGCACTCCGCCCGAGGTCACCGTCACCGACGATTCCAGCACGTTAAACGGTAACTGTACGGTAGTACCTGAACTGGACTGATAAGATCCTTTAAGATAATATTTATTCCGCTCGGTAATCTGCTGAGCGTCGATCATCGTTGTCCGATACAGTTCATTAAATACATACTTACTTCGATATTGATCTTCCCCGGCGCCAAATTTCCTTGACAGCGTTGACCCAAACGGTTCCAGCACCGGAAAAATGATGCGACCTGTTTTGGTATCCACAGTAAGTTTATCCACAAAGTCGAAGTTGCCATCGGGCTGAAGATCATTCACAGGGTTGAGCCGGTCAAGACCCAGCAGGCGTATCAGCGGTACATTGGCAATACTGCTTTCCTGAAGATTGGGGTTGTCAATACCTGTCAAATCATCCTTATAAATTACCCTGAGCTGAAATCCCTGCTTATCGATCTGGCTGGTTCCTAATGAATAAACGTTTTTCATCATCAGATCCCACATAGGCAGGTTGGTATTGTTACGTATCGTCGACGACTTGAGTAATTTCAGCGCAATTACCTCATTATCCTTCCGGTTCTGGTAATCCTCCGTGAGTTCACCCACCTTGTAAGACCTCCCGTTTAATGTATATTCATAGGCTACTGCCAGAATTTCATCATTGCGCAGGGCGGTAGTCAACGATATGTAACCAAGCTGTGGGTGAAAAGTATAATCTCTTTCAGCTACCAGTTTTTTGGCTCCTCTCAATAATTCATAATCCACTGCTTTCTCAAACCCCAAACCAGTGATAAATGAATTCGTGGCATCCACTTGCCGGAAACCTTCGTTATTTTTAAGCGTGTTATACAAACCATTTGTAGCATTATCAACCGGCAAATTGGAACGAATGGGCGCCAGGTTCTGGCTGCCGCTCCGATACGGGGAGGGTTCCCCCAAATCCGTAAAGCCGACAACGTTGCGCAGAGATTCCGTGGTGGTGGTACGGTTTGTTACGTATACCTCCATACGGGTTACTGTCACTCCGGAAGTGATCTGAGGGGTATTCTGAAGTGATTTTTCATAAATACTCCGGAAATACTGCGACAGGAAGAAGTTTCGGTTTTCGTCGTAGGTATCAGCCTTCAGCTCAAATTCCCTGCTTTGCGCCCCGCCTCTGAGAACAAACCTCTCTTTGCTGGATCTCTGATTGGACGCCACAAAAGTGGCACTCAGTCTGCCAAACTGAAAATCGGTTTTAATACCAAACAGATTCTGTACGCCGGGAATAAGCTGGCTGTTGATCGCCCAGTTGATATTACCCGCTTCAATTTTTCGGATAAAACTTTCTTCCGGATTTTTATAGTTCAGCTTAATGGCATTCTCAAAATTAAAATTGGCCTTGGTATCAAAGTTCGTCTGAAAACCCAGCTGGTCTCCCAGTTTTGCGTCAAAATTAATGTTAATCTGTTGATTGAAAATAAACTGGGTAGTCTTCCGCTGTCTGATCGGGATAACGGGATTATCAAGAAACTGGTGCATCACACCCAGATCAAGGGATACAAAACCGGTGGGTTTAAAATTTATAAAATCATCTCCCAGCAATTTTGAAATGGCAGGCGGAATATCCAACTTGGGCAACAATCCCCTGGCCCCCATGGCACTTTTTCCATCTTGCCTGCCTGCATATTCCCTTAAAAGACTTTTGAATGCCCTGTCCTCCTGAATCTTGTCATAAGTTTCGATATCCATGAGCTCAGGCGCGCGGTAGTCCAAGCGGCCCGTTGGCGTCTGGATCTGCTCAGTTACACCCACCTTGCCCGAACTATCCAGCAAGATGCTGGTAGCGATATTGGCCGGATCTTTTAAATAAAAGGGTGACCGTGGCCGGGGCTGCACCAGCCGGTTGGCATAATAGTCCTTCAGCCGGGTGATCATCTGGCTACCCGATCGGCCTATGGTTCTTTTAGTTGAATCAACAAGGGTATCCGCCGCCAGCACCAGGTCGGCGAGGTATGGGGTATTATCCGTCTCTATATCAACCGGGGCCGTTGCTAATAGCATGGCTCCAGCCGAAAATGTTAAAGCCTTAAAAAGCAGTGAGTAAACCGTTGATGACAAAGCTAATTCTGAATTTTGGGAAGGTTGGGGCTAATATCAAATCCATGTTTTCCGAAACCGGCACGAGAAGTCCTGTAATTACTACCGCAATGCAAGTTTTATCAATTGTTCCACCGTGATACCGCTTCCCTCCCGCTTTATTATTGAATCAATACTTTTTTCGGCAGTGGCCTTAGGTATACCCAGCGTCACCAGTGCAGCCATCGCCTCATTTCGTATCCGAGCCGACGTCCCGTCTGAAGTTCTGAAATCAGCATTCAGGGAAATTGCTTCTTTCTTCATTTTATCCTTTAATTCAAGGATAACGCGCTGGGCAGTCTTGGAACCTATGCCTTTAATCGATTGGATCAGACGGACATCTTCCTCCGCAATGCCTTTCATAATTTCTTCGGACGAAAATGAAGATAACATAACGAGTGCAGTGGAAGGACCTACACCTGATACGCCTATCAGGTCAAGAAAAAGCTTTTTTTCCTCTTCTGCCCAAAACCCAAAGAGGACGTGGGCATCCTCTCGGATACTGAGATATGTTACTAGCTTACATCGAACACCTTTTTCAGGAAGTGCGGCATACGTCTGGAGGGAAATTTTTAATTCATACCCCAGCCCGTTTACGTCGATTATTGCATAGGCTGGATCTTTGTGAACAACCGTTCCGCTAACGTAGGCAATCATAAATATTATTTAGCATGTGTGAAAGTGCTTACAGTACTAGCCAGAAATCAATAGCTTCATACCTGGTTTGATCTCATTTCCTCTTATTCTATTCGCTCTTTTTAAATCACTCAGAGGCAGGCCGTAGCGTTGGGAAATAGTCCATAGTGTATCACCGTGCTGAACCGTGTGATAGCGCATTTTTATTTTCTTATGGCTTTTTACCGGAGCCTCTGTAGCCGACCCGTATGTAGAAGCAACAGCATTTTTTACAGGCACCTTTTCTCTGACTTGCTTATAGAGCACCAGATGCTGCCCCTTCCGTATTCTGCTACTCCGCAACCGATTCCATTTTTTTAGCTGAGCAACTTCTACCCGATTTTTACTTGCAATGGATTGAAGTGTTTCGCCTCGTCTGACGGTATGCGTTGTTCTTTTTGATCTTACCCGGCTAGCCGTTTCGGGCTCTTCGTCCTCCTCTTCAGTATTGGCGTATAACTTGCCCGTTGCCGCTAATACTGAATCCGTGGAAGCGCTGTCTGTCCGTGCCAGCATAACCTGTCCCGGGAGTAGCCTGCGTGTACAGGAATCCATGATAGAACTTCTGTTGGCTACCAGATAAGTATATTTAACACTGGGCACTTTTAAGACAAAACCCTGGGTATTATCAGGAAGTATCGTTTTTGTAATCTGCGGATTCAGTTTGTTCAATTCCTCAAAATCAATCCCGCTGTTGGTGCAGAATGCCTCCAGGTCGATATACCCATTGATATGGATCGTGTCACTGGGAACCAGATATTCCGGATTTTCAGGGTAGATCCCATGGTCATGTCCATAATTCATCATATAGTTCATTGCCACAAATTGCGGGACATACGACCGGGTTTCTTTGGGAAGTACATTGTATATGGTCCAAAAAGTGGTGCCTCTTGACCTGCGCATGGCTCGCTTGACGTTTCCCGGACCTGTGTTGTAAGAGGCTAGTGCGAGTTCCCAGTCTCCAAAAATATTGTGTAGCTGTGTCAGATACCTGCATGCCGCATCAGTTGCCTTCACCGGTTCAAAACGCTCATCAATGTATCCGTTCTGCTGCAGCCCGAACTCCCTTCCCGTTGCAGACATAAACTGCCAAAGCCCTCCGGCACGTGCTCTTGAAATGGCCCTGGGATTTAGCCCTGACTCGATCATGGAAAGGTACTTAAGCTCCTGCGGAAGGCCATATTTCTGGAGTGTTTTTTCAAAAAGGGGAAAATACAAAGGCATTTTCTCCATCATGGTCCGCGTGAAATTCGCTTTTTTATAGATAAAATACTCTACAAATTCGTGAGATGATTTATTATAGTTAAGGGGTATAGACTTTTCAAGCCTGGCAAATCTCTCTCTTAGCAATGGCTCCGGAATGGAAGGTGTGTTTCCGATCTCCTCCACGTCTGGCAAATAGGCCAGCGCTATCTCGTCTGCCGCTGCGGCAATTCCAAGTGTATCCTGTTCCCATTTACCCTGCTCTAGTGGAATACTCGCCACAGCCCACACATTTCCCATTCCTGCAAACATGGCTCCGAGCCAAAACACTCTCTTTGAAATCTTCATTAATAAATGTTTTTTGAAGGTTATCTATTCCTGGTCTTTATCATTGGGCCTACCCCTACATTTTAACTATGGGATATTCCCTGTCTTATAACTTTTCAAGCCACTCAAAATCAGCCTGTTGAATCAGAATAATCTCTTAGACATTAACACTAGTCAATTCTGAAAGGAGCTCCTTTCCGTTTTTACCCTCATGAATGCTCCGTGCCGGTACGATTTTTTACTATATCACATGCGGAAGGGTCCGCAGGATCCATTTACAAATCCGGCAAAAAAATTATGACATCGCAAGGCTTTCACCGATCAGCCGCTGTAACTGCCTGGCGAACGAGAGCATATCACTTTCTCCAAAATACGGGGCCATAATCTGTATTCCTATGGGCATCCCGTCACGATCAGTACCATTAGGAATTGAAATCGCCGGACAACCCACAACATTTGCATGTACCGTAAAAATATCTGCGAGATACATCTGGAGCGGATCTTCGGTTTTTTCCCCGATCGTAAACGCGGTGGTCGGCGTTACGGGCGATATGAAAAAATCATAATTTTCAAAAAACTTTTCGGTCTCCGCCCGTACCAAACTTCTAACGCGTTGCGCTTTGGTATAGTATGCGTCATAGTAATTTGCACTCAAAACAAATGTCCCCAGCAAAATTCTTCTTCTTACTTCATCTCCAAAACCCTCTGTCCGGGATTTTTTATATAAAGACTCCAGATCTACCGCTTCGTTGCTCCGGTGGCCATATCTTACACCATCAAAACGCGACAAATTGGAGCTGGCTTCTGCCGTTGTCAGTATATAATAGGTAGGTAGCAAGTGTGCCAGCGTATGCATCTGCACTGCCTCCACAACGTGCCCTTCCTCCATTAGCCGTTCAAGAACCTCTTTTGTACGTTGCCGTATTTCAGGAGCTATCGACTCATTTTCAATAGATTCCGCAATATAACCAATTCTTACTTTTCTTTCACTACCTAACAACCCACTATAGGCTGGTACATTCCGGGACGAAACGGTACTGTCGAATTCGTCGGCACCGGCCATCACCTCCAGTATCAGTGCCGCATCTTCCACGCTTTTTGTGATAGGCCCGATACAATCAAACGACGAAGCATAGGCGATTAACCCCCAGCGGGAAACCCTGCCGTAGGAAGGCTTGGTACCTACCACCCCACAAAAAGCGGCGGGCTGGCGTACCGAGCCGCCTGTGTCACTGCCCAGTGATGCATGGCAGAGCCCGGCCTGGACAGCCACCGCGGAGCCGCCGGAGGAGCCGCCGGGAACTTTGGTGATATCCTGTGCATTTAATACCGGACCAAACGAGGAATTTTCATTGGACGAACCCATGGCAAACTCGTCACAGTTTTGTCTGCCAATCACAATAGCGTCTTCATCCAGCAACCGCTGAACAGCCGTTGCGGTAAACGGAGCTTTGTAAGCATGAAGGATCTTGCTTCCGGCCTGTACCCCGTGGCCGGTATGGGATAACACGTCTTTCAATCCAACGATGAGGCCCGCCAGTTTCCCTGCCGTACCTTCCCTGATTTTCTCATCGACGGTAGCTGCTTTCTGTAATGCCTCTTGCTGATAAACCTCAACAAAAGCGTTCAAATGGGCCTTGGATTCAATCTGATGCAGGTAATGACTCACTAACTTGACACATGTCAAATCTCCTTCACGTATATCTTTCTGAATTTCAGCCAGTGTCAGGTAATCTTTCAAAATCAATATCTTTGTGGGGTTATTAATAAAGAATCAGAGCCATTTAAGATTGCTTTAAACGGCTCTGCTATATCTTTTAATAAAAAATGGAAGCGTTATTTGGGGTCTTCCATGCTTTTTTCAATATTCTCCTTAACGTCTTTTGTTGCGTTTTTGAATTCATTGATACCTTGCCCCAAACCGCGCATCAACTCAGGAATTTTCTTTGCACCAAAGAATAGTAACACAAACAATGCCACAAAAAAGATCTCCTGACCTCCTAATCCCATAAATGCCAAAACGGTTGCTGATTCCATATCTCTTTTAATTTTTATGTTTACAAATTTAATTATTCTTTTTTATAAAATAAATCAATGACCCGCTTTATCCTATATTAATTGTTTTTTCGCTCTTCTCCCAGACACTGAATTTCTGGATTTCCTCACCCAGGTTTTTGATCAGCCAAACAATAAGGGCAACGTCGTCCGAAATACCTATAATGGGCAGAAAGTCGGGTATCAGGTCAATAGGAGAAACAAAATAGATCAGCACTGCCACTATAGACAGCATACTTTTCCATTGCACGCCCCGGTACTCCCCCGATGCATAGGCTTTCACCATCCTGATCAGCAAAAGCACATTCTGCTGCACGCCCGCCAGGTTCCCTTTCAGTCCGGCAGTCTTTAACTTACCAGCCACGTCACTCACCAGCTTGTAGAGCTTTGAGGCATTACCCGCATACCGGCCAGCCTTGTTTTCGGCCTGTTTAAAAAAAACAGATTTTAAAATTCTCTTTATTAACGAATCGGTATCCATTGATCTCAAAAAAGTGGTTGGTAATGGCAATATAACTATCAACATACGCAAAAAATTGCACATTGGACGCCTGCCTATTACTTTTCACATAAAAAATAACACTCATTATGGTTTTAACAAATTATGTATCCTAAATTTAAGGCTTCTTACAAAACACTATTTTCAAATTCATTAAACCTGTTTCTTTATGAAGATTACTGTCGTAGGGGCTGGCGCGGTTGGCGCAACCACCGCTGATAATATTATCCGTCGCGAATTGGCCGAAGAGGTTGTCTTACTGGACATCAAAGAAGGTGTAAGCGAAGGAAAATCACTGGATATGTACCAGACAGCCGCCTTACTTGGATTTAATACCAGGCCCATAGGTTCAACCAATGATTATGAAAAAACCAAGGGGTCCGATGTAGTGGTGATTACCTCCGGCCTTCCCCGTAAGCCTGGTATGACCCGTGAAGAACTCATCGGCATCAATGCCGGTATCGTAAAAGGTGTAACTGAAAACATTCTTAAATATTCGCCAAAGGCAATCATCATTGTGGTGTCCAACCCAATGGATACCATGACATACCTCGCTCTGAAAGAATCGGGTATCCCCAAAAAGCGTTTGATCGGGATGGGTGGCGCACTGGACAGTGCCCGTTTTAAAACTTACCTGGCCCTTGCGATGGACGTTTCTCCGCTTGATATTCACGGGATGGTGATCGGCGGTCATGGAGACACCACCATGATCCCTCTCACACGCCTGGCAACCTATAATGGTATCCCTGTGAGCCGTTTCCTGTCAGCCGAGAAACTGGAAAAAGTTGCAGCCGACACCATGGTAGGCGGCGCTACGCTTACAAAGCTCATCGGAACTTCGGCCTGGTATGCACCCGGAGCTGCCACGATGATGCTGGTGGAAAGCATTGTAAGAAATCAAAAAAGGATTGTTCCCTGCAGCGTTTACCTTAACGGGGAGTATGGCCAAAAGGATATCTGTATGGGTGTTCCTGTTGTTTTGGGCAGAAGCGGATGGGAGAAAATTGTAACGCTTCGTTTGAGTGATGCTGAAAAGGCCGCATTTGAAAAATCGGCGGAAGCTGTGCGTTCCATGAACGGAGCATTATCCTTTTCGTAACGGGTCGGTCACGATAAAAGGCAACGGGCTGCACTGAAACAAAGTGTAGCCCGTTGCCTTTTATACCCTTTTAAATCTATATCGAAATCTGATACTGTAATATCAAGGCACCTTTCCTCCCGTTTTTCACCAGTTCATTTGTAGCAACACCTGCTTTGTAAACCGGACGGTTTTCATAATTGAGCGTCAGTTTACCATTATGACCTTTGATCAGCCAGTTCAGCCCAAGGTTATAAAGATTCATAGCATCCTTCAGACGGTCATAATCAGCATGCTGAACGGATACAAAAGGCATGAAAGTACCCTGGTTTCCCAGTAGTCCGTCTTTCAGTTTATATCCGGCCTGGGCATATACCACACTTCCTGTTCCAAACATGGGATAGGTATTCCCGTGTGTTCCACCGACACTTGTAATAGGGAGCGTAGTTCCGGTTGCCGGGTTCATGCTGCCATTATAGCGCAAATATCCCTTACCGTAGTCGGTGTAGAAATAACCCAGGTAACCCGACACCGCCGTGCCCTTTTCTTTGTTAACTGGCATATCAGCATATGCCGCCACTGACCATAAATTCATACTCGAATAAGTCGTGTCAGCTCCTTCCTTTCGCCAGGTAGCATTTTTCTGTGTGATCAGTCCCGCTTCCAGGTTTAGTACCTTTTTTTTACCCAGATAGGTTCCTGTCATATAACCCGGAACGGTATTATCCTCAATATCAAAAATGTTGTAAATCAGCAATCCGTCAAGCTGCATTTTGTGCTTTTTCTGTGCGAAAACAGAATGGGTTCCCAGCGCCGGAGGCACAGAACCGCTGGT
Source organism: Dyadobacter sp. CECT 9275 (assembly GCF_907164905.1). Classification (NCBI taxonomy): domain Bacteria; kingdom Pseudomonadati; phylum Bacteroidota; class Cytophagia; order Cytophagales; family Spirosomataceae; genus Dyadobacter; species Dyadobacter helix. The sequence goes on along the minus strand of NZ_CAJRAF010000001.1, from coordinate 556,946 downwards.
TTCGATGGGAAAAGGATCGGCAATACCCAGGCGATAATTGACTTTTCCGATCTGCCCCCTGCTGTAAATGGCCAGCTTACGTGAAAACTGGTCGGTCTGATCAACCGTTGCCTGCCCAAAAACAGGGACGTCCATGGTCATGATGCTACCCACGCTGGGCTGTGAAAAACGGGACAGGCCGTTAACGATGGTAAGTCCGCCGCCGAAACGGATAAAACCTGTGCCCTTACGCTGTAATTCATACTCTCCAAGAGCATCGTGGAAAAATGCTGCGACCTTTCTGTTACTCGGCGTTCCTGCCGTATTATATCCCGGGAACCCATTCACCTTGTTAAAATTATTCATTCCAAACTGGGTATAAAAAAAGATGCGGTCGGTGAGCTGCCCAAAGAGCTGCAAACGGGTACGTCGTAAACCGATATCAAAAGTGCTGGAAGCAGCGTCGCTCAGCACGGTAGTTCCGGGGTTATTATCATTGAAGCGGAGCCAGGTCTGATTCAAAAATGTTACCTTGATGTAATGTGAACCGGATTGATTAAGATTGTAACGGATATCAGACTTTATATTATCGTCCGCGGGCTTTACCTGCGCCATGGCGACAGTTACAGAGAGGAGAAACGGAAAAATTACTTTTTTCATAAACTAACGTTATAATGTTAACGGGACATAAACCCCAGCTAAACCCCTCCATCAGGCATTAAAACCTAACTAAAAGAGCACCAGGATGACTTCCGCCAATAATTTTATACAAGGGGTAACTTCTTTTAAAAACAAGACTACCTCCCGTAGTAAGGGATGCGCCTGGGTATGTTTACTTATTTTTTTTATATTCTTTCAACAATCTTTTGCGCAGGAAATCCCCCCACTCACCAATTATCCGCTCAGTATCTACAAAGCACATAACCAGAACTGGGCGGTCGATCAGAGTAAAGATCATTTAATATATACCGCAAATTCTGATGGTTTGCTGGAATTTGATGGTGCATCCTGGAAGCTTTATCCATTGCCGGACGGACAGATTGTCCGGACTGTCTTATGCGACGACACTCCTTTCCATCATTCGGGAAAAACCGGAATAAATTCATCCGGACAGCGAATCTATACAGGAGGATACGGTGAATTCGGCTATTGGAAAAAAAATAGTTCGGGCCCTCTGAAATACATTTCTCTCAGCAAAAATGCCGGATTCCAGAGTTTAAAAACAGAGGAGATCTGGCATATTCTTAAAACTCCGGCATACATATACTTCCAGTCCTTTTCCAGGATTTACCGGTACGACGGTCGCAACATCGTTGAAATAAGAACCTCCGACAACCTCAACTTTATGTTTATGCGTTATGTCAACGGCAGGCTTCTGATCCAGCTGATCGGAAAGGGATTGTACGAGTTAAAGGACCGCCAGTTCTATCCTGTCGCCGGCACCGAGGTACTTTCTGCTACCACCGTTACGGGTATTTTACCCTTTCCTCAAAACAAAATCCTGATAAGTACTACGAAAAACGGCCTCTTTTTGCTGGACAGCAACAAGATAACTCCCTGGAATATACCACTAAGCGACGAGTTAAAAAGAAATATCATTAACAAAGCAGCGGTACTTCATAAGAACGACAGTTACGCTTTCGGTACCATCCAGAAGGGTATCTATGTTATCGACCCGTCTGGAAGGCTCAAATATCATATCAGTAAAGAAAATGGCCTGCAGAACAATACCGTACTGGCTCTCTCGCAGGACCGGATGGGAAATCTCTGGGCCGCGCTCGACCAGGGCATAGACATGATCAGCCTCACATCCCCGCTTCTTTCCTATCAGACGGCCGGCAACCCGCTGGGTTCAACCTACGCAGCCGCCCTATGGAAAGGGCAACTTTATGTAGGTTCAAATAATGGGGTTTTTACAAAAAGGTGGCTCTCGTCTGAGCCCTTCCGGCCTGTTCCCGGTCTGGAAGGGCAGACCTGGAATCTTAGTACAGTAAACGGTGAGCTCCTCTGCGGACATAACGACGGTACTTATCGGATTGAAAAAAATGGCATTCATCAGATATCTGCCATCAATGGCGGCTGGTTTTTCCTACCCTTTGTAAAACAAAAAGATACACTGCTGATTCAGGGATCTTACAACGGTCTTCATATCTATAAAAAAGACAGACAAGGCCACTGGAGTTATTCTTATCCTGTTACAGGGATTGCCCCCATCCCCATCCGGCAGATCGCAAGCGATACCAACGGAGGATTCTGGCTGGGCCACGCGTACAAAGGATTGTTTTACACGAGGCTCAACGCCAATCTCGACTCGGCGGTTGTCTGGAAAGAATATCTTCCTCCCCGTGATATCCCCAGCGTTTTCAGCGTGCAAGTCAATTCATGGAAGAAAGCCGTCCTGATACGCTCGGCAAGCACTTTTTTCGAACCGGACCAGCACGGAAAACTGGTTCCGAGCAAGACCTTTATGACAGAAAATGAACCTTACAAGGTACGCGCCGGACTTGGTTTCGACTGGTTTAAAATTTATGCCAACCGTGTTGAAATCCATGACCGTAACCATATAAAAAACACGCTGGACATCTCGCTGATCAAAAACAGTGAAACCATTATACCCATTGCCGGAGATTATTATTTCTTCTGCCTCGACGATGGATATGCCTTGTATAACCGGAAAATGGATAAAAAAAACGATGCGCCGAAGATTAGCCCGGTTGTCCGGAAGATCACCAACCTTCAGAATTCGGCCGAGGATTTCATCATACAGAACGGCATGGAGCTCCCGCCCCGCGTACGTGCTGTCCGTATTTCGTTTGCACTGCCTGTTTATGGACGCAACATTCAGTTCCAATACCGGCTGACTGAACTGTCGGCGCACTGGTCAGACTGGACGGACCAGAGTTTTGTAGATTACACCAATCTCCAGTCGGGCCAGTACACTTTTGAATTGAGGAGCTCCGTAAACCCGTCGGTCACCACTTATCGCTTTGGAATTATACCTTATTGGTATGAGACCTCCTATGCCAGGGTCGCATTCCTGATGGCTGGTGGATTGCTTTTGCTATCACTGTTGATATATCAGGAAAAAAGACTGAAAAGGAACAAAGAAAAACTGCTGGCAGAGCAGGAAGAAAAACTAAGGCAACAGCAACTGAGCAGCGAACGAAAAATCATGGAGATACAGAATGACAATCTCCAGAAAGAAATTAAAAACAAAAGCCAGCAACTGAGCAACATTGCCATCAACGTGGTTAAAAAAAATGAGATCCTGGAAGAGATACGCGACGAACTGAAACAGGTAAAGGAAGAAATGGGCCATCAGCTTCCCAATATTCACTATCAAAAGTTATTGCATAGTATCGAACGTAACGTAGCCGGTAAGGATGACTGGGTTTTATTCGAAGACAATTTTAATGAAGTCCATGAAGAATTTTTCAAACGCCTCCGGGCCATCAGCCCTACAATCTCTCCCTCTGAACTTCGGCTTGCAGCATGCCTGCGGATGAACCTATCGACCAAAGAGATGTCTCCCGCTCTGGGAATTTCTATCCGCGGAGTGGAAATCAAACGTTACCGCCTCAGGAAAAAACTTGGCTTACCTGTGGATGTCAACCTGGTTCAGTATATGATGGACATTTAATAAGATTGTACATTTTAAATTAAAAGACCTGTAAACAATCTTAAATATTGCATTATTCTCATTGATGTAATGGTGATGTAGTCACTTATTTGACTGCCCGCTTTTATTAACGATATATTTGAGCACAATTAATTCTTTTAATTATACCAAATTTATCATCATCAATGAAAACTGTTTTACGAACACTGTTTGTAATGCTGCTCCTTGTTATTGGGCTCCAATCTTACGGACAGCAAATTACGGTAACGGGCAAAGTCACCACCACCGATGGCTCGGCCCTCCCGGGAGCGAGTGTCCTGTTAAAGGGAACCACCACGGGCGTCCCCACCGATGTAGACGGCAATTATTCCATTATAACTCCATCCACGCAGTCGGTACTTGTGTTTTCAATGATTGGCATGACGGCCCAGGAAATTACTGTTGGAACACAAACCGTCATAAACGTTATTTTACAAGACGATGCCAGGTCACTGAATGAGGTTATTATTGTGGGTTATGGCACACAACGCAAGCTGGATGTTACCGGATCTGTGGTTCAGATTAAGGGAGACGAGATTTCGAAACAGCCTTCCATGAACGCAGTGAGTGGTCTGCAGGGGAAAGTTGCGGGCGTCCAGATCAGCAACTCGGGAAAACCCGGTGAGGCTCCGCAAATTCGGATCAGGGGAGCGGGTACCGCCTACGGCAGTGCCAATCCGCTGTATGTGGTGGACGGGGTCTGGTTTGACGATATCAGCTTTCTGAACTCGGGTGATATCGAAAGCATGAACATCTTAAAGGATGCGTCCAGTCAATCTATTTACGGCGTCCGGGCGGCCAATGGTGTGGTACTGATTACGACTAAGAAAGGAAAAGCCGGTAATGCAGTAGTAAATTACAATGGGTATGTAGGGTACCAGAAAGTGACAAACCAGATCAAAATGGCCAATGCGAACGAGTATGCAACGATAGTAAATGAGCTGTCTGCTATTAATGGCAAAGGGAATATTCTTGACCCGGCTCAGTTTGGTGAAGGGACAGACTGGTATCATCAGATTCTCAGAAATGCGCTGATAACGAACCACCAGATTTCGATCAGTGGCGGAGGAGAAAAATCTACCTATAATTTTTCTCTGGGTTACTTGAATCAGGATGGTATCGTTAAAAAAAATAACTTCAAAAGATACACCGCCCGCCTGCAAAACGATTTTCAGGTGTTAAAAAGTCTGAAGATAGGTTACACCGCAACGGGTTCGTTCAGCAAATCTAAAGATGAGGCCGGAGGCATTTTCCGTCAGTTGTATGCCGCAGGTCCCGTGGTCCCGGTTTATTATGCCGACGGAACCTATGGGGACCCCACCGACTACAATCTTGGCGACGGGAACAATTTCAATCCGCAAACCACAATCGACTTCTTCAACCAGAATACCAAGAAAACCCTGCTGACCGCGAATGCCTTTGCCGAACTGACGATTTTGAATGGACTGACATTCAGGACAAGCCTTGGAGGCCGTTACGGACAGGACGAGACACGATCTTATGTTCCTAAGTACATTGCCACGTTTAAACAGCGAAACACAACCAGCAAGCTAGAGTTCATTCGGCCCCAAACCAGGTACTGGATCTTCGAAAACACGCTGACCTATACAAAGGATATCGGCAAACACAGCTTCACAGCGTTGGTGGGGCAGTCTGCACAGCGCGACCAGTCCTACAAACTGACGGCCAGTGCCCTTAATGTTCCCTATGAAAGTGAGGGTGACTTATTCCTTACGTTGGGGAGTGCCGACGGACGCAACGTTACGGATGAAGGCGACCTGGGAACGTATGCATCCTATTTCGGACGTGTAAATTATTCTTTCGATGACCGCTTTCTGGTCAATGCTTCGCTACGGGCCGACGGCTCCTCCAAGTTTTACCAGGGAGGTAATGCCTGGGGGTACTTCCCTTCCGTTGGTGCAGGCTGGGTAATCAGCAATGAATCTTTCATGGCTGGTCAGCATATTTTCGACAATTTAAAAATAAGAGGAAGCTGGGGTAAAATCGGGAATGCATCTGTCCCTTCCAACCTATCCACGCTTACGGTGGCCACCGGGGGGAATCTGGCAGCTATTTTCGGCGGACAGGTGAATACCGGTGCCAGTATCAACACCATTATCCCTCCCACTACCTACTGGGAACGTGGTGTAGGAACCGATATTGGTATCGAAGGCGCCCTGTTAAAAAACAGACTTACCATTGAGCTTGATTATTACCTTAAGAAAACGGAGCAAGCTATCTTTGACATTCCCGTGTTGACCTCCCTTGGCACGGCATCCGGAAGAATTGTTGGAAACCAAGCCACCTTTCAAAACAAGGGTATAGAAGCCGTATTGAACTGGCGTGACAACATCGGAAAAGATTTCAATTACAGCATTGGTGTGAACGGTGGGCTGAACAATAATAAGGTACTATCTGTTACTTCCGGGGCAAATGCAATTTACGATGGCGGTGTGGGCCTCACAAGCGGGGCGCTTGCAACCCGTACCGTGGTGGGCGGGCCTATCGGTTCCTTTTACGGATATGTGGTTGACGGGATTTTCCAAAATCAGGATGAGATCAGCAAATCCGCACAACCCAATGCCAAACCGGGTGATTTTAAATACAGAGATATCAGCGGTACCAACGGTACACCCGACGGTACAATCAGTTCATTGGACAGGCAGGTGATTGGCAATCCGAATCCTAAACTGACGTATGGTATCAACACTGCCTTCAATTACAAAAACATTGATCTGAGTCTGGATTTCCAGGGTGTTGCCAAGGTAGATATCTACAATGCAAACCTCGGATGGAGATATGGCAACGAAAACTTCTCGAAGGATTTTTATGATCACCGTTGGCATGGTGAGGGTACTTCAAACACCTACCCTTCTGCCAACATCGGAGGCGGCTCCAATTACCTTCCCAATACCTTCTTTGTGCAAAATGGAAGTTACTTCAGGGTCCGTAATGCACAAATCGGATTCACTTTCCCTCAGCCGGTAAACGATAAGCTGAGAATCAAAAAACTTCGGTTGTACGCCAATGCTCAGAATCCATTGAACTTCTTCAAATACAAAGGGTTGTCGCCAGAGGTAAGAGCTAATGAAAACAAACCTACCCAAGCGGGAATTGACGCTAACGTATATCCGTTATCGGCTACTTATAACTTTGGTATCAATGTTACTTTCTAAGATCATCGGAAATATGAAAAATATAGCACTTAAGCACAATATTAAGCAAGCAGGACTGTATCTGGGGCTCACTTTCCTCCTGCTCTTTCCTTCCGCCTGCGAGCAAAGTTTTTTGGATACTGACCCTCAAGGCAAACAGGCGGGCGTAGTTTTCTGGCAAAATGAAGGCGACGCAACCAAAGCTGTAAACGCCATGTATGCTAATCTAAGGGCCTGGAATAACACGGCTTTCGCAGCAATTGCCGTTGAAAGCATAGGGTCAGACGACGCTGAAAAAGGAAGTACAGCGTCTGACGCAACTTTTTTCAATGATTATGATAACTTTTCGGTTGGGTCCGGAGACGGACAGCTGGGCAGTTTCTGGGAAGGGCAATATCAGAACATCAATTATGCCAACCAGGTACTGGACAATATTCCGGGCATCAGTATGGACGAAACGCTGAAGGCGAGATATCTGGCTGAGGCAAAATTCGTCCGCGCCTATTCCTATTTCAGGCTGGTAAGAGCTTTCGGAGATGTTCCCCTCCGGCTTAAATTACCTGCTGATGCATCGGAATATAATTTACCTCGTTCTCCTAAAGCCGAGGTATATGCTGCTATCGAAAAAGATCTGACGGAAGCGGCAGCTGTACTACCGCAAAGTTATGGTTCAAGTGACATCGGACGGGCAACAAAAGGGGCTGCCATGTCGCTGCATGCAAAGGTATCGATGTACCAGGCCAAATGGCAGCAGGTACTGGATCTTACCAATCAGGTAATCGCCCTGGGGCAATATTCTCTTTTTAATAATTTCGAGCAGCTGTTCCGTATTGCCAACGAAAATTCATCCGAGTCTGTTTTTGAGATTCAGAACGAGTTGGTTCCCTCCAATGCAGCTGCTTCTAACTCACAATATTCTCAGGTTCAGGGTGTGCGGGGAGTAAATGGGGGCGGATGGGGTTTCAACGTTCCAACCAAAGCATTGGCCGACGTCTTTGAAACCGGTGATCCCAGGAAAGACGCCACGATTATATTCAGAGGTGAAACTACCCCGGAAGGTGATGCCATAGCTTCCATCGGAGATAACCCTATGTACAACCAGAAATCCTACGTCCCATTCAGCCTTTTCGTATCAGGTTTTAATGAGGGAGCGCAACAGAATATACGGGTTATCAGGTATGCAGATGTACTGCTCATGAACGCTGAGGCGGCGAATGAACTTGGAAACAGCACACTGGCTTTGTCATCCCTGGAAATGGTACGGGCCCGCGCAAGGGGGGCAAGCAAAACCATACTTCCAAAAGTAACAACTACCGATAAAGCCGCGCTGCGCACCGCGATCTGGAACGAGCGCCATTATGAACTGGCTATGGAATTTGACCGCTATTTTGACGTGATTCGTCAGGGAAGAGGTACCGAGGTCTTTGGGCCAAAGGGATGGAAAGCCAATAAGAATGAAGTATGGCCGGTACCTCAGACAGAAATTGATCTGAGCGCCGGTGTATTGGTACAAAATCCCGGTTATTAATTCATCATCACTTACTAAGCATTTATTCATGAAAACTATAAATTCCAAACTGATATTAGCTTCCGTTGTTCTGCTTGCCACAACGCTGACGGCTTGCTACCAGAAGTTTGACCCCGAAAGTTATGCACCCAGTGTTTCCATTGGGGGTTTTACAAGTGCAAGCGAAATAGCGGGTTCTAATCTGATTGCCTATTGGCCGTTTGACGGAGATTATGTCGATGCAATTTCCAAAACCGCTGGTGTAAACACCGGAACATCCTTCGGTAACGGCCTGAAAGGCCAGGCAATGAAAGGTACTAAAAACGGATATGTCCTTTTCAATCCTACTACCGCCATACTGGGCCTCCGGAGCTTTACCCTGGGATATTGGGTGAACAGCCAGTCCACAACTGCTGCAGGTGGGATCATAGGCCTGGTTACGCTTTCAAGGAAGGATGGCTTCTGGGGTAACCTTGAGACCTTTTTTGAAAACGGAGGTACAACAACAGACGGAATTTTCAAAGCCCACATCCAAAACGACAGCCTTGATACCTGGGTTTCCAAAGATGGGATCGTGAACCTCTACAACTCGTGGAACCACATCGCTTTATCGTATGATGGTACCTCGTCCACCTTCAGTATTTATATTAACGGGTCTAAGGTGAATACCACTACTGTTGCCAAATTCGGCAATCTTAAATGGAAAAACCCCGGCCCGCTGGTGTTCGGCGCCAATCAGTTTCAGACAAAACCCAGCCTGACCACCGAATCAGAACCGCAGTCCTGGGCCAGTTACCTAACAGGTTATCTTGATGAGGTAAGGATTTACAATGTTGCGTTAAAGGACGCGGAAATAGATGCATTGGTGAAACTGGAATCAAGAGGAAAATAATGTCCTTCAGATACTTTTTCTGCTTCATGGTATGGTTCGGAGTTTCCTGCAGACAGGAGGGAGATCCCGAACCACCCGCAAGGGTTGTCTCAGCTTCGTTTGAATTTAACAGCCTGAAAGTTGATGGAGCCTCTGGTGGATTTAACTATCGCGGCGTTCAGATAAAACCGTATCTCCGGTTCAATTTTTCAGGGCCGCTGAATACTTCCTCGTTTGCAAACGCAATCCTTTTCCAGTCAGAATCGGGAGAAGTGGTACCATATACCACCTTACTTGAAAATGGAGACAGTACCATCATTTTGAGCCCGGCAAGTAATTTAAGGTACCTTACCTCCTATCAGATTCTGGTTTCAAAAGCATTAAAGTCAAAAACCAACGGCGCACTACTGAGTGAAGTGTCGGTGAAACTGACCACCACCCTTGATTCTGCTGATAAATTCCCCCGCATTTCAGATGATGCCTTATTGGACCTGATTCAAAAACAAACCTTCCGATACTTCTGGGATTTTGCACATCCGGTAAGCGGCCTCGCCCGTGAAAGAAACACCTCAGGGGATATTGTTACCTCAGGAGGTAGCGGATTTTGGATCATGACCATACCGGTAGCGATTGAGAGGAAATTCATCACAAGAGAACAAGGCCTTGAAAGAATGCAGAAGATCGTAGGTTTTCTGAAAGACAAAACGGATACGTTCCATGGTGCTTTCCCTCACTGGTTGAATGGGGCAACGGGAAAAACAGTTCCCTTCAGCACAAAAGACAATGGAGCTGACCTGGTAGAAACTTCCTATCTTGTTCAGGGATTACTTACTGCACGTCAATATTTTGATGCAACCTCCGCTGCCGAAACTGCATTGAGAAAAGACATTAATACAATATGGACCGCAGTGGAATGGGACTGGTTCCGGAAAAACAACGAAAATGTACTATACTGGCACTGGAGCCCCGACTATAACTGGGAGATGAACCACCAGATAAAGGGCTGGAACGAATGCCTGATCACGTATGTCCTGGCGGCTTCTTCTCCTACGCATCCCATTACAAGAATAGTTTATGAGCAAGGCTGGACAGCCAACGGAGGTTTTGTCAACGGCAAGGAGTTTTATGGAATAAAGTTACCCCTGGGGGAGGATTATGGCGGTCCTTTGTTTTTCGCCCACTATTCTTTTCTTGGATTAAATCCAACGAACCTTACCGATAGGTATACCCATTATTTTACCCAAAACAAAAATCACACTTTGGTCAATTATAACTATTGCAGGGCCAATCCAAAATCCTATTATGGTTACAGCGACCAGAATTGGGGACTCACCGCCAGCGACATTCCGGGTGGTTACGGTGCCAGTTCGCCCACCAACGACAAAGGAGTGATTTCACCCACGGCTGCCCTTTCCTCATTTCCATACACACCTGATGAGTCCATGAAGGCGCTCAAGTTCTTTTATTACAAACTGGGTGACAAAATTTGGAGCGATTATGGGTTCCGGGATGCGTTTTCTCTGGATCAGCTCTGGTTTGCCGGCTCCTATCTGGCCATTGATCAGGGGCCCGTTATTATAATGATTGAAAACCACCGGAGCGTACTCGTCTGGAATTTGTTCATGAGCAATCCGGAAGTCAAAACGGGGTTGCAGACACTTGGTTTCAGTACTGCTGATCTGTAAAAACCATTCGTATAATTCAACAAAAAGTCCGGTAAAAAAATAACCGGAAATAAATGACAACATATTTCCCTTGATGATACCCATGAAAAGTTTTAAAGAGATATTACCTCTGGTTTGCCTTATGCTGCTTTCATATGCGGTTCAGGCGCAAAAGAAAAAAAACCGTGCACCAGATCCGGCCGTTTTCAATCCGGCCGCACGTCCTAAAAATTTATCAGACACCGCACTGCTGGAGCTCGTCCAGCGACAAACCTTCCGGTACTTCTGGGATTTTGGCCATCCGATCAGCGGTTTGTCAAGGGAAAGAAGCAATGAGGCCTACGACTATGGCAGCGAAGTAGTAACAACCGGAGGAACGGGCTTTGGGGTCATGGCCATGATTGTAGCATCGGAAAGGAAGTGGTATCCGCGGGATTCTGTATCTAAAAGGCTCCTGAAAATGGTGAAGTTTTTATCAAAAGCAGATAACTTCCACGGTGCCTTTCCGCACTGGCTCAATGGTGCTACGGGCAAAACCATTCCCTTCAGCCGAAAAGACGACGGCGGAGATCTGGTTGAAACTGCCTTCCTGTTTCAGGGACTTTTATGCGCACGGCAATATTTCAATAAGGATAACCCGATTGAAAATGATCTCCGAAACCGTATATCCTGGCTTTACAATGAAATTGAATGGGACTGGTATACCCGTGGAAATCCTAACCAGCTGTACTGGCACTGGAGCCCCAACAATGGATGGGCTATGAACTTTGAATTACGGGGCTATAATGAAACCCTGATCACCTATATCCTTGCGGCCTCCTCTCCCCGGTATCCCATCAGCGCATTGGTTTATCAGAAGTGCTGGCCACAAAGTGATCACTTTAGGAATGGGAACCAGTATTATGGTATACCGCTGCAACTCGGGTTTCCTTATGGCGGCCCCCTTTTCTTTGCACATTATTCCTTTCTTGGACTGGATCCCCGAAATCTGAAAGACCAGTATGCCGACTACTGGCAGCAAAATGTGAACCATACCCTGATCAACTACCAGCATTGTGTACTTAATCCGCATCATTTTAAGGGATATGGCGAAAACTCCTGGGGGCTCACAGCCAGTGATACCTACAACGGATATAATGCGCATTCGCCGGAGAATGACCTGGGTACCATATCACCAACCGCAGCTCTCTCTTCATTCCCCTATGCGCCAGACAAGTCCATGAAGGCACTCCGGCATTTTTACGATGATCTGGGCGACAAGATATGGAGCGAATACGGCTTCACCGACGCCTTCAACGAATCTCAGAACTGGTACGCCAAATCGCACCTGGCCATAGACCAGGGGCCTATTATTGTGATGATTGAGAATTATAGGACGGGGTTGCTGTGGAAACTTTTCATGCAGGACCCGGATATTCAGAGAGGTCTGAGGACCCTCGGATTTGTAAGCCCGGCAGTAAAATAACCTGCAATTTCCGCGTTACCAAATGGCAAAGCCGCCTGTAGTTATTACTCAGGCAGCTTTGTTTCATTGTGGTAAATTATTGATATCCGGGATTTTGTTTCAGTGTAGGCCTGCCATCCACTGTACTGATATCAATCTGGGTTTGAGGAATAGGGTAATACTCATTTTTATTAGGAGTGAATTTCAAACCTGTCACCTCCGTCACCTTGGTGATTTCATAGGTATAATAAGCATTCAGGAAGCTGTCGGCCAGACCCCAGCGCACAAGGTCAAAAAAGCGGTGGCCCTGCATGGCTAACTCCAGTTTACGTTCAAAATAGATCGCTTTAAGAGAAAATTCCTTGCCGCCAGCCTGGAAGCTGCCTTCCGGATAAAGTGAAATCAGATAATTGGCAGCAGGGGTGGTGGAAAAACCGGCCAGTGGTGTTGCATCGTCCTTATACTTATATACAAACCCCTGAGGGTTAGCAGCTCTGGCTCTCACGCGGTTAACATACGTCTGTGCCACATCCAGATTTCCCGTTTGCGCCTCAGCCTCGGCCGCCATGAGCAGTACATCCGCAAAACTGATCACATTGTAATTAATGGCCGAACCCGGTGCCCAGGCCGTTCCGTCGTAATACAGATTTTTGGTAGCGTTCCAGTAGATGTTTTTCAAATTTACATAAGGCCCTGTAGCCACTGAATTACGGATCCAGGTATTTCCAGGCATCAGGCCCCAGTCTTTAAACGGAATACCTCTGCGGCCTGCGGTCCAGTCCAGCCGGGGGTCAATCGTACCTTCGTCTTTGGTGAAGGGCTGCGTGGATAAAATCCCAATATCATGCTTTATTTCATGCTTGTTATAGTCATCCAGATAAGGTAATCCGGTTGCAGGATTTGTACGAAAGGAATTGACAAGGTCAATTGATGGAAGGAAATTTCCGCAGCAGCCAAAGGGGCTGTTGATCGGGAAGTTGAGCATACTTCCCTGATTAGCCGTTGCAATGGTACCTATCCCCACATTGGCCGACATATCCACGGCAAATAAAGCTTCCGGGCTGGTGAGTTCTTTCTCGGGACGCTGGTTATCTTCAAACTGAGGGTTCAGATTGAGCTTTATTCCCTTGGAAGTAACGCCGTTTTTAATAACCAGGTCAAAATTTGTCTTTGCCTCCGGATATTTTTTCTGATAAAGGTAGGTCTTGGCAAGATAGGCAATGGCTGCCGTTTTATTAATCCTGCCTGCGTCGGGCTGGGTTTCTGCCACATTTTCAACAGCATATTTAAAATCTTCCTCAATTTTAGGCCATATATCCTTGTCGTTCGGCTGCTTGAAGTCGACGGTGGTTTCGTCAATCCAGGGCACCATATTAAACATTCTTTTCAGCTCAAAATAATAATGGCCCCGCAGGAAACGGGTCTGGCCAATGATATTCTTCTTCTCTTCGGCTGTCATGTTCGTCACCTTTTCTGCCACACGCAATACCGCGTTACATCTGGCCACACCGGCATAGCTTGCCTTCCATCTTTCATTAATGAAAGCCGTAATAGGCTCTACGTTCCCGCTGAGCGCATTGGCGTGGGATTCTCCGCCATATCCGCTTCCGTAAATCGAATTATCCGGGCCCACCGCCCAAGCCGTGCCTCCGGTAATATTGAGGCCATAATTCCCCTGCCCGTCCAGTGCAGCATACGCGCCAATCAGCAATGAATTAAGACCATCTTTATTGGCCAACACCTCTTCACTCAGTGCGCCTTGCGGCGTGTAATCCAGAAAGCTTTCTTTACATGACTGAAGCGGTAATACGGCCGTCAGCGCGATCATGAGAATTTGTCTAAAACTTTTCATATCCATATCTTTTAAAATCTTAGAAACTTAGTTTGGCACCAAATAAAAACTGCTTGTCGTTGGGATAGGATGCTTCGGAAGCTCCAAAACTGGTGGCCGAACCTCCTATTTCAGGATCCAGGCCTGAAAACTTGGTGAGCGTAAACAAATTGGCCGATTGCACGTAAATCCGAAGCCCCGTAACTTTTATTCCCTTCAGCAAATTTGCAGGTACGTTGTATCCCAGCTGTATATTTTTCAGCCGCAGATAAGATCCATCTTCAATATAATAGGATGTAGGAGAGCCGTTGGTACTCGCAGTTTGTCTGTTTTCCTGGATACTGACTTTGGCATTTTTCCTCTCCGGTGTCCAGGAGTTGTACAAGGCCGTTTTACTTTTTGCCTGCACATAGGAAGCGTTAAAATCAGTCCAGTACAGGTTCTGATTCCACAGCTCATTGCCCTGTACACCATAGAAAAACATGCTCAGGTCAAAGTTTTTGTATTCCAGTCCCAGGTTGATACCATAGTTAAAATCCGGATTTGGGTTGCCCAGGAACACCCGGTCGTCTGCGGTAATGCGACCGTCCTTATTTGAGTCCTGGAAACGGAACCGGCCCAGAGCCTGCTCTGTCTGATAAATTGTGGCCGGGCTGCCCGTGGCTTTTCTTGCCTCTTCATTGGCCGCATCCAGTTCTTCCGTACTGTTCCAGAAACCAATGATCTGGTATCCATAAAATGCACCGATGGGATGCCCCACTTCATTCCTGATAAAGTTGGTGCCATTGTGTGTTTTGGAAGAGAAAAAATAGTTGGTGTTGTCAGTCACTTTGGTTACCTTGTTCTTGTACGAGGTAAACGTGAGGCCCACATTCAGTTTCAGGCTGTTGCCAATGGTCTTATGCCCCATTACGGATAAGTCAACACCCCGGTTGGTGGTTCCTGCAATATTTACGAAGGGTACCGTACCTTCTCCCTGCGTTCCGGGAACAGCCGGGTTATATAGCAGATCCTTGATATCCTTCCTGAAGTAATCCACCGCTATGTCCAGGGCACCGTTGAGCAAGGTGGCGTCAATCCCTACGTTGGCATTGATATTTCGTTCCCATTTTGCCTCAGGATTACCGATTTGTCCCACCTGAAATCCAGGAACATTTGAATTGTTTGTCCGTCCTATGTCGTAGTAGGAAGCACTTTTATCCATAATAAAGGTATAGTACCCGTTGTTAGCACTCACATTCAGCTGGTTACCCATTACGCCCCAGCTTCCTCTGAGTTTCAGGTCGCTGAGCCATTTTATTCCTCTCATGAATCTTTCTTCCGAAATTCTCCATCCTGCGCTGACCGAAGGAAACCAGCCATACTGATAAGTAACAAATTTTGAAGAGCCATCCCTTCGCAGTGTACCACTCAGCAGGTATTTGTCTTTAAAACTATAGTCAAACCTCCCAAACTGCGAACTGAGGGATTCCATACTTCTGCCGCTGTAATTGGTTTGAGTACCTGCGCCGGTAGAAAGGGTGGTGTAATTGGGATCAAATGTGAAATAATCTCTTGTGGTACCTCCCAGGTTTTCGTAGATCGATTTATATGCCTCTGTACCAGCCATTACCTTGATGTCGTGATTACCAAGGAAAACCTTGTGATAGGTAAGGGTGTTGGTCCATGTCCAGGCATACCCCGACGAAGAACTCTGGGAAAATGAATTGATCTTTACGTTCTCATTGTTCTCATAGGTTGGATAAACGAACGAGCGGGCTGTACCCGAATACATCTCACCTCCAAAATTTGTACGAAAAGTAAAGTCTTTGAATACATCAATCTCCGCAAACATGTTACCGAACAGCCTGTTACCCAAGTTCCTGTCATTGGCCTTCCTCTGCTGTTCACCCACAATATTGTTTCCGTTATAGCCGGTTCCGTAAATCCCTGCATAATTACCCATGATGTCGTACACCGGAATGATAGGAGCCAGTGATGCTGTACGCGATATCGGGTTGGCGTTCGCCAGATCGTTCACCGTAGGATTGCTGCTGACGCTGTAGGTGAGGTTTTCCCCGATCCTGATATGATCACTGACGTTGAACATCGTATTGGTACGGAGCGTATAACGTTTCAGATAGGTGTTCATCAATGTTCCCTGCTGATTGAGATAGTTCAGCGAAACCAGATAACTTCCTTTGTCTGTGCCGCCGCTCACCGAAAGGTTATGGCTCTGATTCACGGCCGGTTTAAAAATTTCGTGAAACCAGTCAGTACCTGTTTTGTTGGCTTTCGTGATACGGTAAAATTTGTTGTAGTCATCCTCCGTATGGAAATTGGGATTTACATAATATTTCGAAGGGTCCACCGCCGGATCGCCTTCCATCTTGCCCACCGGATACAAATAATCCGGAAGTACAGGCGAAGCGCCATTTCCATACATCGGGTCGTTGATATTGGTTATCCCCGTGTTTTTATATCCTATCCACCTTAATTCAGCTTCCTCCATCGGGCTCAGCAGATCCCAAACGTTCCCTTTCAGGGGAGTCTGAACGCCGTAATAGGTATCATACTGAACCGATACCTTTCCGGTGCCTCTTTTTGTGGTCACAATAATAACCCCGTTGGATGCCCTCGAACCATAAATGGAGGCTGCACCGGCATCTTTTAATACCTGGATAGAGGCGATGTCGTTCGGGTTGAGGTTAGTACTGTTCTGCGTGGGCACCCCGTCAATCACGTACAAGGGCGTATTGTTCCCAAATGTATTGATACCCCGGATCCTGATCTGCGGTTCTGAACCGGGCTGGCCGGAAGAGATCACCGTAACACCGGCCGCTTGCCCTTGCAACAGGTTGGAGAGAAGCCCCGTAGGTTGTTTTGTAATTGCGGCCACATTTACCACAGCCACAGAACCGGTGATGTCTTTCTTTTTCTGACTGCTGTAAGCCGTTACTACTACTTCATTCAGAATTTTGGTATCTGCCAGCAGCCGCACATTGATCTCCGTCTGATTACCAATGCTTACTTCCTGCGAAAGGTAACCTATAAAAGAAAAAGTCAGAACGCCCTGCCCATCCGCAACATTGATTTTGTAGTTTCCCTCCGTATCGGTGGAAGTTCCGATAGAGGTTCCTTTGACAATTACATTTACACCAACCAACGGTTCGTTCTGATCGGAAGTTACCTTCCCACGGATTTCGGTTGGTACACGAGCCAGCTCCCGTCCGACGGCCCTTGCACGGCCAGCCCAGGTTTCGGCACTTGCTCCCAGGCTTATGACCGCCGCCAGCAAGAACCCAAAGCAATGTTTTACTGATAAGTAGTTTTTTACTTTCATAAACGTGTAGGTGAAGGTTTAGGATTACCCATCAGATGGAGAATCCGGGTGAGAAAGATTATTTTCATTTATCCAGGGTTAATTGAACTATATCAAGAATAGTTCTTTCTTTTAATTGTGTCAATTAAACACCATAATTGAAAGATGCAATAATATTTAACTACCTGTTAATAAATTAGTTAAAAAATTTCTGCAAAGGATTGCGAAAAGGTTTGCAGAAATATGCCCTCTCATTTGCCTCAAACAAATTTTCTATTTCACCAAATCAGGGCATCTCTGAGGCTGGTTACTTTATATATAATTATTCAAATAAAATAAGACCAGCAGCCCTATTGAACGGTATCATCCGGGAGTTAGATTCTCCTGACATTTCCGGCGGCGGCCGTTTGGTTAAGAAAAAAGCACCACATAACGGTGCTCCTGCCTATCCGATCCCGGTTCGTCACTTTTCAAAATTCGGTGTGATATTCATCTGATCCGATTGCAGCCCTCTAAGCTTGACTTTCAGAATGACGCCATCGGGTGTTAAAGTAGAATGGTATACCTCGTCACCATTCCAGATCCTGGTTTGTTTCCATTCTCCCTCCACAAAAGTACCTTCCTGCATATAAATGAATTCGGCCGATGAAAATCCCGACCCAAGCTTGGGCCTGAACTGGAACTTCGCATCAAAGCCAATAAGATAAAATTCATCAGGAGCTATTTCGGCTATCAGAACCCGGCCTGTAAGATCTGGCCCCACTTTGTAGCTGGGGAAGCCAAAAGTCAGCAGCAGGTTATAATTTGTGAAGTGAAGCAGCTTGTCGCCAAGGCCACCCTCCTCCACTGCGGCTTTTAATTTTCCGGTACCCTGCAGGCTTGTAATCAGCGGGATGGCAGGTGCCAGCAACCGGTAATTGTCTGCAATGGCTGTAAACTTTTCGTCAAGCCGGGTTTTATCACGTTTGTCATGCGGGTCTCCATGAAAAGGGTCAATGCCGTAAGGTGCCACACCAATGGCATTATAATCTCCGATGGCATAAAAGTGAAAACGAGCAAAAGTCATCCCTTTCCCTGTTTCAGGAACAAACAGCGCATTATCCGGGCGTTGATATTTCTCGCATAAATCCCTGAACTGCATGTAGTTTTTGTTGTAAATATCCACAGCGAGCAAGTCAATTGCAGGCCCGGCCACTTTGTAAACATCCAGCATATTAGAAGTAGGGCCGCCGCTGGGATGTTCTCCTGCGCGTTCAAAGCGGTTTTCCCTCAGCCACGAATTCACATATACTGGCAGCGGGTATTCCTTTTTCCCTTTTGCAGCGACGTCGTTAATATAGGAAGCCATGTGCCAGGCCGAAAAAGTTTCTGCCGCATCCACCCCAAACACCTGCTGCCAGGTTCCGGGTTTCTTTTTTAAGGCTGATATCAGTTTACCCGGAACCTGCCCGTTAAAAAGTTTAGTGGCTGTTACAGAATAATCCCGGTCAGTACCAAGGGAACCTGGCTCATTTTCCGCCTGCACCATAATCACGGTCCGGTAGCTTTCGTCAACATCCCGTATATGCGCCATCAAAGCGGCAAAGGCACGTGCATCTGCATTACGATTATTTTCAGATAAGGTAGATAAAACCTGGATCGGCCGGCCACTGCCATCCAGCATGCGCGGATGTTCTGCTGTATTTTCCTTCATCCAAACAGGAATGTACTGCGAACTCCCGTTTTTGTACGAAGCAAACCATAGCAATACCAGTCGGATACCTTCACGCCGGGCATCCAGAATCAGTTTGTCCAGATTGGCAAAATCAAATTTCCCTTTTTCTCTTTCAATATGCTCCCAGTAGACCGGCACTTCCAAAGTATTACACTGTAGCTCCCTGAGCTGTGGCCAGGTTTTATCCAGCATAGCTGGCCATCCGCTGGAATTCCACATCTGAGCCCCCAGAATAAGATACGGTTTACCATCCACCATGAGGGTATGCCTGCCTTTTTCACTGACCAGTCTCGGAATTGGTTTTCCTGCCATTTCCCGCTGACTGACAACTGCCTGCCCATGTGCGAAAATATTGGCGGCAACTGAGAAAATAATAATCGAAAAGAAAGTTTTCAGCATAATAAGGATATAAAAATTTACCTTGTTAAATAAGGGACGAGAATAAGAATTACCCTGGAATCATCACGGATGTGGGCCGCGATGGTGTGCCCGCCAGATAAGGTCCGGTTGTATTTTTCCACGAAAAATCTGTTTTGCTGATTGTGTCAGCCAAACACGAGTAAAGGAAAGTTGAAATTTTATTTAACTTGTTACAATTAAAACAGTTAAAAAACTTCCGCAAACCTTTGCGCAAACCTTTGCAGAAATATTTAACCGTTTAATTCGATTCGGTAACTTGTTTAAAAGCACATAATTGAGTCCTTATGCCTATGGGTAACAGTTGGTATTATTTAAAGATATTCGTCAGAATCTGAAATGGAAGAAATTACGCTAAAGACAATTGCTACACAGCTGGGTATATCCATCTCGACCGTTTCACGAGCATTGAAAAACCATCCCGATATAAAAGAATCCACAAAAAAAGCGGTTTATGATCTGGCAGAACAGCTGGATTACGAACCCAATCAGCTGGCGTTTCAACTGTTGAATAAAAGAAGTAATACCATTGGCGTTGTGGTTCCAAAAATCAGCTATGCGCTTTATCTCCAGGCCATCCCCGGAATGGCGGAAATTGCAGAAAAGAATGGGTATCAGCTTCTGATCTGCCAGACAGACGATAATCACGAAAAAGAAGTAAGGCAGATACAAACCCTGCTGAGCTCGCGTACATCTGGTATCGTACTGTCTCCTTCGGCAAACAGTACCTCAGTTGAACACCTGTTAAAAGTCCAGCGCAAAAATGTTCCGCTGGTATTGTTCAACCGCGACTGTGAGGAAATAATCTGTTCAAAAGTTATTATTGACAATCAGAAAGCGGCATACGAGGCTGTATCCATCCTGCTTTCCCGGGGTAGAAAACGCATTGCGTATCTTGGCGGTCCCAATCATCTTCAGATTAGCCATAACCGGCTCAACGGATATCGCAAAGCACACGCAGATTTCGGGATAGATGTGGACGACGAACTGGTGCGGATCATCAGCCAGGAAAAAGAAGATATGATTAAGGCTATCCACGATCTTTTTGAATCCAACATCCAACTGGACGCCATCGTAGCATATAGCGATCAGATTGCCCAATGGGCGCTGGTACTTTCCAAACAGAAGGGAATGAAAATCCCAGAGGACCTCTCGATCATTGGCTTTTATGACGAACCGGTCAATGAGTTGCTGGACCCGCCGCTGAGTTCGGTATCTCAACCGGCCTATGAAATGGGTGTGAAAGCACTTGAACTTATTTTCAAGGAGCTGAATAGCACCCGTTTTGCCTTTCAAAAAATAGTTCTGGAAAGCAAGCTCATCATCCGGGGCTCCATCTAGGTCTCGTTACCTCACAGATTACCCCTCCCATTTGGCAGTATTTCATCTCTTAAATCGTATCTTAGTATTCTTTTCCTAACGTGCTTGCGATTTGAATAAAAAGAGATATTGTTGATTAACATTAGATATCATTCATATGAACGCATTGTACAGATTTTATTCCGCACTTTTGATGGTCGCGTTTTATGCCGGATCCGTTTCGGCACAAATCTGGCAGGCCGTTGAACCTTCCAATCTTCCTGAGAAACGCCATGAAAATGGCATGGCACAGGCCCATGGAAAATTGTATCTGATCGGAGGCCGGGGTAGCAGACCCGTAGATGAGTATGATCCAAAAAAAGATACCTGGACAACGCTTAGCAAGGCACCACTTGAAATGAGTCATTTTCAAGCGGTTTCCTTTAAAGATGAAATTTATGTCTTAGGAGCCTTTACAGGCGGATTTCCCCACGAGATACCCATTCCTAATATTTATATCTTTAATCCTATAAAAAACGAATGGCGCAAAGGACCTGAAATCCCTGAAAATCGCAGGCGCGGAGCTGCCGGTGCATTTACAATGAACGACAAGATCTATCTCGTGTGTGGGATTCAGGATGGACATTGGGACGGCCAGGTTGCGTGGTTCGATGAATATACCCCTGCCACGAATACCTGGAGAAAACTGACCGATGCCCCTCGCCCGCGTGATCATGTACAAGTTGCCGTTCATGAAAACAAACTTTACGTTGCCGGGGGAAGGCTGTCCACTGCACGGATCAATCAGGTAATCAATACGACGATCAAAGAAGTAGACGTTTATGACTTTAAGACAGACAAGTGGACGACACTGGACGAATCCAATAACCTCCCGACACTGCGGGCCGGCCATACCACGGTGGCCTATGGAAACAAGATCCTCGTAATTGGCGGAGAGAGCGGTACTCAGGAAGCCGCACACAGCGAGGTGGAAGCTTTCAATACCCAAACCCAGAAATGGGAAAAACTACCTTCAATGCACCAGGGGAGACATGGAACACAGGCCGTAGTACTAAACAAAAAGGTATATATTGCGACAGGCTCGGCCAATAGAGGCGGCGGGCCAGAACTGAACGATATGGAAATTATGGAAAAATAAAGGAGCAATTTCTAACCCGCATACTTCATCGCCATATTCCCTGCCTTTTAAGCTGTATCACCATCCCAACACACATGCTGAGATTCCTTTTGTCCGGTTGCCTGGTTTTTGTATCCGTCTTATCTCTTGCTCAAAAACAGCGTTTTACCCATGCTGATACGCTCCGTGGGTCTGTTACTGCAGAAAGAGCATGGTGGGACCTCGCCTATTACCATTTGCAGGTAAAACCCAACACTTCCGACAGTACCGTGATGGGAAGTAACACCATCGGTTATCGGGTGCTGGAATCCTCTCAGGTAATGCAGATAGACTTACAGGAACCTCTCAGAATTATAAAAGTTGTTCAGGATGGCCGGGAGCTCACCTACAGACGGGACGGAAATGCCTTTTTCATCCATCTGGAAAAGAAACAGAATAAGGGTAATAATGAATTCATTGAGATAAACTACTCTGGAAAACCTAAATTAGCTAAACGCCCGCCCTGGGACGGAGGTTTGCAATGGGTGCGGGACGCTGAGGGGAATTCTATAATTGCTACGTCGTGTCAGCAACTGGGAGCCAGCGTGTGGTGGCCTTGCAAAGATCACATGTACGACGAACCGGACAGTATGCGGATCAGCCTCACCGTGCCAAAATCGTTGCAGGGCATTTCCAATGGGCAACTTGAAAGTGTGACTGAGCAGGCCGATGGCAGCCATACCTTTAACTGGGTAGTCAGAAACCCGATCAATAACTACGGCGTCAATATGAACGTAGCAAATTACACCAGCTGGAAGGAAATTTATAAAGGTGAAAAAGGTAACCTGCCTATAAGTTACTACGCTTTCAAAGACGATTTTGAGAAAGCAAAGGAACAGTTTAAACAGGTACCTCTGATGTTGAAAGCTTTTGAGTACTGGTTTGGTCCTTACCCCTTTTATGAAGACGGCTACAAACTGATACAGGTACCTTACCTGGGTATGGAGCACCAGAGTTCCGTTACTTATGGAAACAAATTCAAAAATGGTTACCTGGGCCGGGATTTATCGAATACCGGCTGGGGGTTGCGATGGGATTTCATCATCATCCATGAGAGCGGCCACGAGTGGTTTGCCAATAATATCACTTACAAAGACATTGCCGACATGTGGGTTCATGAAAGCTTCACAAATTATTCCGAAACACTCTATACCGAATATTACTTTGGCAAAGAGGCCGGCTCCGACTACGTGATCGGTACCAGGGAGCTCATATCCAATGATATACCCATTGTGGGTACCTACGGGGTCAACCAGGAGGGATCCAGGGATATGTATTATAAGGGAGGAAATATGTTGCATACCATTCGTCAGATCATTAACGATGACGAAAAATGGCGACAGATCCTGCGCGGGCTTAACCAGGCCTTTTATCACCAGACCGTGGATGGCTCGCAGATTGAAAATTACATTACAGAACAGGGCGGGAAAACCCTGTCCAAAGTTTTTGACCAGTATCTGAGAGACACCAGGATACCGGTTTTTCAATATTCCATTGACAATGGCGGCATTCAATATCGCTGGACCAACGTTGTAAAAGGATTTGATATGCCTCTGAAAGTAAAAATAGGCAACGAGGAACAATGGCTTTACCCCACTGCGAAATTAAAAACTCTTAAAACTAAAGGGATTAAAAAACTTGTGGTGGACAGGAATTTTTATGTTGAATCTAAGCAACTCTAATCCCAGCACTCCATGATAATCAGGTCTCCCTCACTGGCTGATATCCTGACCATACCATCCGCTTCCGTTTCATTGCTGTTGCCGGTCCGGTAACCCAGCGACAGGGTTTCGTTATTAAGATTATATTTCAGGCCACTGGTATGAATGCCATTCACCACCCCGACAGGAATAAGTGAAATGGGGGTACCTGCCACATACCATTTTTCAAAAACACCACGTAAAGGGAAAATTTTGGAGTAGTCGTCCAGCATCACCAGCCGGATCGTATGCTTATATCGGACCAGATTGGTAATATTACTGATGGAATGGTCTGCCCTCCTTCCCGTAGCCCAAATGATATTGGCAGCAGGGAATCCTCGCATGATTAAAAAATCGATTGCTTTTTCGAGATCCGTCTTGTCCTGGTCAGGTGTAGATATGATTTCCAACGGATACTGGCTCTGGCGGATCTGATCAAAATCATGGTTATGATCAAAATCGCCCATCCAGACATCAATTTTGATCCCCAGTTCCAGAACACGATAGATAGCGTGGTCCAGCACCACTATGAACGGGCTCCATTCCAGCAACTGGCCCAATAGTTCTTCACTGCAGGATTCTCCGTTGGCAATAATGAGAGCTGGCTCCTGTTTTTCCTTTACGATATGGTGTGAAGACATGAGATAGAATTCGTACTAATATTTTAAGTACCCGCCGCAGACAAAAGAACTCATGGAAATGAAGAATTTTATCAACCGTTCTTACTTAACAAACTTACATTTTGTTCAAAACGGCCAACGTGCTGTTCCAGATTATGAATATCTCTGCTCAGCTGTTCAATCATATAAGGTACTTCATTATTTTGCCTGATAAGCCGTGCGTAGTAATTTTTTACATCATGTGCCAAAACATTTAAACCATCCAATGAAGCCTGTATCTGCACCCTTGCTTCGTTCTCAGGCTTCGGTTCATTTCCCATTCATTTGTCGATTTTAGATACTCTGAGGTGCGAATCCGGTATCGAATATCTGAAAGAAATTAAACGAAAACAAGCCTTTTATACTGGAAAACCATGAGAGCGTTTTATTTATACGAAATAACGAAGTAATACTACAACACCTGTAAACAACATCTTAAAACCCAGTGATTAGAGGTATAGAACTATCCTTGTTTTTCACTAAAAGTATTTAGTTTTTCTTTCCAAAACCATCCAGGACTACCGCAGCAATGATGATCACTCCCATTATTACCTGCTGATAATAGGAAGTTACATTCAGCAGATCCAGACTGTTACTGATTACTCCAATGAGAAGGGCGCCAATCAGGGTTCCGGCCATGGTTCCTGTACCTCCCGAAGTACTTGTTCCTCCGATAATGGCGGCTGCAATGGCATCCAGTTCGAATCCCGCACCCGCATTGGGCTGTCCGGTGGTAATCCGGGAAGTGAGCAATATGCCCGCCATTGCGGATAACAGTCCGCTAAGGGTATAAACCCAGATTTTTACCGCACTGATGTTAATCCCGGAAGCTCTCGCTGCCTGTTCATTACCGCCCACGGCATACATATACCGTCCCAAAATAGTTTTGTTAAGTATGACGGAACAAATCAGAAAGGCAAGGATTAAAATGATGATCGGGAAGGGAATCCCAGCGACATTCCCGCCGCCTATAAAATTAAATGAATCGGACAGGTTTGAGATAGGCCTCCCTTTACTCAAGATCAGGGCTAGTCCCCGGCCGATGGTCATGGTGCCGAGTGTGACAATAAACGGGGGCACTTTACTTTTGGTGATAACAATCCCGTTAAAGGCCCCGGTAGCTGTCCCTGCCGCTAATCCAACAAGAATGGGAACGATCACAGGGTAATCGTCCGGATGGGCAAACATTGCAGCTACCACCCCGGTTACGGCCACCATGGAGCCCAGAGAAAGGTCTATACCCCCGGTGATAATCACAAAAGTTACCCCAAAAGCAAGCAAGGCATTGATGGAAACCTGCGTACCGATGATCATCAGATTAGGTACCGTAAAAAATCTTGGCGTACTGAAAGCAAGTACCACACAGAGAATCACGAACGCAAGAAAAATCCCGTATTGCCCTGATTTACTGAACCTTTTAACCATGTTTGTTTCCACTGTATCCGGAATATTTTGTAATGGTGAATTCAATTCTACGGAAACGGATAACTGGTATGCAGCTACTGAACCGCGTGTTGCATAATTAACTCTTCGGATGCCTCTTCCCTTGCGAGCAGGGCTGTTTGCTTCCCTTTGGAAAGAACCAGGATTCTGTCACTCATCCCTAAAATTTCCGGTAGTTCGGAAGATATCATAATAATGGCTTTCCCTTCCCTTTTAAGACTATTGATCAGTTTATATATCTCAAATTTAGCACCTATATCCACGCCGCGTGTTGGTTCATCAAGAATAATCAACTGTGGATCACATTGTAACACTTTAGCTATTACAACCTTTTGCTGGTTACCTCCGCTCAGATCTTTTACCTTCTTGTTAATACCTTCAGTCTTTATTCTAAGATCTGAAACCATACTTTCCGACAGTGCAGCCTCACTTTTTGTATTGATGAACAGGCCCTTTTTATGCTTCTTAAGACTGGATAACGTAATATTATCTTTGACAGACATCGCCGGTACAAACCCAAGCACCTTCCTATCTTCGCTTACGTAGCCGATCCCTTTTAAAATGGCATGTGCGGGGGACTTTATTGTGACGGGCTCACCTTGCAGGTATATACTTCCGCTGTCGGGACGGTCGAGCCCATAAATTACGCGTGCAATTTCGGTCCTTCCTGCGCCCATCAAACCTGCTATTCCCAGTATTTCACCCGCCTGAACCTGGAAACTGATATTTTGAAAATGATTTCTTTTTGAAAGTTCTCTTACAGATAGTACTTCTTTACCCGTATCGGTGGGAGTCTCCGGGAAAAGCTGGGTAATCTCCCGTCCCACCATCATAGCGATCAGGGTGTGATGACTGAGTTCCGAGGCTGGCTTGCTGGTGACATATTTCCCGTCCCTTAAAATGGTTACCGTATCTGCGATCCGGAAAATTTCATCCATTTTGTGTGAGATGTAAATTACAGATACCCCTTTCCTCTTAAGATCCGCTATTATTCTAAAGAGACTGGCCACTTCTTTGTCTGATATGGCCGAGGTGGGCTCGTCCATAATGATCACCTTGGCCTTGTTTGATACGGCTTTTGCGATTTCCACCATCTGCGTTTCGGCTACACTCAGATACTTCATTTTGGCCGAAGGCGAAATATCAAGCTCCAGATTCCGCAGCAGTTCGCCGGCGCGGGCATTCATGACTCCGTCATGAAGCCATCCAAAGATGCTTCCTGGCATTTGTTTTTCCCTTCCTAAAAAAATATTCTGGGCGACGGTAAGCTCGGGAACGGCCAGCAGTTCCTGGTGGATCATGGATATTC
Source organism: Dyadobacter sp. CECT 9275 (assembly GCF_907164905.1). Classification (NCBI taxonomy): domain Bacteria; kingdom Pseudomonadati; phylum Bacteroidota; class Cytophagia; order Cytophagales; family Spirosomataceae; genus Dyadobacter; species Dyadobacter helix. Next base: position 529,818 of record NZ_CAJRAF010000001.1, on the reverse strand, counting down.
CCTTTTTCAGAATATCATTTACATTGTTGTTTTTAAGTTCTTCTCCATCAAGAATAATACTTCCGGAATCGGGTTTGAGCATTCCGATCAGTATTTTCATGAAAGTGGATTTACCTGCTCCGTTTTCGCCCATCAGCGCATGTACTTCTCCTCTTTTCAGATCAAGTCTGACGTCATCCAGTGCCTTGGTACCTGAGAAAGATTTTGAGAGGTGAGTTATCTGAAGTATATAGTCGGGCATGCAGATTATGAGATACACGGGACCGGGCCTGTGACGTGGAAGGTATTGCTTTGGTGTAAATAGTTAGTCCCAGACGAACCGTTCGTCGTATTCTACATTATATCTTTTTAAAAAGCCCCGGTACTCTGCCTGAAAGGTCTTCTTCTGATGATGTTCTTTCTGATTGGCTATATATTGCACTACTACTTCCAGCTGGTAAGGATTTACAGAGAATATGCCGTATCCGTTCTGCCAGTAAAATTCCTGGTACTTTATCCCTTTGCTTTTGATCCATTTTGATGAACTTCGCTTAACCTCTTCCAGAAGTTTCATGATCGTAATTTTTCTGGATAACACGCAGAGAATATGGATATGATCCAAATATCCTCCGATTTTAATGGGCAGGCATCCCCATTCTTTACATACGGCAGCCATGTAACTCCATAATTCATTTTCGATCTTTTCGTCGATCAGGGGCTGACGGTATTTGGTACTGAATACAATGTGTGTGCAGACCTTTGACAAGGATTGTGACATATCTGAATGGGTTGGTGTGTGCAGATGAATTCCCCAGGGCGCTGCCCTGGGGAAAAGTATTATGCCCTTACAGGGCGGTTACATTGTCGCCCTGTAAGGGCTAAGTACCTCCGCCCAGGGCATCGCCCTGGGTTTTAGATTATAATCAGGACCCCGCCCATTCAACGCCGGTATCTTTCCAGCTTTTCGAATTGGCCGAATCAAGTACTGCTTCACAGACTTTCTGGGTTTCCAGCGCATCTTTAAAGGTAGGGCTGCAATCCTTTCCAGTCTGCAGACTTTCAAAGAAATCAGCCGCCTGGTGAATGAAAGAATGCTCATAACCTATACTGGTGCCAGGAATCCACCACCTTTTCATATAAGGCTGGTCACCGTCAGTCACCAGGATCGAACGCCAGCCACGAACGATGGAATCGTCGGAATGATCAAAATACTCCAGACGGTTCAGATCATGCAGATCCCAGCGTATGGAAGCATGTTCTCCGTTTATTTCAAAAGTATAAAGCGCCTTGTGCCCACGCGCATAACGTGTTGACTCAAAAAGACCCAGTGAACCGTTTTCAAAATGGCAGTGGAAGATAGCCGCGTCATCTATTCCTACCTTCTGCACCTTACCGCTTTCAGCATGAACACGCTCTTTGATGAATGTTTCTGTTACTGCAGAAACGTCTTTAATACCTCCATTGATCCACATGGCGGTGTCGATACAGTGTGCAAGCAAATCGCCCGTTACGCCCGATCCGGCCGCATCTACATCCAGACGCCAGGTTGCGGTTCCTCCCTGCGGAACATCCGGATTAATCGTCCAGTCCTGAAGGAAGTTGGCGCGGTAATGGAAAATTTTTCCGAGCTTCCCTGAATCCACGATTTGCTTTGCCAATGTTACAGCAGGAACCCGGCGATAGTTATACCAGACCGTATTTTTCACTCCCGCCTTTTCAACGGCATCCACCATAGTCTGGGCCTCTGCCAGAGTTCTGGCAAGCGGTTTTTCGCACAGGATCATTTTCCCGGCTGCCGCAGCAGCAATTGCAATTTCAGCATGGGTATCATTGGCTGTACAAATATCGATGGCATCAACGTCATCTCTTGCGATTACTTTTTTCCAGTCGGTTTCAAATGACTCGTACCCCCACTGCTCTGCAAAGGCTTTTGCCTTTTCCGCATTACGCGAGCAAGCCACCTTCAATACGGGTGTATATTCGAGTTCCGGAAAAAAGTTAGCAATCCGATTGTATCCATTAGAATGCGTACGGCCCATAAGCCCGGTACCGATAAGCGCAATCCTTATCTCTTTTTTAGTTGACATATTTTTTAAAGCTATTGGCTTTCAGCAGGTGGCAAACCACTTTCTGCATTTAGCCTTTTGATCAATAACCTTTTTTAAAACTTCGTTTTGTTATGCCTGATACCAGCCATGCGCCTTACGTACTTTTACAAGCGCAGCAAGAATGTCGTTCCAGGTTTGCTGATTGCCCATTACCGAATTCGGGAACATACATCCGTCCCAGCAGATGTGGCGAAAAGCCTTGGTCAGCACTCCGTTTTCATCGCGCAACCAGTAGCCCGCATCATGAGTGATATCCAGTTTTCCGTTCGGATCGGTGGCCAGACAGTGACGACCTGTTTTATCATGCGAACCTGTTCCGTGAACAGTGCCATCATTTTGGGCAACGTGGAAATCGAAGGTCCATGGACGTAATTTTGCAGTCATAGTTTTAAGTCCCTCCTCCAAAGCAGCTCTGTCGCTCCATTGAAAATCGGCTGGTAAAATCCGGTCTTCCGGTCTATTATAGCCAAGTAGGTATAAAAAAGTATGGGACATATCTGCCTGGAAACCCATATTCGGGCGATCCACTGCCTCCAGCGTATCCAGCATCGCTTTCCAGCTATGCATTCCGCCCCAGCAAATTTCGCCCTCGGCAGCCAGTTTTTCTCCAAAGTCGGCGGCTACGTCACAGGCGATCCGGAATGTCTCTGCTATTTGTTTGGTATTCGCAGTGGGATCGGCAGACCATACTTCCGGTGAAACCGCGGAATCAATACGAACTACTCCACCATGGCGGACACCGGCTTCGCGAAGTTTCTGCCCGAAAACACATGCTTTACGAACCTGCTCTACAAACACATCGCGCGACTCTTTGCTGCCAAGCGCCGAACCTGCCCATACATTTGCAACAAGACTTCCGATTTCCAGATTGTAGCCGCTCACTTTATCAGCAAGGCGGCTTGCACCATCTTCACTGTTTAAATACTCACCAAGGTGCTCATCGAATAGACCGATATCAACACCGTCAAACTTTACCCCGTCCACCTCAGCGGCAGCCGTTTTTTCAAGCAACGTGTCGAAAGGAATAATGGGCTCCGAATCGGACCCTTTACCAACAATACCAGGCCATGTGGCATTGTGGAGTTTTGGATAATTATTTTCTGGCATGGTTTAGTAGCTTTTGGCTGTTAGCTGCTGGCTATCAGCTTTGTTTGATTATTAAAAAACAACTGGATACTTAAGATATAATTGTTTGTCCTACAAGTCTACCGATGGCCAGCAATCCTAAAAGCAGAAAGCTGGCCATTGAAAGCCGATTGCCTATAGTACCAGGTCCGGATTAAGCGGACCAAAATGTTTCAATATTACGATAGGATCGTTGGCAGAAGGATTGCTGATCACCACACCCTCTTTCGCCGCCTTTTCACTTACAAAGAACTCATCGTTAGTCAACTGTCCGTAACGGATCAGGGCAGGTGTTTCAATATCCCATACCCCAAACTTGCCATGTCCCTGCATCACGATGATTCCATAAGCCGCTGCGTCTCTGATCGTCACAGTTTGCCCGGGCAGTACAGTAAGTTCTTTTGCACTGAATGCTTCGTTGAGGTAGCAAACCCAGTTCTCGATGTATCCCTCAGCTTCCATTTCTGCTATATCCTTAACAGGTTTCGGACGCATAAAACGGGTTTCAAGCATGTTAGGATTTGTATTCAACTCCCAGTCAATTACTTCCATCAACTGGTCGTAGTCACCTTTGCGATCCTCGGGAGTTCCGTTCCAAAGCAATTCTTCAGGAACAATGGCCTCGTTTACAAGCGACTGATACATCGCAAATACATCAGAGGCTTTTTGCGGCTCATAGGTGCACAGGCTACCCGGAGCATGCAACATTCCTGGCGGAACATCCCAGCCAGTGCCAGGCTCCAGACGGAATGCCGAAGAATAATTTGTAATTTTATTATCCCCTTTATTGAAATTCATCAGGCATTCCTTAATCTGCTCTTTCGTTGTTCCGGGAGTGATTCCAAAGAAGGTATAAGGAAAATCACCGCCATGGTTGTTCAATTGAGGCGGAAAATAGTAAGCCTCAGGCTTGCCATTCTGTCCTATTAAAGCTGCGTGCTCGTCATTATGGTGAATGTGGTGAGGAAGTGGCCCCATGTTGTCAAAAAACTTGGAATACATCGGCCAGCTTTTGTACTCGTCCCAGAGACGGTCACCGATTAATTCACCTTTCAGTTCTTCAACCGCATCTTTCAAAAGTATCTGCTGATCCCCGCTCCCGTCATTATAAACAATCGCACTAAGTCCCTCGTTTTCTCCTGTCAATGGGCCGTTCTTGGCAGGTGTAGTGGATGACAGCCAGCGCTCGTCAATTCCGCCCCGCGCCCCACCCAGCACATAGTAATCATCCGGATGAAGTTTAATTCTTCTGCCTGGCACACAAAATGAACGCGGCACCCAGGTAGGAGCCAATCTTAATATACCTTTTCCCTGTTCTAATGCCTTTTGTGCAATACTTGATATTCCCATCTGGTTTTTGATTAATATTAGATTTCGTAATACTTGTTTCTAATTGTTTACTTCATTCGTAACGTTACATGATATTCTTTGCTTTCACCAGGCTGAATGAACAGGAGTGTCCCGTCCTCTCTTGCCTTTGCCTGCCCCGAAAGCGGATGCGTACTTGGCTCAATACCTGTTACATACTCGTCTTTGCCCCAGTGTTGCCAGTTAGCAAGCCAGGGTAACTGCTCCTTTTTATACCTCATCTCCATTTCAAGGCCCAGTCTGGTATTTTTTAATCCGCATATACTGTCTCCTGCGGCGTCTGCCTCGGTATCAATTAATACTACTTCTTCACCTGACCCTGAATGTGATTCCAACGGCGCAGGACACTTTTTAAATGAATTACCTTCCCTGAATATCCTGGCATTCTCTTCTCCGTTTCGGGGATACCATTTACCTTCCCAAAGGATATCAGTCCCCTCGTCTACCAAAGGATATCCAAAATTGAAATGATACAACAGCATATGAGGTGCCGGGGTATTGGCTCTGTTGGTCACCTCATCATGAATCTGTATGGCCGCCTCGCCCAAGGTTGCAGAAATGGTACGCCGGAGTTCCAGACTTGGTCCAAAGGGCCTGGTTTCACGGATTATACCGGTTATACTCATTTTCATTTTTCCGGCTTTAGGGTCCGGCTGAACGATGGATTCAATTTCCGCCGGTATGTTGCTGATCAGCCCATGCAGCCCCCGTTCTCCGTAACCGTCGGCCTCGGGGCCACCCACATGACTCAATCCGCAGGTGGTAAGCAATCCTCCTCCAAAAGTCCTGAGCCAGTCGATCCCCTTATCTGAAAATGGCTGCGGCGAAGTGATCCCAACGTGACTAAGCCAGGCCAGGCTGTGTTGATTATAGAAAGCGTCAGCAATATCCATTGCCCGATCAATCACAACTTTAAACCTAAGCCCTGCACCGGTGTTAATCCAGGCAATCCGTGTTCCCCGTGCGGCCCCATTGTCGATAACCGAAGTTTCGATTCCACCCAGTTGATGATGATTTGATATTTTATCTTTCCAGTTCTGATCCATCCGGCGGAACTCTTCGTTATTTTGTATTAAATAAAAATATTGTCCTACTCAAAAAAGGGCGTTCGGCATCCGTTTTTATTCCGTTTTTATTCCGTTTGGCTTGTAAAAAAAGCCTAGTGAGCTAATAACCAATTCCTTACCCTTGGATTAAAATCATCCGTATCTTCAAAATGAAACGCATGACCGAGTTTCGGATAAAGGAATATTTCGGCTCCGGGTATACCATTTGCCACCTCTTCGGCCATCCAGGCGGGAGTAAAAATATCCTCGCGCCCTCCGATGACCAGCGTGGGTTTATCAATCTTCCCAAGGTCGTCCAGTGCATTGTGGGTGATACAAGCGGCAGCCTGGCCTTCGAGCCCATGAAGTGGCTGTGGAAATGCACCAAATGCATCTTGTCTCCTGCCGTTTTCCAGCTCGTTATGTTTTTCACTATTATCCCAGGACGACTTCGAAAAAATCAGCAGCTGTATGTATAAACTAAATTCCTCCGGCCTGAACCGTGCTTTGGCGTTCATAATATGCTGAAACAATCCTTTTGCGTAATTGTCACATCTTGCCCAGGGGCACATCAACACAAGCGACTGTACCTTCTCGGGGTGGCGGATGGCCAACTGCTGGGCAATGGTGCTGCCCATTGAACATCCCACTACCCGCACCTTTTCTACATGGATGGCATCCAGCAAACCGGCATAGTCATCTGCCATTTGCTCGGTGGAATAAGGGCCTGCCGGTTTATCAGTAAAGCCAACACCGCGGTTGTCCCCAACAATACAGCGGAAATGATGCTGCCAGTCGGCCACATGGACATTCCAGACAGTACCCGGAGCAGTTATTCCCATGATCAGGAGCAAGGGTATGTCGTCCGGTGCATTCCCCGAAACCCGCTCTTCATAATGAAATTGTATTCCGTTGGTTTTTATAACAGGCATCTTTACAACTGATAACTTTGGAGATTCTCTTGGCTTTGGAATTAACGGACACCATTCTGATACAGGATGCCCGGGTCATTATTTTAATGCCGGAATCAGATCTTGTTGGATCCATCTGCCGTCGTGAAGCGTAACGAAATCAGGATCTTCCAGTGCTTCTTCTCCTTCATCTTCACAGATGATCCAACCGGAATAGTTGATATCCTTCAGCCATTGCGTTACCCCCAAAAGATCTACTTTCCCTTTGCCCATCAGCGTGAATTCAGGATTTCCGTCCCAGTCTTTATAATGTACATGATTGATCAGCGACTGATATTCCTTCATTTTGGAAAGAGGATCCATCCCCCCGTTGATGATATGCCCCACGTCAGGTGTCCAACCCGTAACCGTGCTATCCAACGATTCGAGCACAATGCGGTAATCTTCCTCGGTACGGATGATGGAAGAATGAGGAGAGTTGGGATGGTAACTGCAGGCCACTCCTTTGTCAGCCGCTCTTTTGGAAACTGCATTGACAATCCTCACAAGTCGCTTTTGTCGTTCCGCAAGATCATGACGCCCGGAAGGAATCTGAACCGTGTTAAGAACCGCTCCCGGAAATCTCTGAAGAACGCTTATTGCATGGTCCGCCACTTCACGCTCTCTTTCCGTTTCCTCCGTTTCGTTCCAGTCAAGAGCCAGTGCGAGTGCCGCAAGCCCGATACCCTGTTCCTTCAATTTCGCTTCAAGGAGATCAGGATTAACCAGATCGCCCATCCAGGTAAAAATAGGCTGGATACCTGTAAAGCCGGCCTTTGCGATGATTTCGATCATATGGCCCAAGCGGCCTTTATGCGTTTCACCATTATTACTCATAAACCAGGTATACACCTCAGAGCCAAAACGAAATGGGAGCTTTTCTGACATTTGCTTGTGATTAGGTTTCATTGGTAAAGGTCAACCCATTACCATCACTTTTAACTGTTAACTCTTAATTTTTAACTCTTAACTCTTAACCAATCCATGTTTCTCACTCATTTCCCTGATAAACCGGTATCCCTTTTCAGCTATATCCCATGGATCTGAGAATTCGCGCCAAACACCGATCGCATTCGCAAAGTCAGGGTCATTCCGCGAAAATGCCTCTATGGTAAGCCATCCCCGATAGTTTACTTTGGCAAGGGCCGAAAATGCGTCATCCCACAACACCTGTCCGTCACCCGGCGTGCCTCTGTCATTTTCACTGATATGCACATGAGCCAGATACGGTGAAATGGTTTCTATTGCAGACAGGTAGTTCTTTTCTTCAATATTGGCATGATGTGTATCAAACATAGCCCGAACATTCGGGTGACCTGCAGCTTCCACCAGTTTTTTAAGCTGAACAGTGGTATTGCACAGATAACATTCAAAGCGGTTCAAGGCCTCCAGAGCGAAAACCACACCTGCCTGAGCTGCATATTCTCCGGCTACATGCAGTACTTCTCCCGCCAACGCATATTCGCTGTCGGTAGCCGGGCGGTTAACAAAAATGGTGTGAGCAGAATGAAAAGGACCACAGATAATTTTTGCGTTCAGGTCATGCGCACGATCCACCGCCCATTTGATTTTGTCAACGGCTTTTGCCCGGATTTCTGCCGATTCGCTTACCGGATTATCCTCCTTTCCGACGGTAATTACTGCAGTTGTTTCCAGGCCAAGCTCTTGGGTATAGTTTCCCATACGCCGGTAGGCGGCTGCATCCGGGGAGCCAAGATAAAACTCCACCCCATCATATCCGATACCCTTGAGCCTGTCTATAATCGGAAAAACATCGTCAGATACAGCAGCTGTCCAGGCAAGTACATTGAATCCTATTTTATTCATTTTTAAAAGAAATTAGCTACTGACTTGTAATCAGTAGCTCTTATTTAAAAATCAGAAAATTATTGTTTAATCCGAATATTTCGGTACTGTACTTTCATCGGCGGGCCCACATGGACCTGAAATCCTAAAAAGCCCTTTGCCTTACTGTTCACAGAATCATTGTCGGTGACATCGCTCATCAGAACTCCGTTGATGTAATGCTGCAGGCGGTTCCCTTTAATAACGAGATGAAACTCATTCCAGTCTCCGCTTTTGATTTTTGCTTTCAACTCGGCGGAGGTTCCCAGCGAACCAGTCACTGTTCTGCCCAGCCAGGCGTTATTTTTCAGATTGGCCCCGAACGCTTCTTTGGATTTGTCAGTCGGATCATTTACTGTAACTATTTCCCCGCGATAGGCCAGTGTAGTCCTTTTCCTTTCCTCGTAATTCTGTCCGGTATAGTTATTAGCACCGTCAATATCCGCCTGGTAACCGCGCAAAGCATTCGGTATATCGGTCAGTTTATCACTGCGATAGTTTATACCAGAATTTCCCTTTTCGGTAATCTTAAACTCTCCTTTTAATTCAAAATCTCCCGGTTCTCCGCCCTGCCAGACAATGAAGGAATTGGTTTTAAGTACAGTTTCCGGTGTAATTTCACCTACCAGGCTACCTTCTTCTGCACGCCAGTATTTGGTATCCCCCTCCCAGCCTTTCAGCGATTTTCCATCAAAAATCTTCACAAAACCATCTTTCCCCTTTTTCTGGGCAACACAGGATATCTGGCTTGAAACAATTAACCCAAATGCCAGCAAAACCCCGGCTTTCATAAATCTGAAATTCATCTTTAAAAACATTTATTGGTTTAGGATCCAGGTGAAACTTATTTAGCTCTAACAAAGGATATTTCTGAATACCATACTCTTAAAAAAGCTGAAAATAATATCCAAAAATTCCTAAAATACTTCACCAGACTATCCTGTACTAACCTGCCTGTTCAGATTTATAAAAGAAAAAAGGCGTGTAATTTTAATGTTATCCGCAAAGAAAAATACCCTGTAGCAAGTGTTTTTAAAGTATCAGGGGGCAATATAATGGCTTTAATGATTTGACCTACAATAAATTAGTAAAACTAAGACATTAATCATCCGACTCAAAAAAGGAGGAATTGCCAAATAGCGGGCCGGTATTTAAAAAAACCAGGGCCTCATTACATTTACCGGTCATACCCATCAGATATGAAAAAAGTCCGGGCCCTATGCACGACCCGGACTTCATTACGTCATGATGTTCTTTACAGGTTGGCAACCAGATTTACATCCAGCACAAAATCATTGCTGATAGCCTTATCGCCAAGATTTTCGAAGAAATTGGTAGATCTGAACTTGATATCGTACTTGGTGCGGTCGATGGTAATTTTCGCATCAGCGGTTAATTTCTTCCCGGCGGCCTTCACCGTTGCAGGGAATTTCACCTGGTTCGTAATTCCCTTGATGGTCAGGTCTCCTGTTACATCATAAGTATCTCCACCGGTGGGAGTAACGGAGGTCACCACCAACTTTGCCTGCGGATGTTTTTCAACAGAGAAGAAGTCATCGCTCTTCAAATGATTGGTTAACTTTCCATTGGAATCTGCATCCTTAAGGTCCGTTACCGTCAGGGATTTCAAGTCCATTACAAAAGTCCCCCCTTTCAGTTTCGTTTTATTGACGATCAGAGAACCACTCGAAATGGGTACCGTTCCTGCGTGCGTTCCGGTTACCTTTTTAGCATTCCAGACAACCGAACTGCTCTTGGTATCAACCTGTACGGTTTTATCAGCCGCTTTCGGAACATCTCCGCCCGCTATAACAGCTGAATGAAACAATAAACCAGCCAGCGCGAATACAAATAATTTCTTCATAATTGTAAAACCAGTTAAAAGTGTAGTATTGGATTGTAATATGTTAAACAGATTTCTAAATGTAAAATTGTTCAATATGGCTCAGAACCGGTACTTCCAGAATCCCTGAGCCCGAATATCTCAAAATGCAAAATTAATTCCACTGAAATCCTGGAGAATCGTTTTTCCTTCCTGCCAATCCCCAAGGCCCGATACTGCGTTGATATGCCCTTTCCTTCCCAGATTTACAAACTCACTTCCCCAGTCATCTGCAAATTTCCTGGAGCGCTCAATCGATGCGTACATATCATTGGTACTCGCCACCACCAAGCTTCTGAATGGTAGCTTGGTGATCGGAACCGGTTTAAAGCCGACTACAAAATTGAGCCTTTTGGACAACTCCACATCAGCAGGTGCTACCAGCAAAGCTCCTTTGATGTACCCGGAAGAATATTCCTGCGCCCAGTGTGCCACCGTCATACAACCCATACTATGGGCTACCAGATAGGCCGGGCCGTTAAGGCGGGAAATTTCCTCCTGTAACCTGCCAACCCACTCTGTTTTAACCGGCCAGTCCCAATTATCCTGTTCTATACGACCAAAATACTGCGGATACTGCTGCTCCCAAATACTCTGCCAATGTTGCGGACCGGAGCTGGCAAGTCCGGGAATCGTTAAAAATGGATAACTCATACTTCAAAAACTCCGGTTTCAAGTAGCTTCATTTGGCAGATGCAACACAGCGGAAACCCAGGTTATTACTTCCGCTGGTTACCTCTCCCTTTCCTCTGCTTCCTGCCTTGTAACGAATACAGTACTGGTCGCTGCAGAGGAAGGATCCTCCCCGCTGCACCCTTTTTACAGCACCTGGCTCATCAGGATCATAACTATCCTCGGGCCCCTTGGGATTACTGCGCGCACTGTTTTTATAGTAATCGGGACGATACAAGTCTTCACACCATTCCCATACGTTGCCATCCATATCGTACAAGCCATAGGGATTGGCGGGAAAGGTTTTTACTGGTGCAGCGGCAAGATAACCATCTTCTTTTGTATTGTTGTCAGGAAAGTTACCCTGATATATATTGGCAACCCATTTATTACCCGGCTTCAGCTGATCGCCCCAGTAATAGGTATGGTTGCCCTTTCCTCCCTGTGCAGCAAATTCCCATTCGGCTTCCGAAGGCAGCCGTTTGCCAGCCCACCTGGCATAGGCAGCTGCATCTTCATAAGAGACATGTACTACCGGCAGGTTTTCGCGCCCTTTGGCTGAGCTGCCCGGCCCCTCAGGATGAGCCCAGTTCGCACCAGCCACATAACTCCACCACTGTAGCGGATTTTCCAGGGAAACCGGACCGCTGGTTGGCGTAAAAACCGCTGACCCGGGAACCAGCTTGTCTGCGGGGACTCCCGGATAATCGGCCGGATTCAAGGGGCGTTCCGCTACGGTTTTGTAGTGGGTAGCCTTCACAAATCTGGCGAATTCTGCGTTGGTTACCTCCGTTTTATCCATCCAGAAACCATCCACAGAGACCTGGTGGAGCGGCCTGGAGTCAGGAAATTCGTCGGAGCCCATTAAAAAGGAGCCCCCTGCTATCCATACCATGTTGGAGGTATCCGTTTTCCCCGCTGCTATATTTGAAACACCTGATATGGCCGCTGCCCTGGAAGGGATACCGTCTGCTATGCAATGTGCAAGGCTGTCTGCCTTCCTTTTCTCCTCCGCCGTTTGTTTACCCTGGCAGCTTAGCTGTACATAACCCACTCCAATCAGCATCATTACATACAAAAACCTTCCTTTCAATTGAAAATTTACCACTTTACTATGTCCTGTTAACTATTTTATTGACTCCAGTATTTTTAATGCCTCTGTATCCTTGTAGGCGGTCATGAGGTTTTTCAGATTCACCTTCAGATCAGCCGTTAATTTCTCCGTCCCCTTTGTACCATATATATTTTTTAGCTCGGATGGATCCTTTTCAAGGTCGTACAGCTCCCATGAATCGGCTCCCTGGTAAAAATATGCCAGCTTATACCGGCCCGTCCGGATTCCAAAGTGAGGATGAACGCTGTGCGGTTCTGGGAATTCATAATAGTGATAATACGCTTCTTTTCGCCAGGGCGTTCTGGCCGTTTTGGATCCTGCCACAAGGGGAAGGAAAGATGTACCCTGCATCACGGCGGGTACCTTGCCCCCCGCAATGTCTATCACGGTAGGTGCCCAGTCGATATTCGACATCAGTTCGTTTACTTTTGTTCCTGGCTTAATCACACCGGGATAACGAATAACAAAGGGCGTTTTAAGTGACTCTTCGTAGATAAACCGTTTGTCGAACCAACCATGTTCACCCAGGTAAAATCCTTGGTCGGAAGCATAGATAACGACCGTATTCTTTGCCAGCCCGCTTTTATCAAGATAATCGAGCAAGGTACCTATGTTGCGGTCCAGCGATTTCGCCACAGACAAATAATCTTTGAGGTAGCGCTGGTATTTCCATTCTATCAGTGCCTTTCCCGAAAGTTTTCTGGCCTCAAAATCCTGAGATATCTTATCATAATAAGCTTTAAAAACCTTCTTTTGCTCCGGGGTAAATCTTTTGTAGATAGGATTTTTTTCATAATTCACATTGACCTTAAGATCCTCGGTAAGCCGCATGGTTTTGTCGATCGTCATATCCTGCGTCAGAGCCGCACTTCTGCCTTTGTAATCATCATAGAATGTGGCTGGTAACGGAAAGTCCTTCGCATCAAAAGCGCCAAGGTCCTGCAAGTCTGGGAGCCATTCGCGGTGCGTAGCTTTATGCCCTACGATCAGGAAAAAAGGCTTTGAGTTATCCCTTTTGTCAAGCCAGTTTATTGAAAAACGGGTGATCAGGTCCGATACATAACCGGTATACCGGGTGGTATCACTGGGCTGGCTTATGAAATCAGGGTTATAGTAGTGCCCCTGCCCGGGAAGTACATTCCAGTAGTCAAAGCCAATAGGGAGGCTGTTCAGATGCATTTTACCGATCCAGGCGGTCTGATAGCCATTTTGCTGCATTGCCTTGGATAACAGCACCTGGCCTGTATCAAATTTGGTCCTGTCATTCCTTTTATAGCCGTTCATGTGGCTGTACTTTCCTGTCAACAGCGTAGCGCGGCTTGGGCCACATATCGAGTTGGTTACGAGGGCATTGGCAAACAAAGCGCCTTCTTTTGCAATCCGGTCAATGTTGGGTGTCTGCATCAGTTTGCCGCCGTAAGCACTGATAGCCTGATAAGCATGATCATCGGAAAAAATAAAAATTATGTTCGGTTTTGCGGGAAACTTTTTTTCTCCATCGGCCAGCACGTGCTGCGATAACAGGGCCATCAGGACAACCAAAATAAAAGAGAGGCGGATTTTCTTTAAAGAGAAAGCAATCATATAAAAAATATCTGATGTTAAATTTTTAACGTCGCAAACCAAATAGTCTATTTAATATATAGACAAAGCAAAGAAATATTGTCAACATATACAAACTTTAAGCACTTTTGAATGAGATGTTACTGCCAAAAGGGATATTATTTTGATTCACTCCTGAGGAGTACAGCCTTAAAGATAAGACTCTGCAGGTACCTGCTCCGGAAATTTTCAGTAAAAGATGTCTTATTTTGAAGGTTCTGTATGATCTCTGAATGAAATATTTATAATTTCATTCAACCGGGAGAACAGATGCCCTGCCGCAATCTTGCAGGAGCAACGAATTCGGTGGTACAATTTTTTAAAAAAACCAGATCAGATAAAGTTTAAGTACCTGCTCTATGAATGAATTGACGATTTCGCATGAAGTATCTGAATTATTCCTGCAAAATCTCCGGCTAAAAACCAGCCTCCAACACAAGTTATTAGAAGAAAATACATTATCCAAAGCCATTTTGGATTCAGGGATTACCATAGCCACCTATCAGCGATACCTGATGGCAATGTATAGAGTTGTAAAAGGGGTTGAACTAACTGTGTTCGAAAAAGTACAGTACATGATCCCGGAAATCAACAGAAGGAGAAAATCTCACCTCATAATTGACGACCTCTCCCAAACGGGCCTGTCCCTTGTTTCCATACATAGTCTTAGTCCCGCAACCTTTCTTCCTCAAAACTTGGCCGAAGCACTCGGTATCCTCTATGTAGTGGAAGGTTCTACACTTGGCGGAAGGTTGATTTACAAACATGTGCAAAAAAACCTGGCACTGGATGCTACAAACGGGGCGTCCTTTTTCAAAGGATACGGGCCCGAAACCGGTAGCAGATGGAAGTCGTTCATTGCAGCATTATGTGAATTTGCGGTAACAACGCATTCAGAAGCGGAAATTATCGATAGTGCCGCAGCCACTTTTTCCGCTATCGACCTACTACTTAAGGAAGCTGAAAATTGATTTAGAAAATGAATATTAAAGATATCGTAAACAGGGATATCGTCAATCTGACCAATTGCGAAAGTGAGCCCATTCACATTCCGGGGACCATTCAGCCGCATGGATTTTTGATTGGGATTAAAAAACAAGATTATCTCATTGACTATTGCAGTGCCAACAGCACGGATTTCATAGGACTGAAACCTGAACAACTGCTTGGACAGCACTTTACTGATATTTTTCAGGATGTACAGATAGCTCAACTCTCTGCACATATAACCGACAGTTATATTGATTCACCCAAACCTTTTGTAACTACCCGTAACGGGATACCCTTTAATACAACTGCCCATCTGAGCGGCGAGACATTCCTGCTGGAACTTGAACCTTTTCCCAATGGGGCGCTCGACCTTCCCAATCTGTATGACCAAACCCGGCGGTTCGTTAGTGCAATGGAGAAGAACAATACCCTTGTAGAACTTTGCCAGGAAATTGCACATGAAACCAGGGAAATTACGGGTTACGACAGGGTGATGATCTACAGGTTTGATAAACAGTATAACGGGGAGGTAATTGCAGAAAGCAAACGGGCTGATCTTGAATCATTCGCTGGACAGAAATACCCTCACACAGATATCCCCGCCCAGGCAAGGGAGCTTTACATCCGCAATCCGCTTCGGATGATCGCAGATATCAATTATACCCCGGTACCATTATTGACAACAGACAGCAACGAGGAAAAAAGCAATCAATCACTGGACCTGAGCCTTTCCATCCTGAGGAGCGTTTCTCCTATTCACATCGAATATCTACAGAATATGGGCGTGGGGGCCACCTTAACCGTCTCATTGCTGCAGGATAACAAACTGTGGGGACTGATTGCCTGCCATCATTATTCCCCTAAAATATTACCGCACTATCAAAGGCTTGCTGCTTTGCTCCAGGGCAATTTTCTGACCTCACAGATCAAGGTACGTGAAGTAGCCGAGGAATTTAAAATAAGTGAACAGGTTGATAAGGCACTTTTTGATTCTCTTTCACTGCTTCATGAGGACGAAAATTTTGTTGAAAACCATTACAATTCCGCGTCGCTCTTACAACTGGCCAACGCCTCGGGAGTGGTGATTTACCAGGAAGGGAAGTTATATACAAATGGGCTGGTGCCGGCACAAGAAACGCTTTTGCCTTTCCTGGGTCAATTAAGATATCTGTATAAAAACGGTTCAGGACATACCGAGCAGCTCTTATCCATTTATCCGGAAGGACGGGAACTCACTAAATTCGCTGCCGGGATTATTTACCACGCCATGTCTGCAAGCTCCAGCGACTGTATCTTATGGATGCGCCAGGAGCGTATTGAAACCGTTCACTGGGCCGGAAACCCTGAGAAGGCAATTGATATGAACGCGGGTGGTTTCCGGCTGTCGCCAAGGAAATCTTTTGAACTTTGGAAAGAGGTGGTAAAGGATAAAAGTGCTGAATGGCGTAAGTCGGAATTAAATGCTGCATCCAGCTTTGCGTACGCACTTCAGAAATATCTTAATCTGCGCCAGGTACGCCTGGAGGAGGAACGCTACCGCATTATTAATGAAGAACTTAAAGCGGCCAATAAAGAGCTTGCCAATATTAACTGGATCAGCACGCATGACCTAAAGGAGCCACTCCGTAAAATTCAGATATTTGCTTCCAAAGTACTTGACCGGGAAGACCCGGAACTGTCGCTGAAAGTGAAGGATTCTGTAGAAAGAATGCGATATGCCGCAGAAAAAATGCAGCTGCTGATTGAGGATATTTTAAATTACTCTAAAACGGGCAGCGTTCCCAAGGTATTTGAATCCACAGATCTTAACGAGGTATTTCAGAGTGTGATCAGTGATCTGAAAGACACGATTGAAGAAAAAAAAGCCGAAATACTGCACGACATCCTGCCTGAGATTCCGGCGATCCGGTTCCAGATCCAGCAACTATTCGTTAACCTAATCAGCAATTCATTAAAGTTTGCGCAGGACGGCGTAAGTCCTGTGATCAGCATTACTTACGAAATTGTTGGACCGAAAATGCTGCCGGGAAATAGCAGTTTGAAAAATGTAGATTATCACAAGATTAGCTTTACAGACAATGGTATCGGATTTGACCAAGAATACCGGGAAAGGATATTCCAGGTTTTTCAAAGGCTTCATCCGCATCATAAATATCCAGGAACGGGGATCGGACTGGCGATCTGCAAAAAGATCGTTGAAAATCACAATGGCATCCTGATAGCCAATGCAAAGGAAAATGAGGGCGCTGTTTTTACAATCTTTTTACCGGTACAACTGACAGCTGCCAAGTAATAAAGAATCCGGCCTTTCAAAGAAAATGAGCCGGATTCTTTTATAGCAGGTACTTCTAGAGCCTTGATAACAGCTCCTTTTTCTTGTCCTTGAACTCTTCCTCCGTGATATACCCTTTCTCAAACATTTCGCCAAGGCGCTTTATCTTTTCAAAAATAGCATCCTCTTCCACTCCGGCGGCAACTGGTTTTACCGGCACCGAAGTTGGCATATCATAAACTTCCTGCGGGGTAGGCTGCTTGTCTGGCTCGGAAATAAGTGATAGTTCCGCAAGATTCACCGACCCCAGCTGGCTGCTGAAAACATAGGATTGTCCGGCCCCCTGCTGCTGCGAAACCCCTGAAATGACATGATGTTTGGTATCATAGATATACCTCTTTCCTGCATCATCTATTACCAGCCGCTTGACATGGGGGAAATAGGCATACCGGAAATTATTCTGGGAGCCACTCGCAGAAGGGGTTCCAAAAACGGCAGGCCACTCTCTTGACGTTTTATGCGCGGAAGATTCGGTTGAAATTTCTCCTGCGCTGTCATCTTCAAACAATTCCAGCGAACGGATCCTGTCCGAAAGTTCAAGGCATAACTGATCCACCTTGGCTTTCAGGCTGTTGTTGAACATGTCACTCACCATGGTCATGCCGCCCCGCATCCACTGCCCTGCTCCACCCAGCTCAGGAATACTAAACTGCGCCATGGTACCATTTCCCCGTTTAAGCGCGATCAGCATGGTTTCCACGGATTCTTTTTTCAATTTATATTCAGAGGCAATGTCAGTTATTACATCCTGCCCCATTTTTGTCAGCTTTTCCATTTTTTACATTTTGTTATAGACTGGTATTAGTTTAAAAAACAGTGCCAAACGTCGTATCAGGTATATCAGCATCCATGACTCATCCACCCATTCTTCCCAAATATACGGTGCGTTCCAACCAAAACTATTAAGCTGGTTTCTATTGATAAAACAGCAACGCCGGTCATAACGGTAATTCAGCATGTTTACAAATCGTGGTACATGGGAGCGTACCCAACCGATTGACTACTAGAAATAAACAGGCATAATTTTTTTATGCTGGTATTGTAACTTTTAAACACTGATAGCGTCTTAAAAACATGGATATTTATCAACTAGCCACCGCTTTTTGGGATCCCTCTCCAGACCAGGAAGAACCACAGGAATCCATTCAGAATAATCTGAGTGAGACGGAGAAAAGAACCCAGGAAAATGTTGTAATCTCGCTGTCCGAACAATCAAAGACAGAATGAGACAAACATTTGCTGCCAATATTTAGTACCTCCCGCCGGGCAATTCCTAGTCCGCTGCTTTTCCATTACACTTCGGGCAAAATAAAATTCCCCTGCAATTCATACTTCCCCCAACAGATACCTCCCTTCCAGCCTGCTGCTTTTCCTTCACTTAGCCAGGGCAAAAAATCAACTGAGGCAGCCGCTACGCGCATCAAAAGTTCACCCATCCTGGTTCCTAAAAATGCTGATACCTTTTGTTTATTGGCTGATATAAAGAAGGTAACATAACACAACACTCCGCGGACAAAATGTAACTTTCAATATATCTAAAATAAATACAAATATTGTCGAAAAATTTCCTACAAAGTTTGATGTTTTTTACTATCTATGTAGCATTAATACTATTTGTCAAAAAACAGGTAACTACATACTATAATGAAAGCACTCTACTTATTCCTGTCGACAATTTTATATAATGTGCACTGCCTCGGGCAATCGTACCAGCCACTCCCCGGAAAACTGGAGGCGGAAAATTACACGCAGATCAACGGTGTTTCCACCGAAACCTGTGATGACCAGGATGGCGGGCTGGACGTAGGCTGGATGGGTGATAACAGCTACACCGAATACAACATATATGTACCTCAAGCGGGTATATATTCTTTCAATTTCAGGATAGCAAACGGTTTCAGCGATGACGCCACGTTACAGGTACTGTCTGCGTCAGGATCCGTTGTGACCGAAACCATACTTCCCAGAACGGGCGGCATGCAATACTGGACCACCGTAAAGACAACAGGTTACCTGGCCGCTGGAAATCAGACTATTAAAATTTTAGCCAAGAAGGGCGTTTTTGGACTGAACTGGTTCTCAGCAACCGCTTCCAAAACAGTACCTGGCAGAGTAGAGGCCGAAAACTTTGACAGGATTTCAGATGTAAGGACAGAGCCTACCGGAGATACCGGCGGAGGAGAAAATGTAGCGTATATTGATGATGCGGATTGGATGGATTATAATGTCCTGGTACAGCAGGGGGGCTTGTATAATGTCAATCTCCGGGTAGCCAACAGCTATGGTTATGGGATTATTGAGATACAAAATGCACAAGGAGAGCTACTGGGTGAGGTGAATGTGCCACAAACCGGAGGCTGGCAAAATTATACGACCATCAGCACGCCGGTTACGCTGAGTCCCGGAAGCCAGGTATTACGCATCTATGCCCGCAGAGGAACTTTCAATTTTAACTGGTTTGACTTGCTTAGGGATCCGGGTGACATGGAAACCATTGTGCCCCTTCCCGGCAAAATAGAGGCTGAGAATTATCATGAGATCAGTGGCGTTGAAACTGAAACTTCCCAGGATACCGGAGGGGGCCTGGATGTGGGCTGGATGGGCGACAACAGCTCCGTGAGTTATAAAGTATCTGTGGC
The DNA here is from genome assembly GCF_907164905.1 of Dyadobacter sp. CECT 9275. Lineage (NCBI taxonomy): Bacteria > Pseudomonadati > Bacteroidota > Cytophagia > Cytophagales > Spirosomataceae > Dyadobacter > Dyadobacter helix. The sequence continues at coordinate 510,166 of NZ_CAJRAF010000001.1, read as the reverse complement.
GGCACCGGGGTTATATACTTTTAAATTACGTATCGCCAACGGTTTCAGCGATGACGCCACGATTCAGATCAGATCCGAAAACGGAACGGTATTAGGTGAAACTGTTCTGCCCCGTACCGGCGGAATGCAAAGCTGGGGCACAGTTAATTTGGTGGCTCAGCTACCTGCAGGCCCGCAAACCATCCAGTTATTCGCGCAAAAAGGCGTTTTTGCGTTAAACTGGTTTGAAGCTGTTGCTTCCAAAACAGTTCCCGCCAGGATTGAGGCAGAAGATTTTGATCTGAGCAGTGACGTCCGCACCGAAGATACCGGGGACGAAAACGGTGGAAAAAACGTAAATTATATCGATGATCAGGACTGGATGGACTACAACGTGAGCGTAGCCAACGCCGGTTTGCATACCTTTTCTTTCCGTGTGGCAAATAGTTACGGAAACGGTGTGATTGAAATCAAAGACCGCAGCGGGAATATATTGGGCCAGGTGGACATCCCCAGGACCGGTGGCTGGCAAAATTATACAACCGTTAGTACCACGGCTTCGCTTCCTGCAGGCGGTCAGTTGATCAGGATTTTTGCGAAAAGAGGTTCTTTTAATTTCAACTGGCTTGAAATTACACAAGGAGGAGTACCGGTAAAAACCAAAGCCGTCATCAGTTTTGGTACTCTGCCGGACCGTTCCATGGGTGATGCAGCTTTTGATCTGGTAGCGAGCAGTACCAATACCGAATCTTCCGTAGTATTTACCTCTTCCAATCCTTCGGTTGTTTCGGTTTCTAATTCAACCGGTTCGTGGAAGGGAACGATCGTTGGAGCGGGAACCACCAATATAATTGCTTCCCAGGCCGCAACAGCCACTTTTGACGAAGCAGACCAGATAAGCCAAACACAGCTTATCTCTCCTGCTCCGGAGCAATCGCTAGGAAACAAGGTAGCTGTGGATCCTGGCAGATGGTACCAGCTTAATAATGCAAGCAGCGGGTTGGGCGGGCTTTTTGATGGAAATACGCAGGAGAACGTACAGACCGGCTGGGGAAAGGTACTCAATGAGTATGATGCTTACTACCCCTTAAAGGACGATGAACAACTGACACTTAGTGCCATTAAGTTTTTTGATTTCGAAGGGATGTCGCCGGATCATCCCATGACGCTCTCGGTGATCAATGACCAGTGGCAGCGAATCGAGATCGCTTCTTTTAAGGGATACGAATACGGAGGCTGGGTAGGCCCCTATCCCGACCGCCAGTTGTCAGGCAATGCCAAGTATTTGCTGGATACTCCAGTTGGCAACATTCGGTACCTGGTGCTGAACATCAAAGGCGTGATCCCTACTGAAATAGAATTCTACGGAACACATACACCCTCGGCACAACAGGAAACTGCGGTTCCGGCAAAATCCGTGAAACTGGGAGATATGTTCGGGGTGAACGGCTACGAATGGAATTTTGAGCATGGTGCCACGCCCTGGCAGATAGACGAAGCTATGGCAAATGCTGCCAAAAGTTTTACGGGTTTCAGACATTATATGGACTGGGACAAGCTGGAATCACAGGAAGGGGTTTATTCTTTCAACCCTACCATCAGCGGTGGCTGGCACTATGACCTCATCTACGAGCGCTGTAAACAGGAAAACATCGAAGTACTGGCCTGCCTGAAATCGCAGCCTGGCTGGATGCAGGAAACGTATCCCGAAGGCCAAAGGGATTCGGAATACGTTCCGGTGAGATATGGTAAAAGTTTCGCTGATCCGCAGTCATATCTTGAACAGGCCAGGATCGCGTTCCAGTATGCAGCCCGTTATGGAAGTAACACCGCGGTTGATCCAGCCTTGCTCAGCGTTCACAACACTCCCCGCTGGCCGGGAGATAATCCTAATACGGTGAAAATCGGCCTGAACCTTGTCAAATATATTGAGTGCGACAACGAGCGCGACAAATGGTGGAAAGGCCGCAGCGGCTACCAGACCGGCCGTGAATACGCGGCAAACCTTTCGGCATTTTATGATGGCCATAAAAATACCATGGGACCTGCCATTGGGATCAAAAATGCTGACCCTAACATGAAGGTGGTCATCGCCGGGCTGGTTACTGGTCCGGATTATATCAAAGGCATGGTTGACTGGTGCAAGGAGTTCCGGGGATATCACCCTGACGGTTCCGTGGATTTGTGCTGGGACGTGGTTAATTTCCACTTGTATACCGACAATACCTCATCTTCCCAAAGCGGCAGCTCTACCAGAGGAGCGGCAATTGAAACGACCAATGCAGGACAGACACTGGATGATTTTATGAAAGTATCCCATGAAATCTGCCGCGACATGCCTGTCTGGATCACTGAAACCGGCTTTGACGTGCATCAAAGCAGTCCCATCAAAGCAATCCCGATTGGCAACAAGTCTGCACTGGTTACACAGGCGGACTGGATCCTGAGGACTTCTCTGTTTTCAGCAAGAAAAGGTATTGAAAAAGTATTTTTTTACCAGATGTATGATGATAACAATGGCGGCGGCATGTTTGGCTCGTCGGGCCTGCTGAACTCTGACCAGTCGCGCAGACCTGCCGCCGACTATCTGTATCAGGTAAATAAGCTTTTTGGCAACTACCGTTATAAAGAGACGATCAACCAAAACCCGATTGTTGACCGTTACGAATACAACGGGCAGTCGCTTTTTGTGCTTACCGTTCCTGATGAAGTAGGCCGAACAGCGGATTTCACGCTGAATCTTCCCGGGAATGGTATTGCAAAAATTTACACACCAACTGCAGGCAGTGACGATATGGCCATGGAAGAAAAACCGATAGCCAATGGCAATGTGACGGTAACCGCAAGTGAGACGCCCATTTTTGTGGTTCAGTCCAATCCATCCAATGCCAGGATAGCTTCCATAGACACCGCTTTGATCGAAAAAGCGTCACCGGCAGCTCCGGTTAAAAACAACCTGCTCCATGAAGCCGTTACGGTTTACCCAAACCCCAGCACAGATTATATCCTTGTGGACCTGGGAATACCAGCGGATGCGGATCTCGAAATCAAAATATTTGATGCGCACAATGGACAACTGCACAAGAAAACCTCGTTTACAAAATCAGAAGTAAATGTGAAACAACATGTAAATATTACTTCTTTGCCAACCGGCGTGTACGTAGTGGAAATCAGGCAAGGTGATAAAAGAGCATTTAGGAAGATGGTTAAGAGTTTGTGAGCGGTGGGTGGTTGGTAGTAGGCGGTTGGCGGGAAACAAAAATGCCTACCCGAGTTAACAGTTTTTAGTTCAAAGTTCACAACGCCATCAACCCGGCATACCGCCCACTGTGAACTACCTACTGCCTACTTAAAACTAAGAACTGTCTGCCCGAGTTAACAGTTTTTAGTTCAAAGTTCACAGCACTACCAACTCGGCCCACCGCCCACTGTAAACTGCCTACTTAAAACTAAGAACTGCATGCCTGGAGTTAACAGCTTTTAGTTCAAAGTTCACAGCGCTACCAACTCGGCCACCGCCCACTGTGAACTGCCTACTGTTAACTGCCTACTTCTCACTTACCAGTAATCCTATTAAGGTACTCCTCCCCTCTTGGCGAGAGGGTATAGCCGGGCTCGTGGCTTATGGTAAGCCCAAGATTTTTCAGTTTTCTCACATTCAGTTTAAGCCATTCCTTTTCCTTTCTGGCTTTCACGGCCAGGTCGGCGGCCTTTAATTTTGGATTAGCTTTTATGGCAATGAGCATATCTGTTGTCCATTTCCCAAGTTTGCTGTGTTTATCCAGGCGATCTAGAGCTGATTGTATTTCCAGAAATTCATCTTCCGGTATCATATTTTTCTCACGAAGGTCTATGCGCGGATCCTCCGAATGGTATTCCACCCCGATCCGGTAAACTACCCCGACCTCCTCTTTGGACAACAACTGCACAAGTATTCCTTTCTCCGAAAAACCGGCTTTCCTCGCTTCGTCATCAGAAATATCCTCTGATTTTATCACTTCAACCGAGCCGATTTTGATCAAGCCCACGCTGGTTTTCACCAGACTGCCCTTTGTTACTGCACATTTTTTCCATTTCCTGAACGCCAGTGAAATCTTACCCGCTTTAATAGCTTCCAGGTGTTTTTGTTTAAAAAGCATTTTACCAATTTATTTGAAAGACTGTATTTAACATGCTACGGATTCATATTGACGTTTTCCCCATCAATTAAAATGCACTGTGCCAGGCGGATATTATACCCTGTTGAACTTCTCCCGGTACTCCTTTGGTGTTATCCCCGCCGTTTTTTTGAATAGTTGCCGGAATGCCTTGAGGTCATTATATCCGGTACTGAGCATAATTTCCATCACGCTCTGATCTGTGTGTTCCAGCAACTTTTTAGCCGCCTCTATCCGGGTTTTCTGCAGATATTCTATGGGTGTCACCCCAGTGGCATGTTTAAAGCGGCGTACTACGTTTCTGCGGCTGGCAGGTAAATCCTGTATGATCTCTTCAATAGTTGTTGTCCTGGTATACCCCGCCTCTATTTTCTTTTGGGCCATTACCACCAGCTGGTCCCCATGCGTTTGTGCTGGTGTGAACGTCCCGAAGTAGGATTGCTGCACCCTATCCATATCTATTGCAAACATTTTGGCAATACGCAAAGCCATATCCCTCCCGCAATAACATTGTATCAGATGGAGCATCAGATGAAAGCTGCTGGTAGCACCTCCGCTGGTATAAATGCCGTTGTCTTCCGTTACCACCGAATGTCCTTCCAGCCTGACCTGCGGAAAAGCATTGGAAAAAGACATCATGGCATCTATGTGGGTGGTTGCTCTTTTGCCATTTAACAAGCCCGTAGCGGCCAGTAAAAACGCACCGGTACAAAAGCTGGCAAGTTCCGCTCCCAGACTGTACTGTTCCCGGAGCCAGGGAATACAGGCCGTATTCTCCTGGATTGCCGTCTGGATATCATCGGCGGCAAAAGCAGGGATGAAAATGATATCCATTTTGTCCCGGGGTAACGAGCCCATACGATAGTTTCCAGGAAGTGTGTGTTCCTTCACCTGCGTAACCACATGTATGTCAAACGAAGGCGCTTTTCCTTCTTTTTCACAAAACCGGTTCACAGATTCAAAAACGTCCAGAATGGCTGCTACACTTAGTAAACGATGTTGTCTTGTTAGCAATAATCCAAGAGTAATCATAATTCTGATCGGGATTTTTGGTTCTAATGTAAGATTTTTGTCTCAAATACCCCTTAAAATCGACGGGTTACACCTTTAAAAAAATGAGGTTCCGTTTCTAATTTTGTTCCGAAGGCTGGAAGGGCGGTTAAAAATTTGGTAAAAACACAGCGTTTCAAACAGTATGTTTTAAATAAATCATCCAGATCAAGATACCATATGGATACTGTTTTTAAAAAACTTAATCTTAAGGACCAGAAAGAAGTAGTAGTACTTAACAGCCCTGCATCCTTCGAAGAAAATATAGCGTGTATCCGCCCGGAAGCGACGATCATCCGATCAGCTGAAGGTATCACGTCCATCGGCTTTATCCTGGTCTTCGTAACCCGGCAAACGGAAATCGACACCATTATCCCCCAGCTAGGCCCGTTACTTAAGGCAGATGCCGTCATCTGGATGTGTTATCCCAAGGGAACCTCCAAAAAATATAAAGCTGATTTCAACCGTGATAACGGCTGGGCTGTCATGGGAAGTTTTGACCTGGAACCCGTGCGGATGGTGGCCATTGATGAAGACTGGAGTGCCCTGAGATTTAAAAAAGTCGATCTTATCAAAACCATGACGCGTTCCAGCTTACACGCGCTCTCAGAAAAAGGCAAAGCCAAGGCCGGTCAAAAGGACTGAATCTCTATCAGAAGTGACAGGTTGAGTTTCCCCGCAGGAAAATCTCATAGTGCTCCCAACAGCACTTGGTCTATGGTCACTTCTGCAGTACTTCATCCGGCCAGGGTACCGGTTTTCCTGTGGACTTAAAAACCGGCCATTGCACATCATATTTTCGTAACTGTTTTGTAAAAAGCGCAGCCAATTCCTTCACCCGTACAGGATTTTGAGAGGCAATATCACTGGTTTCTCCTATATCCATTTTCAGATTGTACAGTTCGAGTTTCCCATTTCGGTAGTCATATATCAGCTTCCAGTTTCCCTTTCGGAACGCACTGGCCCAATGTATGTGAGGCCCTTCCTCTGTGATCCAGCGATTGGGGTGATGCCATATCAGCTCCCTTGCAGGATCTTTTAAAGAAGGATTTTTTAAAAGAGGTACAAAACTCTTTCCATCAGGGCGCTGTACCAGCACGGGGTTTTTAATCCCGGCCATTTCAAGTACCGAAGGGAAGAAATCTTCAATAATCACATATTGTTCAGCAACGGTATTCGGTTTCACCACGCCTGGCCAGCGCACCAGCATTGGCTCCCGTATCCCCCCTTCATAAACCGATCCTTTTCCGGCTTTCAAAGGTAAATTGTGCGTGTAAGCCTGTCCACCACGTAAGGGGGCAGTGCTCAGCCCGCCGTTGTCAGACATAAAAACAATGACGGTATTATCCGCAACCTTTTGCTGATCCAGGAAGTTGAGTACATCTCCAAGGCTTTTGTCCATCCCTTCCACCAGCGCTGCATATTTAGCCTCCGTAGTATCCAACCCCATTTTCAGGTATTTACCTACAAAACGTTGGTCTGAATTAAGCGGTGTGTGTATGGCATAATGAGCGAGATAGAGAAAAAACGGCTGATTGTCAGCTATTGGTTTTTCCAGTGCCTTTAAGGCTTCCGTGGTTATGGCATCAGTCAGGAAAGTGCGGGTGCCATGGTATTTTTCCAGTCCCTTTACAGCATTCCGGCTAGGTTTCCCCTTCACAGGCTGATCGTAATTTTTCTCACCCAGGTAACTCGCCGGGTGACCTATCTCGCTTCCTGCAATGTTCACCCTGAAACCCACGTTTTCGGGCACCGCGCCCGGCGTACCGGCAGAGCCAAAATGCGCTTTCCCGCTGAGCACAGTATAATATCCATGGTTTGACAGAACCGATGGCAGGGGAGTCGCATAAAAAGTACGCTCTACGCCAGCCACGGGGCTGAAACCATTGATGTTCCATTGAACCGAATGGAGCGTTGTATCCGGATGATCCGTATTGGTATTCCGATTGGGTGAGGTCCAGTGTGTAACCCTGTGATGTGCTGCGTTTACTCCTGTGATCAGGCTGACTCTCGAAGGTGTACAAACCGGTGTAGCATAGGCATTGGTGAACTTCATCCCCTCTTTTGCCAGTCGCTGCATATTGGGAGTATGGTACCTTTTGTTCAATTCGGTTGTTTTTGTCCAGAATGGAACCGAGGTATCTTGCCACCCCATATCGTCTACCAGAAATACGATGATGTTGGGACGTTTTACCGCTTTTTGGGCAGTACCTGTAAAGTGTATGAGAAGGATAGCAACTAAAAAAGCAAAACCCCTGCACATTGTTTTTGACATAACCTGATAAAAATTACAAAGGATATCACCCTTCTAGACCCAATACATCTGCAGTATCAGCGCCATGCTTAATAAATAACTGATATACATTAATTGGTAGAAAGACTCCCGAAAGGAAAAATGACAGAACGGACATGCGCCCGGTTCATGATTTGCCCGAGTTCCTTGGCTTTTTCAGGAAAACGCAGCGCAATGTTTTTGGTTTCTGCCGGGTCCTGAGCTAAATCGTAGAGTTCTACCACCCCATCCGGATTTCCTGCCGCCTTTAACCGGACCGCCTTCCAGTTTCCCTGCCGGACAGCCTGTTTGCCACCCTGCTCATGAAATTCCCAGTAGAGGTAATCGTGCGCCTTTTGGATTCCTTTACCTGTTAACGCTGCTGTAAAAGAAATACCATCCACAGGTTTCTCAACTTTGACTCCTGCCAGTTCGGCGAAAGTCGGAAGCAGGTCCCAGAATGCTCCGATGTATTCATTTTTGGTATTGGGTTTTACCGTACCAGGCCACCTGGCAACGAATGGTTCGCGTACTCCGCCTTCATATAAATCTCTTTTAATTCCCCTGAAACCTCCGCTGCTGTTAAAAAAGGCAGGATCCGCGCCTCCTTCCTGATGAGGTCCGTTATCGCTCGTAAAAATTACCAGCGTGTTTTTATCTATTCCCTTAGCCTTAAGTTTGTCGAGTACTTCGCCTACATATCTGTCCAAACGTGCAACCATGGCAGCAAAGGTAGCATGCGGGTACTTTTGAGAGGCATATCCGCCATTGCTGGCGTGAGGGCCATAATCCGCGCCTTGATACGGTTTCTCTTCGAACTTATCCTTATAGAGATGGAACAGCTCGTCATCAGGCACTACCAGTTCAGCATGCGGCAGGGTATAGGGAAGAAAAAGAAAAAAAGGCTGTCCGGCTGCTTGTTTATCCACAAATTCCAGCGCCTTGGCATGGATCAGATCCGGGGCAAATTCTTGCGTTTTGTGCAGGTTCTGATTCCCTTTCAGCTCTACCCTTTGCTGATTATCCCAAAGGTGGTCAGGATAATAACGGTGCGCCCGGCTCTGGCAATTGTACCCGTAAAACCGATCAAAACCCTGTTTGACAGGATCACCCTCTGAACCTACCGGCCCCAGGCCCCACTTACCAAACGCCCCGGTATTGTATCCTGCTTTCTTCAATACTTCCGCAATTGTGAGCACAGAATCCGCTATGGGTTCCTGTCCTTCGGGTTCAACACTTTTATTACCACGGATATAGGTATGCCCGGTATGTTTGCCGCTCAACAGCGAAGAACGTGACGGTGCACACACACTGGTGCCTGCATAAAACTGTGAAAAGATAACGCCTTCGCGGGCAAGCCTGTCTATATTGGGGGTTTTAATGAGTTTTTGCCCATTAAAACCAACGTCGCCATACCCGAGATCATCCGCAAGAATCAGCACAATATTCGGCCTTTCTCCCGCTTTCTGAGCCTTCCCTGCACTGGGCATTAACATCGTCACAACCAGTACTGCATTCTGTAAAATATTCCCTGTTAAAAATCCTTTGAAATTTTTCACCTTCTTGAGCCGGTTTACTGTTTATTCCTTTTTATAAAACGGAACAACTGCTCGCACAGTCTTCCCGCTGAAACTAAAAATCCAAATTAGCACCTTCCTTTTTTAGTCATTGACCCTTCCGGCCTCTCTTACATTTTTTCCGGTCCTTTTCTGAAGATCATCGCCAAGATCCTCTCTGGCGGCTTCGGCTATCTGCTCCAGCTCCGCCACTATTTCCGGATTTTGTTCCAGAACATTGTACCGCTCGCCGGGGTCACGGGTAAGGTTATAAAGGGCCTTAGGATATAAATGATCTTCCGGAGCTGCTCCCGGCTGGCCGTTCTTCCCTGGCAGCTGCCCTTCATACATGCGGCCCGGGTGTTCAAAAACAAGTTTCCAGTTATGTTTCCTTACCGCCTCCAGACTGTTTTTCCGGTAATAATATAAAAAGCTTTCCCGAGGATTCTTACTTTCGTCGCCTCGCAGTAAGTCAACAAAGGGTATCCCGTCTATTTTTTTTCCAGGCAATTTGGCCCCTGTTAACTTGGCAACAGTCGGGAGTATGTCCAGCGTGGAAAGTAACTTATTACATACTCTCCCTGCCGGAACCACCCCCGGCCAACGCATGATACAGGGTTCCCGCTGCCCGCCTTCAAACGATGTACCTTTGCCTTCGCGAAAGCCCCCGGACGAGCCGGCATGATCTCCATAATTGAGCCATGGACCGTTGTCACTGGTAAAAATGACCAGTGTATTATTGTCCAGTCCCTGTGCATTTAACTCCTTCATAATCTCCCCGACAGACCAGTCCAGTTCCATCAGCACATCTCCGAAAATACCTCTTTCACTTTTTCCCTTAAACTTTGAAGAAGCTGCCAACGGTACATGCGGCAGTGGATGGGGTATGTATAAAAAGAAAGGCTTGTTTTTATTGCGCCTGATAAATTCCACTGCCTTTCCGGTTATCCTGGGCGTCAGCTGGCTGGCATCTTCCAGATCTCTGATGGGTTGGTCCTGCTGGTTTCCATTAATCCAGTACAAAGGCGGGTACTTGGCTCTGGCCTGGAAGGGGTGCAGCGGCCACATATCATGCGAATAAGGTATGCCATAATATTCGTCAAAACCCTGTTGCAGAGGCAAAAAATCCTCCTTGCTTCCCAGATGCCATTTCCCGAAAATCCCTGTAGCATATCCCTTTTGCTTCACCACCTCGGCAATGGTTTCTTCGTCAGGGTTGAGTCCTATTTTGGATTCTGGCCCCAGGGCGCCCGACAACCCCAGCCGATTGGGATAACAACCCGTCAAAAGCGCGGCCCTGGAGGCGCTGCAAACCGCCTGAGCAGCCATGAAATTGGTGAATCGGGTTCCCTCAGCCGCCATTTTATCCAGATTGGGTGTTTTATAACCTAGTGCTCCGTAAGCCGACAGGTCGCCATAACCCAGATCATCTATAAAAAATATTACAATATTGGGTGTTTTAGCCGGTACGTTTTCCTGCTGGGCGGCTAAGAAAACGCCGAATACTAAAGCGATAGTTAAAAACAAAAGAAGTTTCCTCCTGACTGAAGAGCGCATCATTTTGGGCATAGCATTAATGTTACATCAAATTTAAAACCAAAGGATCGCAAAAGCGAACCAATGAGGAATATCAACCGCTATTTTTAGAATTAAAACTACACGATTCTTATCAGAAGGCCATTTTCCTTCGTTTCTACCATCTCACCTGGCATTTAGGTTCCCAAAGGATACATGCGATTATTGACCATACACAACAGGGAGATATTGTCTCTGTAAACTGGAAAAGTAGAATAAGACGCCTGAACTAATCCCTTTAAGTAGTACCGGGACGGTAAGATATGAGAAATAGTAACCGGCAATCGTGAAAAAGATCTATCAGCCGTCCTTACCTTTTCCTTATGCGTCTCACCCTCCTTTATCCATAACTTTCTTGTTAAATCCATTGGTCTTTCATTATATTTCTGCATCAAAAGCCTTCATAATACAACCGGCTTTGCCCCGCAGATTTTGCTAATTTGTTGACGATATTCTACTTTCGGGAAAAAGCAGGGTGCTTTATGATCTGATATTGAGCCGGGCACACGGCATTTTTACTTATTTCGTTCCGGAAATCGCCGGTAATTGAACCCTCGATGGACAAAGAGAATACACTTTACGGAGTTAAAGAAATAGCGCGACGGGCCAACGTATCCATCGCTACGGTGGACAGGGTTATCCATAACCGGACAGGAGTTTCGGAAAAAACCCGTAAGAAAATCAACGAGATTATAAAGGAGCTGGACTACCAGCCGAACATACTGGCCAGCAGGCTGGCTTCCAGAAAAATTATTACCATCGGTGTTTTGCTGCCGAGGGTATCCAACGAAACCGCTTTCTGGGAAGCGCCTTTAAAAGGAATCCAGCGGGCCGAAGCTGAGATCAAAAATTACGGTGTAGTGCTGCAATACTCCTTTTTTGACCTCAACGACCGGGCTTCTTTCATTTCAGAGGCGAAAGCGCTGCTGGAAAAGAATGTGAACGGGGTGTTACTCGCCCCTGCATTCGTGGAACAGTCGGTCAGCTTTGTGGAGGATTGTGATAAATCCAAAATCCCGTATGTTTTCATTGACTCCGACATTCCGGGCCAGAACAGCCTTTCCTATATTGGCCCCCACCTGTATCAAAGCGGCTATGTAGGTGCCAAGCTGTTGACCTACCGCCTGAAAACAAATAATAAAATCCTGGTCGTTAATATTTCCAAAGAAATTGAAAACTACAATTATCTACAGATTGAAGAAGGTTTCAGGGGATATTTCAAGGATCACAATCTCAAGAATGAAATCGTCCGGATTGACATCCGTGATACCGACTACCTGTCCGTGGCACGGCACATGACATACGTATTGCATCTTCACAAGGATTTTGAGGCCATATTTGTCACCAATTCGCGTGTTTTCTCTGTTGCAACTTTCCTCCACAATAGTCAGAAAACACATATCCCGCTGGTGGGTTATGATTTTCTGGACGAAAACATTGCTCACCTGAACGCCGGTAACATTGATTTTCTGATCTGCCATAAACCAGAAGACCAGGGCTATCGCGGGATCATGACGTTATACCAGTCTCTTGTGGTGGGAAGCAGCCAGGAAAAAGTGCATTTCATGCCGATTGATATTATTACAAAGGAGAACCAGGCCTTTTATCAAAATTAATCCGGATGGACTTTCCTCAATTATCGAAACATAATATTTGAAAAACAGATTTGCCCAAAATTTTAAGCAAACAATTTTGGGCAAAGGTTTCTTTATTTTAAATTGTTTGTATATTTACGGGTACGTACCCGAAATCATTGGTCTTACTGATTATTCCTAACCCATTTACATTTCTCCAAGATGACAACTTTTAGCCGCAGGAAATTTGTTCAATCATCCATCATGGCAGGCGCAGGACTTGGCTTTGTCAATTCTTTTCCCGTTTTCGCTTCCAATGCAGACGGAAAGCGGGTAGGTATCATTGGCCTGGACACCTCTCACAGTATTGCATTTACCAAAGCCCTCAACGCAGAACAGCCCGACCCGGTTTTTGACGGTTACAAAGTTGTTGCGGCCTATCCTTACGGAAGCAAGGATATTGAAACAAGTACCAAAAGGATTCCCGGGTACATTGAGGAAGTCAAAAAAATGGGTGTGGAAATTACCAGCTCCATCAAAGAACTTCTGTCGAAAGTGGACGTTGTACTACTGGAAACCAATGATGGAAGGCTGCATCTGGAACAGGCTACGGAAGTCCTCAAGGCTGGAAAAAGAATGTTTATTGACAAACCAGTGGCGGCATCTCTGGCAGACACCCTTGCTATTTTCGAGGCTTCAAAAAAATATAAAATACCTATTTTCTCCGCTTCTTCGCTCCGGTACATCAAAGGACTTGAGTCAATAGATAAATCCAAAGTAGTGGGGGCAGATACCTTCAGCCCCGCTGTACTGGAAAAAACGCACCCTGACCTTTTCTGGTACGGTATCCATGGCGTTGAAGCCTTATATACAGTAATGGGTACTGGCTGTAAGACCGTCACCAGGGTCAATACCCCTAATACGGACATCGTAGTGGGAATATGGGCGGACGGGCGCACCGGAACCTTCCGCGGCACCCGTACAGGAAAACACGACTACGGCGGCACGGTCTTTACGCAGACGGGCAACAAGATATTAGGCCCTTATGCAGGCTACGAACCACTTTTAGCCGACATTATCAAATATTTTAAGACTGGTGAGGTTCCTGTAACACCCGAGGAAACCATAGAGATATTTACATTTATGGAAGCGGCTGACGAAAGCAAGCGGCAGGGAGGAAAAACGGTAACGCTGGAAAGCGTACTGGCAAAGGCAAAAAAATAAGTGCCTCAAACTTCACTGACATAAACTTAAAGCCCTCCTCGGAGATTCACGAACTGATTACACAAAGCTTTGGAAACCTTCAGACAAAACCTGCTCAAGTGGCTCAAATCCCTTGGCCCCGGCATGATCACCGCCGCCCTTGTGTTCGGACCGAGTAAACTTACCATTACTTCCAAGATCGGAGCCGTATATGGCTATTCACTCCTGTGGGTGGTTATTGTCGCTATTTTTTTCATGGCAATTTTCACCTCCATGTCCACGCGGATAGGCGTTGCAACTGACCAGTCGCTACTGGCATCGGTGAAACAGAAATGGGGAAAGGGAGCATCCATCGCAATGGGTATAGGGGTATTTCTGGTGAGCACATCCTTTCAGGCAGGGAACTCCATCGGTGTCGGTATAGCGGTCGGCGAATTGTACCATACCTCTCCTGTCCCCTGGATAATCTTTTTTAATGCAATAGGCATCAGCCTGTTATTCTTCCGGAGTTTCTACTCGGTACTGGAACGCACGATGATCCTGCTGATCTTTGTTAAACTTTTTTCCTTTGTAACCACCTTCTTCTGGGCAAAACCGGATATCGGACAAATCCTGAAAGGTTATACCACCCCGTCCATACCTGAAGGTTCTCAAGGCCTCATCATTGCCTTTATTGCCTCCTGTTTCTCTATTGTCGGTGCATTGTACCAGTCTTATCTTATTCAAGAAAGAATACGTGTACGGCCCGAACTGAAAAACAGCAAAAACGACAGTACTACCGGAATTATATTGCTGGGCTGTATGTGCAGCATTGTAATCATCTGTGCGGCGGCTATTCTGCACCCGAAGGGCATAGCTGTCAACTCGGCCACCGACATGGCCAAAGCGCTTGAACCCATTTTTGGTGAAAGTGCTTCCACTCTGTTCCTTGTAGGATTATTCGGTGCAGCATTTTCATCCCTCATCGGGAACGCCTCTGTGGGAGGCACCTTGCTCGGCGACGCACTGGGTCTGGGAAGTAATTTCAGTTCCAAGTCGGTAAAATACCTCGTAGCACTTGTAATGGTGGTAGGTGCTTCCATAGCTATCAAATTTGGCAAGCTACCACTTGAACTGATCGTCTTCGCACAAAGTGTCACGATTTTTATCGTGCCTTTTATCGGAACCGCCCTGTACATGGTTGGTAACGATAAAAATATCATGGGCGACAAAGTAAACAGCACACCTGTAAAAATCTTTGGTGCGCTTGGGCTGATCATTATCTTTTCACTGGCAATCATCAATTTCAAGGAGCTGTTTTTCAATAATCCTTTGTTTCACTAGGTATAAGGTCCAAATACCTGGCACAAGCCCTACCGGTTACTTCGGTGGGGCTTTTTCTTTGCCGACATAAAATGGCCTCCTCATTACAATCTCAGGATTCAGGTACGGCATGATACCATTCTAAAGAATTATTTGTTAACTTTACCTTCAATAGTTTACAAATTGAACAACTATTTGTTTACAAATATTTCACAATGAAAGAAGAATCGCTTGCCAATAAGGTATACCTCGAACTAAGAAGAAAAATACTCTCCAACCAGCTCAGCTCCGGCACACGGCTGAAAGAAGATTTCTGGGCCAAGAAAATGGAGGTGAGCCGAATAGCCATCCGCGAAGCGCTTACCCGGCTCATGGGCGAAAAACTTATTGTTTTTGGCGAAAAAGGAGGTTTTTTTGTAAAATCGATGACCGTTGATGACATCAGGGAAATCAGAGAACTTCGCGAGATACTGGAACTGGGCGCCCTGCGGCTGGCACTCGAAAAAATCGACGACCAGTACCTGCAAAAACTCGAAGCAATCTGCGACGATTTCACCAATATGGTACAGGGAGGTTATTTCGGCGGCGCCTGTGAGGCCGACGTTAAATTCCATGAAACACTCATCGACAGCGCCAACAACGAGAAGCTGCGCGATTTATACCAAGTGAGCAACATCCCACTGTTCCATCAGAAGCTGGGCAAAACCCAGACCCACATGGATGATTACGAACTGACCGACCAGGAACATCGTCAGATCCTGAAAGCCCTCAAAGAAAAGGATCCGAAGCTAGCCGAAGAAACCTTACGCAAACACCTGATCAGAGGAGAATCTGCGTCGTTAGACATGGATTAACACTTCACAAGCCCCCCTTTCTAATTGATCTGGTTACAGCCTCGCCCTTCCGATGCCTTACAAATACCAGACCCGCTCATCCTGCCTACCATAAACAATTTAAAATACTGTTTATGTTTACAAATTATCCCAGAACATCCCTAGCAAACACCCCTCAGCCGGCCAAATACAAATATAATTAGGCATAACCTGCAAATACACCTCAAAACATATTTTTTTGCCTAAATTCAAAAAACATTATTTTAATTTTTTTGTAAACATAAATATATTATTTTTGTAAACATAAATCCTTCAACCAAAGGATGGCAATACCAGATACCTGCTGATTACAGACTAACAGTTCGCATCCATTATTTAACCAACCTGTTGCCTATGGGAATATACTGTACGCATAACTCCAATTACTTAAGCATTTCATTTCCATTTAAACAATCCACTTCTTTTTTAATTTCTAAGTAACCCTGATGACGTGATTTTGAAGAAACTTGACCGAAAACTATGAAAACACAATCCAAAGTATTAAAAATTAACCCAAAGCCGAGTACCGGCAGACGCTTCACATTGGCTGCCCGGCTCACAGCTCTGCTACTTTGCGCGGAACTGGTCGGCAGCGTGGCTGCTCTGCCCATTGGTAGCCGGGTGTTTGCCCAGCAGACAAAACAGGTTACCGGCCGGGTAGTCGACAAAGCCCGGGTGGCCGTTCCGGGTGCATCTGTGGTTGCAAAAGGCAGTAACTCCGGCGTAATGACCGATACCGAAGGAAAATTTTCTCTATCCGTTCCGGAAGGCACTAACACGCTCACTATATCCTATATAGGTATGGTAACACTGGAAATCGAGATTGGCAACAAAACGACATTGGGAGATATCTCTATGACCGAAGACAATGTGGTGCTCCGGGAAGTAGTTGTAACCGCACTCGGTATAGAACGTACCGCTAAATCACTCACCTATTCTACCCAGCGAATTGGATCTGAACAGATTAATGAAGTCAGAGATGCCAACTTTACCAATACCCTTTCGGGAAAAATTGCAGGCCTGACCATCACGCCCTCAGCAAACGGCCCCGGTGGTGCCACCCGGATTGTGCTGCGCGGAAACCGGTCTATTCAGGGTTCCAATAATGCTCTGATTGTGGTGGATGGTGTCGCAATCGACAATTCCAGCCCAGCGGGCCAGGTACGTTACGATGCTGGTGGCCATAGTGGCAGTGACGGTGCGTCAAGTATCAACCCGGATGATATTGAATCCATTAACGTATTAAAAGGTGCAGCCGGTGCTGCGTTGTACGGTAGCCGTGCAGCAAACGGTGTCATCATTATTACAACAAAAAAGGGAAAAAGCGGAAAGGTGAATGTCAATTTCAACTCAGGTGTAACCTTCGACAAAGCATTTACCACACCTAACCTTCAGAACTCCTATGCCCAGGGTTCAGGCGGCATCTATTCCACGATCACCGGCGGAAGCTGGGGTCCGAAAATTGCGGGCCAGAGCGTTACCAACTGGGCGGGATCGACGGTGAATCTTCAGGCTTATCCTGATAATATCAAAGATTTCTTCCGCACCGCAGTGTCGACCAATAATTCGGTCGGGGTAAGCGGCGGATCTGAAAAAGTACAGTCGTACCTTTCCTACTCCAACAATTACATTAATGGGATAGTACCGCACAACTCCCTGTCACGTAATACTTTCAATGCCCGGCTGAGTTATGATATCACCGACCGACTCACAGCCGATGGAAAGATTACATACATGATCCAGAACATTTATAATAAACCTGGTGTAGGTGGTGACGGGATGGTGGTTGCCAACATTTATCGTATTCCGAGAAGCGTTGATCCCGCAACTCTGAAATCCTATAAAAATGTAAATACAACGGGGGTTGAAACACCTACTTACTGGACAAGCCCGGATGCGGTATATATGAATCCCTATTGGACGATCAACAATACACATCACGACGAAAACCGCAGCAGGGTTACTGGTTTATTGGTTTTAAGGTACAAACTAACCGACTGGCTCAATATCCAGGGACGGGTAAGCTCAGACCGGTACAATGATTTTATCAGCCAGAAATATGCCAACAATACGGTTAACTATGCGCGGCAGCCAGGAGGATACTATTCAGAAGGTAACGATTTTATATCTGAAAAAAATGCTGATATCCTCCTGACAGGTACAAATAACATTACACCTGAGCTAAAAATCAACTATAACATTGGTGGTTCTATATTAAACAGAAGCATGCGCCATCGTGTAAATGCTGCCGACGGACTTGGTTTCCCCAACAAATATGACCTTAGCTATGCTACAACCCTAAAAGTTGAAACGGCCACTACCAAACGGGAGTTACAATCCGTTTACGGAACGGCGCAGTTATCTTTCAAAGATTATCTGTTCCTGGACCTGACTGCCAGAAATGACTGGTCTAGTACGCTTCCTTCGCCCTATTCCTACTTCTATCCTTCTGTGGGACTGTCTGCCATTATCTCCGAAATGGTGAAACTTCCCACCTGGATCAGCCTTGGAAAAGTACGGGCATCGGTTACCAAGGTTGGTAATGACGCAGACCCCTATCTGCTTGGGCAAACGTATACCTATATCCGCGGTGGCCTGGGAGGTTACATTGCCAGCAGCAACACCAAAGCCATTGCTGACCTGAAACCCGAACTAACCCAGTCCTTTGAAGCAGGTACCGAATGGCGATTCTACAACAACCGTCTCGGCCTGGATTTCACGTATTACAAAACCAACTCTAAAAATCAGTTATTAAGAGTTGCTTCACCGGCTTCCTCGGGATATTCAACCCTAAATGTGAATGCGGGTAATATTCAGAACACCGGTTTTGAACTGGTACTTTCTGCAAAACCTGTTACAAGCAAAAATTTCACCTGGAACATCGGCCTCAACTATGCCGTGAACAAAAATAAGGTAGTGGAATTGTATGAAGGTGTGAGCCAGCTATACCTGGGTTCTTCAACAAGCGTCCGTTCCGCTACGCCGCTAATTAAAGAGGGAGGCTCATTTGGAGATCTTTATGGCTACAAATGGAAAACCTTGAATGGCAAACATGTGGTCAATGAAAATGGTGTTCCGGTAAAAACCGATGCTATCGAGAAACTGGGAAACTACAACCCGAAATTTACAGCAGGGTTCAATAACACATTTGCCTACAAAAGCTGGTCATTAGGAGTATTGGTGGACGGCAAATTTGGCGGGGTGATTACCTCCGGAACAGCTGCGCAAATGGCCTATGCGGGAACTGCTGCAAGCACCGAAAATTTCCGCGAAGCGGGCTCATGGGTTGTAAATGGTGTAACAGCCGAAGGCGCAGCCAATACGGTTGCAGTCAACAGCGAAAAATTCTGGCAAACCGTAGCGCAGGGAGACTATTCGTGGGGAGAATTTTTTACGTATCATGCAACAAATGTAAGAGTGAGGGAACTCACCCTGGGCTATGAGTTTAAAAACCTGCCTGGTTTTATCAAAATGGCTCGTTTGTCTTTTGTAGCCCGTAACCTGTTCTTCATCTACCGGGGTAATGCCATTCTGGACGTTCCGGGCGTAGGGAAACGCAAAATGGATTTCGACCCCGAGGTGAGCTTTGGCAACAGTAACTACCAGGGTATCGAATATTACAATCTTCCTTCAAGCAGGAATATTGGACTGAACCTGAAACTATCATTTTAAAATATTCTATCATGTTTAAGACGATAACAAAAATTTACACAGCAACCGCCGGGCTCGCCCTGTTTGCACTGGCCGCAGTTGGCCTCGTTGGCTGTACCGATGATTTTACCGCCATGAATACCGACGGTACGAAAATCAGTACTGTGGGGAGCACCGAATACCCATACCTGTTTGCATATGCGCTGATGACCCCCACCCTAAGCCCTGATAATTTTGAAGTCGGGGAAGGTACCATCGCCTCGGTTTATTCGCAGTTCCTGTCTCAGGCTGCTCATTCCTTCCCAACCGACCGTTACGTAATTCGTCAGGACTGGATGCCTGCTTGCTGGAACCCGGTTTATACCTCAGCGGCGCCTCAGCTGAAAACCATCATGAGCGGAACTGAAACCCAGTCCGCAGAAAATGCACTGGCTAACATCTGGTGGGTATGGACGTTTCACAGGGTAACGGATTATTTTGGCCCGATACCTTATTTCGACGCTGCCTCTGGTAAAAGGTATATCTCCTATACCCCCCAGGACTCCGTTTATTATGATTTTTTCAAAAAACTGGATGCAGCTTCTACGGTGCTGAAATCTCACCAAAGCGAAAAGCCATTCGGAATTTACGACCTTGTTTACAATAAAAACGCGAGCCCGGCAACCGCCTGGATGAAGTTTGCCAATACTTTAAGACTCAGACTTGCGCTTCGTATTTCAAAAGTAAATCCGACATTAGCCAAACAACAGGCAGAGGCCGCGGTAGCTGCGGGTGTTTTGACCAACATTGCGGACGACGCCTATATGCCAAAGTCCACCACTACCTACAACGAATACAATGGACTTGCGGTAACCGCTGGCTGGGATGACGTACGTATGAGTGCTTCCATGGAATCCATTCTGAAAGGATATGATGACCCCCGCTTGCCGGTTTACTTCCAGCCATCGGTGGCTACCGGAACATACGAAGGGGTGAGGAACGGACTATTTACATCGGAAAAAATTATCGACATTAATTCCCGTTTGTTCAATTCCAATATGGGAACCCGGTGGGTAAACTGGGTAAACAATGACTGGAAAACGACGTACAACGTTCCGCAGGATATCATGCATACGGCCGAAGCCTATTTCCTGCGGGCAGAAGGTGCCCTCAACGGATGGAATATGGGAGGAACTGCGGAGGAGTTTTACAAAAAAGGGATTGAAACATCCATGGCACAGTGGGGAATAACCGACCAGGCTGCTGTTGCGAAGTACATTGCCAATACTGCTGTGCCCATTGCACCTAAGGATGGTATGAATTCTCCGGCCGTGAATGATTACCCTGTAAAGTGGAGCGCAACCGAAGATATGCAGCGCAAACAGGTAGCACAGCAAAAATGGCTGGCACTCTTTCCTGACGGCATGGAAGGTTGGGCGGAAGTCAGGAGAAGCGGTTTGCCAAAACTGTATCCGATCGTACATAGCGAAAATACTGACTTGCCCCAGGGCAAATTCATCCGCCGAATGCCCTTTCTGGATACCGAAAAGCAAACCAACGCTGCCGAGGTTACCAAAGCTGTTAAAATGTTAGGCGGAGCAGACAACGCTGCCACCCCGCTCTGGTGGGACAAAAATTAGAAGCCACCAAAATAATTCCATCGTTCAGTATGTTTTCCATGCGAAACCTGCTCATATCTGCCCTGCTGTTTTCCGCAGGTAAGTTTGTGCAGGTTTCGCATGTGATTACCGGCCCTTATTTTTTAGCGGCCCCGACACAAGCTTCATCATTCAGCATACATTTCACAGGCAAATCCGCCGAAACTGATATCTGACAAACACTTCAACCCAAAACACTTAATGATACACTTGTTATCTCGAATCTGGATTATCTGTCTGTTTGCAATTCCCGCTGTATCCCAGTCACTGCCGGTACTCTTTCCCAAGCCCAGCCAAATCCAGTATGGCAACGGCCATTTCAAGCTTTCTGAGCTTACCACTTTCGCTTCACCCTCCGCTTCAAAAGATATCTCATTTGCGCTTAAAACACTCACTGACGCGGTTTCGGAACGCACCGGAAAACCGGTTAAAAGTAGCCCCACACAACCAAAAGCTACATTAAGCTATACCTTTCATGAAAAAGGACGCACCCTGCCCGAAGTAGCGGAAAGCGAAAACAAAAGCGAAAGGGAACATTACAGTATCACCATCAGTCCTGAAAAAATTCATATCAATGCGCAAACCTCAACCGGCCTTTTTTACGCTGTTCAAACATTGCGACAATTGATCCAGGGTTCCGGAGCTGGCGCCAAATTGCCGGAAGTCATCATTGATGATCGTCCCCAACTGGCTTACAGAGGTATCATGATGGATTTTGCCCATGGCGGCCTGGCCACCGTGCAGGAGATTAAAAACCAGATCGATTTCCTCGCCCGCTGGAAAACCAACCAGTACTATTTCTATAATGAGGTAAGTATTGCACTCGACGGGTTTCCGTCAATTGGGTACCAGTCTGGCTACACCAAATCCCAGATCTCAGAAATCATAGCCTACGGAAAAGAACGTCATATGGATGTAATTCCTTTCCTGAACCTCTACGGGCATTTGCACGAGTTGCTGCGGAAGGAAAAGTATGCCGATCTTGCCATCGGCAAATATGGTCACGAATTAAATCCGCAAAAATCCGCCGCCAACGAACTCCTGAAAAACTGGATCAAACAATACACAGCACTTTTTCCAAGTCCGTTTATCCATGTTGGTTTTGACGAGACCTGGGAAACAAAACGTATTGCAGACGACGGTGATATCAAAATTGATTCGGAAAAACTGTGGCTTCAGCAATTGAGCTTTGTACAAAATGAGTTAAAAAAATATGGCAAAACCGTCATGACATGGACAGATATGAACAATTATTATCCGGACATCATGAAGAAACTGCCAGAAGGAATCATCCCGGTCATCTGGGAATACAAGCCCGATACCCTGGAAATCAACAAATACCTTAACCCGGTACTCAAGGAAAACAAAAGGTTTCTGATACAGCCAGCGGTATCAGGCTGGGGCCACATTTATCCCGATGTGGATTACACTTACACCAATATAGAACTATGCCTGAAAGCAGGTATCCGGAATAAAAGTCTTGGTTTTATCAATTCTGTCTGGACAGATCCGGTAGAACCCTTTGTACGCCCCTCGTGGCTATTTATGGCGTATGGAAGCATCGGAGCCTGGCAAGGTATTGTGCCGGACAAAAACGCTTTCGCAAAAGACTACGCTACTTTAATGTACCCCAAAGTAGCTCAGGAAATGAGCAAGGCATTCGATTACCTGAAAGAATCGAACGTTTACCTCAACAGATCGCTGGGCCGTAACACGGGCGGAATGCCTCGTGGCACCATTGTGGAAAGCTGGGCCAATCCCTTTTTACCATACTATCTTAAAAATACCCGGGAGCATACTGACGACTTTAAGAACGCAAGAAAAATGAGCGAAGAAGCGCAGGATCAGCTCATCACGGCACTTGAAAAGTGTGATCAGAAAGACACGGCTTTCATTAATTCCCTCCTGGTTTCTGCACGCTTGATGGCTTACACAGCCACCCGGTTTTTGTGGGCCCACACCATTTGTGAACGCTGGAATCATTCGATGCTGGAAAAGAAGAAAAATGACTTTGTCGTATATGATATCACCTATCTCTGCCATGGCTTACTGGTTGATATGATGGACGAAAACGGAGAATTGAAAGACGCTTATGCCCAGGCCTGGAAAACAGAATACATGCCTTACCGCCTCAATACCATTCTAGGCAGGTTCGAGGTAGAACATGCGCTTTGGCAAAAACTTTATCTGAAAGTGAATGATTACAGGATTCAGAATCCTGCAGAAAACGTATCGGATAGATCATTTGAGGAATTATTCCGACCTGATTTTTAACAATAAGTGCCGTAACACATTCCTCCACAGCAAGGGTTAAATTTAATTTGTAAACTAAATTACATAATTTTTGTTTACAAATTAAATTGTATAAATTTGAATCATTATCTGAAACAGAGTTATTATTTTAAGAAATAAAGAAAAAGCACGCTCATATTATGCTGTTTTCCAACCTGGCCTATACGTCTATCCAAGCACTTGCAACTGACAAAATCCTGTTGTTACCTCTGGGCGCCATTGAACAACATGGCCCTCAGCTGGCAGTGGCAACAGACACTGATATTGTCAGCAATGTGGCTTCCCAGGTTGAAAAAAACTTACCGTCCGATGTCTTACTTTGCCCGACGCTCCCAT
Organism: Dyadobacter sp. CECT 9275; assembly: GCF_907164905.1. NCBI lineage: Bacteria > Pseudomonadati > Bacteroidota > Cytophagia > Cytophagales > Spirosomataceae > Dyadobacter > Dyadobacter helix. The sequence continues at coordinate 486,710 of NZ_CAJRAF010000001.1, read as the reverse complement.
TCGGATCAAGTGATCACCATCTGGATTTTGGCGGTACGATCAGCATCGGTCCGGAACTGTATAGCAAAGTTATTGTCGACATTGTGCTGTCTATGTTGTCAGGAGGTTTTCGCAAAATAGTTTTGCTAAATGGCCATGGCGGCAATATCACTCCCGTGAAACAAGCTCTTGCCGTATTAAGCAAAACGGTAGATGAAAAATACAAACCCAACATTGCCCTCGCAACATACTGGGAGGTAGGCGGAAAGGCTTTTGCTGGTGCCCCGCCGATGGAAAGCCCGGCGCTAAGCCATGCATGCGAATACGAAACAAGCTTAATGTTACATCTTTTCCCGGAAAAGGTGTGGATGGACAAAGCCGAAAGAGCTCCCCGGCCAGCAAGTAACGGGTACATTCCATGGGAGGATGACGAGGCTTATAAAGGTGTGACCCTGTTTAAACCCACCAGGTTTATTTCCGGTAATGGCAGCAGCGGAGAACCTCAGCTTGCCACTCCTGACAAAGGGAAACACCTTTTCGAAACCGCAGTCCGGACGGTTACCGAGTTTTTAATATCATTTAAGGAATGGCCATTGATGGAAAGCCTTAAAAAATAGAAGCAGACCAGAAAAACATTTTACCCGACAGATACTAACATACGATACCAAAATCACAGGCCCCCAAACCCTGAATAAGACACTGAACCATGAGTAAAACAGAAATACACCACCCCGACAAAATTGCAGATACCGGTGCTTATTCCGCTGGCATCCTGGTAGACGGCTGGCTTTTTGTTAGCGGCCAGGGCTCGCTCGATCTTGCAACCGGCGAGGTCATCCGCGGGACAATTGAGGAAGAGACAGCCAATACTTTGCATCACATTCTCAAGATCGTGGAAGCAGCCGGCGGCACCAAAGAGGACATTGTTAAATGCACTGCACACCTGAGCGACATCAACGATTTTGACCGATACAATAAAACTTACGCTTCATTTTTTGAGGGGATAAAGCCTGCCCGCACCACTGTTCAGTCGGTTTTGGGAGATGGTATCAAAGTAGAGATTGATGCCATAGCAAGGATTAGGAAGGTGTAACCGGTTTTTAAAATAGTGAAACATGATCAACAAAATAAAAATTGGTACCGTCGGCCTCGGGCTTATGGGGAGCAGCATTGCTACCTGTATTTTGGCCGCCGGACATGAGGTTACCTCGCTCGTAAAAGATATAACAGAAGCCGGTACTGCCAGGGAACGCATCCTGAATTTCCTGAAAGAACTTGAAGCTGAAGGATTCTTGCAGGAAGGTGCAGATGTGATCATTCAAAAAATTACCATCACGGACCAGCTGGATCTGCTGGCTGGGCATGAGGTAATCATCGAAACCATTACGGAAAGTGTTGACGAGAAACAAAAATTGTATCGGGAGCTTGAAAAAGTTGTGTCCCCTGCTGCTATCATCGGGAGCAATACATCTGCTATTCCTGTATCTATTCTGCAGGAAGGGCTTCGGCACCCCGAACGCCTGCTAGGGATCCACTGGGCTGAACCTGCACACATTACACGTTTCATGGAAGTGATCTGCGGGAAGTCTTCCGACATTAAAAATGCTGAGGCTATTGTAAAACTGGCTGAAAGCTGGGGAAAAGAACCTTCACTGCTGAAAAAAGATATCCGCGGATTTATTACCAACCGGATCATGTATGCCATGCTCCGGGAAGCTTTTAATCTGGTGGAAAACGGATATGCGACCGTTGAAGATGTGGACCGTTCGCTACGGAACGACCTCGGGTACTGGATCACTTTTGCAGGCCCATTCCGGTTCATGGATCTTACCGGTATCCCGGCATATTTAACCGTGATGAAGGATCTTTTTCCTGAGCTTGACAATAGTACACACACCCCGGAGATAATGGAGAAGCTGGTGGCGGAGGGTGCAAAGGGGGTCGGTAATGGGAAAGGATTTTACCCTTATACCAAAGAAACGGCCGCAAAATGGGAGGAGTCCTTCATCGAATTTAGTTATGACATCCGTAAGCTCGCAGAAAAATACAATACCAAATCCATTGAATCATAAATGACCCTTATCCATTCCATTCGCGCAACCGAGGTAATTGTCCCATCCAAACCTGGCAGCCTCAACTCTGACCTGGTCCTGGACAAGGATACCGAATTTGCAAAAAAATTCATGACAGGAGAAAGCTGGACTCAATTTGCCAGCCAGCCCAAATGGATTATTGAAATCAAACTTAAAAATGGCCTGACCGGCATAGGTGAAACCTACCGGAGCGCATCCAGGGAACTCCTCTGGGCCGCCATGCAGAATTTTACAGGAAAAGATGTACTCAAACTAAACTGGAGACGGCTCCCGGTAACCGACCAGCGGATTTATGAGGCATTTGAAAGTGCAGTTCTGGACGTGGTGGGCAAGCTTTTGAATGTTCCGGTATACCAACTGCTGGGCGGAGGCTATCGTGACCGCGTGGACTGCAACGGCTGGACAGGTCGCAGAACCCCCGAAGATGCTGCCCAAAAGGCTTACGAAGCCATGCAGAAAGGACATAAGGTTTTTAAATTCAAATGTTCGGATGAAGACCCGGTTCGTTTATGGACGGATGAAATCAGAAAAAAATGCGGTGAAGGAATCAAAATAATCCTGGATCCCAACCAGCGATGGAATGATGTACAAACCACATTAAAATTGATGGAAGGGGTGGACACCAGCATCATGTTTGGACTCGAAGACCCCATCCTGCACGGAGATGTTGCAGGTTTCCAATACCTGAAATCCAATTTAGGCATCCCGCTTTACCGGCATATTTCGCTGCCTTACACCCAGGACATCCGGGACATGATCACATTTGTGCGGGCCGATGCCGCCGATGGTTATAATTTCAACGGCTCCGCCTATAATTGTGTACTCCTGGCCGAGATTGCCCACATGGAAGGCAAAACATGCTGGCGCGGCTCGGAGGTGGACCTTGGGATTTCCGAAGCCATGGGATTGCATATTGCCGCAGCAAGCATTAACTGCAGCATACCTTCCGATATTTTCGGAGAATTGGTGCGGGAAGATGACCTGCTCAAAAATCCGATCCGATTTGAAAATGGGGCGGCCATAGTACCTGCCGGCTCCGGACTTGGCATAGTACCCGACTATGACGCGATTGACAAATACAAAACGAACCAGTTTTTAGAAAGTACTATATGAGCAAATCCATCACGTCCTGGGTTATCCTCTTCGTTTGTAACCTGATCTGGTCATTTCACTTTACCTGCATCAAACTGACGCAGGATCAGGTTGGCCCCTACTTCACTGTGTGGGCTCCTATGGTACTGGCCACTCTTTTCCTTATCCCCTTTGTGATCAAGGATTTCAAAAAGGGAAATAGAAAGCTGAAAGACTATCTGATATTTATCCAGCTGGCGGCCCTGGGTGCCTTTCCTTCACAGGTGTTCATGACCTACGGTACGCAGTATTCACTGGCCAGCAATGCTGCCATTCTTGTACTGGCTCTTCCGGTAGTCACTGCCGTTTTTGCCTTTCTGATCTTAAAAGAAAAAATGAACCGGGCTCGCTGGATCAGTTTTGCCATCGCAATCATAGGTGTGGTATTATGCTCCACGGACGATCTTAAAAAAATGGATTTCAGTTCTCAATATGCCTGGGGAAATATCCTGATAATAATCGCGATTGCAGGTAACGGATACTACAATGTTGGCTGCAAGCAGATATCCGGCAAATTTACCGAAATGGAAATGGTATTTTACACTTACCTCTTTCTGGTGATTTTCCTGGCACCCTTGGTGGCATATTACGAACCGGAAATGTTCTCCAGAATACCTGACTATACCACACAGACCTGGATCGGAATGATAGCACTCACACTCTTTCACAATTTCCTGTCCATGCTGCTGTTCTTTAAAGCACTTAAAAACCTGGATGCCACACAGGTAGCACTTTCCAACTATCTCATTACGCTGATGGGCCTTCCAATCGCCGCATTTATACTGGGAGAAACCTTGAAAACGCAAGCCATCATCGGGGGAGTTCTGGTATTGGCTTCCACCTTAATACTTACAATTGTAGATAACAAAGCACAACAAAAAAACCTGACGAAAGTAAACTCAGAAACAATATGATTAATACAGCAGACGAATTCGACGGTGTAGTTCCTATTATTCCTACCCCCTTTACCGAAAATGAGGACATTGACGACAACGCCCTCCGTGACCTGATCGACTTTGCCATCGCAAGTGGCATCAAGGCTGTTTGTCTTCCCGCCTACGCAAGTGAATTTTACAAACTCACTGACGAAGAAAAACTACATGTAGTCAAGGTTGCTGTTGACCATGCAGCGGGCAGGATCAAAATTGTAGCGCAGTCCAATCACCCGTCTCTCAAAATAGCTATCAGGCTGGCACAGGCCAATGTTGCGGCAGGTGCCGATGTGGTTTCACTGGCCGTTCCCCGGATTTTCAGCCTCCCCGAAAACGCATTGAAAGCCTATCTCTCAGAATTTCTCCAGTCAATTCCCAATACCCCTGTTTTGATTCAGGATTTCAACCCGGGCGGTTCATCCATTAGCGTAAGTTTTATTAAAAACCTGATGGATGAAAATCCGAATTTCAAATACCTGAAACTGGAAGAACCCCTTTGTGCGCCCAAATTTGATGAGATCATCAAAATCACCGAGGGCAAAGTCGGGCTCTTCGAAGGCTGGGGCGGGCTATATATGTTAGAACTAATTCCTGTAGGAATTCGTGGCGTAATGCCAGGGCTGGCCGTTTCGGATATCCTGCAAAGAGTTTTTAACTTGCGGAGCAACGGTGAAGATGCCAAAGCTTTTGATCTTTTTGAAAAAGTGATGCCGCAGATATTCTTCTCACTACAAAATATGGAGCTTTTTCATTACGCCGAAAAAGAGCTGCTGATAGCCCGTGGAATACTCACCAACAGTATATCACGTAAGGCCGCCTATATACCGGACGCTTCGTCGATCAGTTATATCAGGGAGCTCAACCAGCGGATCATCAATTTGCTGCACGACGAAAATTACGAGATTACACCACTGGAATTGAATACAAGTAAGTAAAAAACATACGGCAGGTACACTGCCTCAAAACACCTAAACCGTTAACATGACTGATTTTCAAGGACAAGTTGCTATCATTACCGGTGCTGCCTCCGGTCTTGGCCTCGCAATTGCTAAAAAATTACTGAATGAAGGTGCCAAAGTAGGGTTACTGGATTATAACGAAACGGCTTTAAAAAACGAATTTGACCATTTTCCTGACCAGTCTGAATCAATTGTCCTTGATATCACCAGGCAGGATTTAGTTGAAAGCGCGATTGAACAGATACTCAAAAGGTTTGGCAGAATTGATATTCTGGTCAACTGCGCAGGCATTACGGGAATCACTAACACGCACAGCCATCTGGTAAGCTCCGAAAACCTGCATAAGGTTTTTGAGCTGAACTTTATGGCGAGTTTTTACACTTCCAAGGCTGTTTTACCCAGTATGCTTGCAAACAATTATGGCCGTATTCTGCATATTGCCTCCATTGCCGGGAAAGAAGGGAATGCCGGAATGCTGGCTTATTCGGCAAGCAAGGCGGCGGTGATCGGAATGACAAAAGTACAGGGCAAAGAATATGCAGAAAATGGTATCACCGTTAATGCACTGGCACCGGCAGTAATTCAGACGCCGCTTGTAGCTGCCATGCCCGAAGCCCAGGTGAAATACATGACCGACAAAATCCCGATGAAACGCTGTGGTACCCTGGAAGAAGCCGCTAACCTTGCAACCTATATCGTTTCTAAAGAAAACAGCTTCACCACTGGTTTTACCTTCGACTTGTCGGGCGGGAGAGCAACTTATTAACGGTGCAGCTCTCTCGCTATGGTTATGATCCTGTATCCAGAAACGGGGCAAGCCAATCTTTAGACAGAAATTTCTCACGATGAACCCAAAATGAAATGACCGATAAAGCAATGTATTTCATTCAACCCATACACGGCGACATGCTTCATGCCCGGGACGGCGCGCTGACCGGGGAGTCATTGAAAACAAAAGTATCAGTGGCTGCCCCAGCGGGAAATTCAATTACGATTAATGGTGTTCAAACGAACTTCGAGGATAGTTACTATTCCGCTGAAATCGAGCTTTCCGATTATGAAAATACCCTGGAAGCCGTAAACGCCACAACCGGAGAGCACACCCGCATCACCGTGTATCGTCTCAAAAATTTCGCAGGGAAATACCGCCTTTCTATCGACGACAACATCTGGTTCCTGAGAGATATCCAGCAGCAAGCTGATGTGTACAGCTCCCTTTTTGAGCACCCTTATCTGGCTGTGCTGAAAGAAATCAACGATACCTATGGTACGAAAATACATCTGAACCTTTTCTACGAAACAGAAGGTTTCAACCTGTCTCAGTTTACTGACAAATTTAAAGAGGAGTGGAAAGACAATGCCGGTTGGCTCACTTTAAGCTTTCATGCCCGCGGTGAATTTCCCGATCAGCCCTATATCAGCGCAGATTATGATACGGTAAAAAAGGATTGCGACCTGGTGATCGGGGAGATCAGGCGTTTTGCCGGGGAAGAAGTAATGACCGGCGTAACAACCATACACTGGGGAGAAGCCACCCGGGAGGCCTCCAGGGCGTTGAGAGATGCTGGCTATCGGGGGCAACTGGGATATTTCAATGTGGATGACGACCTGTATCCGGCAAGCTATTACCTGAGCGTAGAAGAAAGGCGGCATATCAAAAAACGTTTTGTATGGAAAGACATGAGTGAAAATGTGGTTTTCATCAAAACGAGTATTGTGATTGATATCAAAAAAATAGAAGAAATAGAGCCCTGGCTCAATCAGTATGCCGAAGAAGGTAGCAGTCCACCTTATGTGGACCTGCTGGTGCATGAGCAATATTTTTATTCGTCCTACTTCAATTATCAGCCCGATTACCGCGAAAAACTGATCACCGCAGTAAAATGGGCCCATAATAATGGATACCAGCCGGCATTTTTAGATACATGTATTTCAGAATAAGAAACGGTTCAACCACATGGAAAGTAAGCGCAGAGAATTTTTAAAACAGGCAGGGCTGATGGGAATGGCACTCAGTACCCCGTCGGAATTACAACTGACAAAGGCGTTGACTGATAAGAATCACGTTCAGAAATTCAATATGTCGGGTTATGCCGCTCCCAAACTGGACGTCGTACGGATTGGTTTTATAGGCCTGGGCAACCGTGGCATGGCGGCGGTGGAACGTATGAATAAAATCCAGGGGGTTGAAATAAAAGCACTCTGCGATCTGCGCCCTGAAAAAGTGAATGAAGCAAAAAAAATGGTCGAAGTTTCGGGTCAGAGCCCCGGACTTTATGATACCCACCCCGATGCCTGGAAAAAGCTATGCGACAGAAATGATATTGATCTGGTGTACATTGTAACCCCATGGGCACTACACACACCAATGGCCGTATTTGCGATGAACCATGGGAAACATGTCTGTGTGGAAGTACCTGCCGCCAAAACAATAGAAGAATGCTGGCAGTTGGTGGAGACGTCGGAACGTACCAGGAAACATTGTATGATGACCGAAAACTGCTGTTATGATTTTACCGAATTGCTAAATCTGAATCTGGCCCGTAACGGTTTTTTTGGGGAAGTTACCCACGGAGAAGGCGCTTATATCCACAGTTTAACAGAATATGTTTTTTCAAAAGACAGGTTTTACCAGATGTGGGAGCTGAAAGAGCTTTCACAGCGTACGGGAAACCTGTACCCAACGCACGGGCTTGGCCCTATTTGCCAGATCATGGATATCAACAGAGGAGACCAGATGGACTACCTGGTATCCATGTCTAATAATGATTTTGTCATGGCAGATACCGCCAGAGAACTCGCCGCCAAAGATCCTGATTTCAAATCCTTTGTCGGCAAGCCCTACAACGGTATGATGAATACTACCACGATCCGGACAAAGAAAGGCAAGACGATCATGCTTCAGTTTGACGTGATTTCTCCCCGTCCCTATTCGCGCATACAGCTCATCAGTGGTACCAAAGGCAGTGCGCTGAAGTATCCGCTTCCCGCCCGCTATTCACAGGGACACGAATGGCTCTCGGATGAAGAATTTAAAGCGCTTGAAGAAAAATATACCCCACCCATTGTTAAAAAAATTGGGGAAGTGGCCAAACAGGTTGGTGGCCACGGAGGTATGGATTTCCTGATGGACTGGCGCACCATTGACTGTCTCAGAAACGGACTGCCGCTTGATCAGGACGTTTACGACGCTGCATTGTGGAGCGCCATAGGACCTTTGAGTGAGTGGTCGGTGGCACATCGGTCCAATTCTGTTAATGTTCCCGATTTTACAGCAGGATCCTGGAAAACAAACCGCCCTGTGGACATCTCCATGGAAAAAGGCGGAACTACACAAACGAAGATCTGAAATACCCCGGCACGATATCACCATCCTCCTGGAAAATACGTGCCGGGACCCTTATCCAGACTGATCGCCTAAACTGAAAACTCCCCCCCCTCAGAAGCGGTTAACGTACAGCCCGCTTACCCGAAAGGGCGGAAACGATGTCATCCAACCCGCAGGCAGAATTTCCTTCCCCTCCTAAAAACATTTACCAAATAAAAAGTTGGTATTATAATCTTCATAAAATAAAAATTTTATATTTGTGTATCTGATTTCGCCGGGTCCAGGCGGATCCGGCAAAAATTAAAAATTCATTTATTTCATATCGGTATTAAAATTCTACAATACTGAGTTATCCTGAAAAGACGTATATGTACATTTTAAAAAGCTTATACCCTTTTAATCCTAAATTTTTCGGGTACGTACCCGAAACCTCAGATCAACGGAATATTCTACGACCAACATTTTGATTATCAATATAATGCAGCGAAAATGAACATTCCCTTCCCGACCCTATTTTTCAGCATTGTTTTTACCGTCTGCATCATAGGGCAGCCGTTAGCACAAGTACTCACCTATACAGCTGATGACGGCACATTAAAGCCAGTCAAGAATAAAAAAGATTTACAGGAAAAGCGGAAGCAGGTCCTTGAGGGAATGCAGGATGTAATGGGTAAGCTGCCGTATAATCCCAAAGCGGCCGTGCCGGTCCTTCGGATTGCGGACAGTATCAAAACGGATAAATATACCCGGTATACCATTGCTTTTGACGTTGCGGAGAACGAACCAGTAAGTGCTTACTTATATATTCCAGTTGCTGGAAATAGGCACAAGTTTCCGGCAATGCTGGCGTTGCATCCAACCAATGCTCTTGGCATGAAAAGCGTAGATGGGCAGGGCACCGTTGAAAACCGGGGTTACGCCAAAGAACTCGCCGAGCGCGGTTATGTCGTCATTGCACCGGACTATCCCAGTTTTGGAGACGCAAAAGATTACAATTTTAAAACCGACCGTTATGAGTCGGCAACGATGAAAGGGATCTTTAACCACATGCGGTGTGTGGATATCCTGGCTTCACGAAAAGAGGTAGATCCCGACCGGATCGGCGTCATCGGACATTCCCTTGGCGGGCACAATGCCATGTTTGTAGCCGCTTTTGACCCCCGCCTGAAAGTGGTGGTAACCAGCTGCGGCTGGACACTTTTTGACTACTATAACATTGGTGAAGAAGCCTCCAAAAAATATGGTGGCCGCCTGGGCCCCTGGGCTCAGGAAAGATATATGCCGCTTTTCAGAGATAAGTACGGCCTTGACGGCAAAAAAATCCCATTTGATTTTGATGGGGTAATAGCCGTTATAGCCCCAAGGGCATTCTTTTCCAATTCTCCGGTCAACGACAGCAATTTCGATGTCGCCGGTGTAAGAAAAGGCATTGCAAATGCTTCCTGGGCATACCAGCACAAACCCGATATGATCCAGGTAAGATATCCGGCGTCAGCCCACGATTTTCCGACGGAGACACGCATGGAAGCATATCGGTTCATTGATCGTATTTTAAAAAACTAAACAAACCCTTGATATCCTGTCATCTAATCATTTACACTTATGTCTGATTTTTCGAGACGTGAATTTATAAAACAGAACGCAATGGCCGTTGCGGGAGCAGCACTGACATCCGGTGTTTCAGGCAAGCTGGCTGCAGCAGGTATTCAGACGGCATCTACCCCTGCAATCCTGGGTGGAACGCCGTCCTGGAGCAAAGCCCAATGGCCTTCCTGGCCAACCTGGAATCCTGAAACGGATGAAAAGCAGGTTCTGCAGGTACTGCGCAGCGGAGTCTGGTCCCGAGCGGAAGTCGTCACGGAATTTGAAAAAGCATGGGCAGCGGCAATAGGCGTAAAACGAAGCCTGGCGGTTGTGAATGGTACCAACGCGCTGGTAACAGCGATTTCGCAGTTTAATATTGAAGCAGGCGATGAGGTACTGGTGCCTCCTTATACTTTTATTGCCACTGTAAGCGCCGTACTGACCAATGGAGCAATGCCCGCTTTCGTTGATATAGATCCCAATACCTATCAGATGGATCCGGCTAAAATCGAAGCTAAAATTACTCCACGGACCAAGGCCATTATCCCTGTTCATATTCTGGGCCTGCCTGCTGACATGGACAAGATCATGGCCATTGCCAAAAAACATAACCTCATCGTTATTGAAGATGCATGCCAGGCACATTTGGCAGAAATTAATAAAAAAAGAGTGGGGTCAATCGGCCATGCGGGTTGTTTTAGTTTTCAAAATTCCAAAAACCTGCCCATTGGAGAAGGCGGTGCCGTCACCAGTAACGATGATGCCTTCCTGGACCGCTGTTTTTCCTTTACCAATTTCGGGAACCCGTACGGAAGTGCGGTGGGTGCGGTTGGAACGGGCGCCACCATGCAGGGTACCAAACTCAGATGGACTGAATACCAGGCGGCCATTGGACTGGCACAGTTAAAAAGGCTTGATGCCGAAACCACCACTCGCAACGAGAACGCTGCTTATTTAAAATCCAAAATCAAAGACATCCCGGGTATTGTGCCTTACCAGTTGTACCCCAATGTAACCCGCGCAGCGTTTCACCTTTTTCCATTCCGGTACAAACAGGATGCATTCAAAGGCCTTACAAGAGCCGGCTTTCTGAAAGCTCTGGCAGCGGAGGGTGTTCCCTGTTCCAGTGGGTACAACACCCTGAACACCCAGCCATTCCTGAACGAAACTTTTCAGTCAAAAGGTTACCAGGGAATTTATCCGAAGGAATTACTGGATATTAAAAAATACAACGAAAGAAACCAATGCCCGCAAAACGACCTGCTTTGCAAGGAAGCGGTATGGTTTACCCAAAATATGCTGTTGGGAACCAAAAATGATATGGACCTGATAGCCAATGCCATCGAAAAGATATATACCAACGCAGAGAAAATTAAAACCCTGGATCAGAAATGAAACGGAATCACGTACATGTTCATCTCCTTTTACTGCTTCTGATGGCTAGCCACCTGGTTTCGGCCAACGGAAAAGCAGCTGGCTGGAAGGCAGGTGTTGCCAGGGTCGTTATTACACCCGATCAAAACATGTGGATGGCAGGGTTCGCCAGCCGCACCCATGCTTCGGAAGGAAAACTGCATGAGCTCTGGGCAAAGGCCCTGGTATTTGAAGATGCAAATGGTAAAAGGTCTGTGCTGGTTACCTCAGATCTGCTCGGGCTTCCCAAGAAAATGTCGGATGAAATCAGGAATCAGCTTAAAGCAAGTTATAATCTATCAAAAGATCAGATCATCCTGAACAGTTCGCACACCCATTCAGCGCCGGTTTTGAAGGAAGCATTGACGGATATATACCCCATCACTGCCGAAGACCAGGTGAAAATAGACCAGTACGGAGACAAGCTCGTCGGGCAGTTTGTCAAACTGGTGGGAGATGCCATCAAAGCATTAAAGCCTGCTGAAATATATGCACGTAACGGAGTAGCCAGATTTCAGGTCAACCGCCGTAATAACGATGCAGGCATACTGGAACGCCTCACTGAATTACAGGGACCCAATGATTTTGCGGTACCAGTGATTAAAGTCACCGACGATCAGGGTAAGCTGATGGCCATTGCCTTTGGTTATGCCTGTCATCCAACTGTACTGGACGGATACAATTGGTCTGGCGATTATCCCGGGTATGCGCAACTGGAGCTGGAAAAGCTGTATCCGGGTACGACTGCTATGTTTTTTCAGGGAGCTGGTGCAGACCAGAATCCCCTTCCGCGCCACACTGTTCCGTTGGCCAAACAGTACGGAAAAACCCTTGCTGCGGCTGTAGAACGAATTTTGAGCGAGGACATGCCCAAACTGACGCCTGTTTTAAAAACCGCCTATTCCGAAATTGACCTTGCATTTTCTACGGCACCTACTTTGGCCGAACTTAAAAAGTATTCAGAAACAGCAGCGGGGTACCAGAAACGCTGGGCCATGCGGATGATTGAAAAAATAAATAAAGGTGAAGCGTTTGACAAAACATATCCTTACCCGGTTCAGGTGTGGAAACTGGGAGAACTCCCCATCATGACCCTGGGCGGAGAGCTGGTCGTACAGTATGCCATTGAACTAAAAAAAATATTCGGGCAGCAAATTTTTGTCATGGGCTATTCCAATGACGTGATGACCTACATCCCCTCGGCTACCATTCTGCGTGAAGGAGGTTACGAAGGTGAGATTGCCGCCATAGTTTATGGACTGCCAGGCACCTGGACTTCGGAAGTGGAGCAGGATATACTGCATGGTATTACCCAACTGGCAGAACAGGTGGGAGTTCCCAAACCGGAGTCAAAACTGATTAAATAATTATTGTTTCCTGAAAAGAAGAATATGTGTAAAACCCAACCCATTTCCAGACGAGATTTTATTATTGGCACCAGTACCTTGCTTTTAGGTAATGCACTGGCCTCTCATGCCGGCGAGAGTTCTTTTCAGGACAAGGAACCCATTATCGATATCCACCAGCATACCAACTATGCAGGACGGCCTCAGGAGCAACTCCTGGCACATCAGCGGGCAATGGGCATTACCAAAACCATTCTGTTGCCTGCGGGTACGCCCTCTTTCGGATTATCCACACATAAGGGAACCACCAACGGCTTACAGGCAAAATGCGGCGTCAATTCGGTTTGTTACGATTTTGCAAAAAGTTATCCCAGCGAATTTACTTTTGGAGCCAACGAAGTTCCTGATCTGCCCGATGCCACCAAAGAAATTGAAAAATACCTTAAACTGGGAGCACCGGTCATAGGCGAATTAAAGTTTGGTGTGGACTGCGACTCAAAGGAAATGCAGAGAATATACAAGCTTGCAGAACATTACAATGTGCCTGTGCTCATGCACTGGCAGTTTCAGATGTTCAATTACAATTTTGAACGTTTTCCTAAGATGCTGGAGAAATATCCCAAGGTCAATTTCATAGGCCATGCGCAAACCTGGTGGGCCAATATCGATAAAAACCACACAGACCAGAGCATATTATACCCAAAAACAAAAGTTACAAAGGGCGGCCTCACCGATAAGCTGCTGAGTGACTACCCCAATATGTACGGAGACATGTCGGCGGGCTCTGGCCTGTTATCCATGACAAGGGATGAAGAGCACGCACGCGATTTTATCAAGAGGCATCAGGACAAGCTGCTCTATGGCAGTGATTGCGATGACAGCGTAGGACACGGCGAAAAGTGCCAGGGGGCGCAAACCCTCATCGAGATCAGAAAACTGGCCCCCGACAAAAAGGCCGAAAGAAAGATACTTTACGAAAACGCCAAAAAACTTTTTCGCCTCTGACAGTACTACCTAAACCTTTAAATTTTTAGATGAGTAATTCATTAAACGAAACGCTGACCGAAGTATCGGCTGATTCAGGAATGCTGGCAGCACGGCATTACTATTCCGGTTTTGAAAAGGCGCACGATACCTACAATGCTATTTCGGCAGCCAGTGATGGCAGGATCTATTACGTACTGTCGTCAGACCAGCATGATACCGGAGGCCAGATGTATGTTTACGATCCGGCAACGGACCAAACCAAATTCCTTGGCGATCTGACAGATATCTGCGGAGAAAGGCACCTGCAAGCCATTTCACAGGGGAAAAGCCACGTCCGTTTTTATGAACGAAACGGAAAACTTTACTTTTCAACGCATGTAGGATTTTATGAACTGATCGATGGCATGGACCGCCTGCCGGTAAATCCTCCTGCGGGGTATCAGCTTTATCCCGGCGGGCACTTTTTGTCCTATGATCTGCAAACCGGCACGTTCGAGGATCTGGCCCTGGTACCAAACGGGGAAGGGATGGTTTCCATGACCATGGACCGCGACCGGGGACATCTGTACGGTATCTCCTGGCCGAGAGGGAATTTCATTCATTTTGATGTTGACAACCGTACATTAAAAGACTTGGGAAGGGTTTCAGGAAATGGAGAAGCAGGTACTCCCGGAGACGATTTCCGCTCCTTGTGCCGCTCGCTCTTTGTAGATCCTGAAAGCGGCTCTGTCTTTTTCTCCACTGCGGAAGGTGATATTTTTACCTACAATCCGGACTCCGCAATCCTGGAAAAACTCCCCGACGTGGATCTCCGCCTTGATTATTTTGGCAAATACGACTTCACCCGCCCGGGAAGCATGTGTTACAACTGGCGCAAGATATTCTGGCATCCTGTGGAAGAAGTTGCCTACGGGGTTCATGGCAATTCGGGGTATCTTTTCAGGTTTGACCCCAGAAAACAAAACATAGAAATCGTTGAACGGATTACATCCCTGCCCTCCCGAAAAAGCGGAATGTTTGATCAGTTCAGTTATGGCTATCTGGGATTTCAGCTTGGGCCTGATCAGGATACTATTTATTATCTCACCGGAGGGCCCATTTACATCAACGGAAAAAGGCTCAAAGGCGAGGATCAGATTGCGAAAGGCGCTGCCAAAGGACTCGAAAATTTACACCTGGTAACTTTTCGTCTCTCGGATCATAAGTATACCGATCACGGTCCGGTTTTCTACGAAAACGGTGAACGCCCTACCTATGTAAATTCCATTGCGGTCGGCTCCGACGGCCACATTTATTTCCTTGCCAGATTTAACCATGAAGGCAAAATCATTCAGGATCTGGTAAAAATATCGAACCCTTTTAATTGATTTCAACCCATGAATCGTATCACCACGTTACTTTCTGTTTCTGTTTTGGTCTTGTTCAGTTATTCCTGTTCACAGAAACGCTATCCCGACGCGCTCACCCCGGAAGAGGCGCTGAAAAGTTTCGACCTCAACCCCGATTTCAATATTGAAATTTTTGCCGCCGAACCCTTCATCATGGATCCGGTAGATCTGGTTTTTGATGAACAAGGAAAGATATATGTCGTAGAAATGCCCGATTATCCTTACAAACCGGAACCCGGAAAAGGAAAGGGAAAGATCAAAGTACTGGAAGATACTGACGGCGACGGGCGGATCGACAAAGCGACCATTTTTGCAGACAGCGTGACGGAGGCCACCAGTATGCTGCCGTGGAAAGGAGGACTGCTGGTAACGGCTGCACCCAATATCTGGTACATGAAAGATACCAATGGCGACTCAAAAGCCGATGTGAAGGAAGTACTGTTTACTGGTTTTTTTGAAAATAACTCCGAGGCGCAGATCACAAATCTGCGGTTTGGCGTGGACAACTGGATCTATGCATCCAATCATGGCCAGGATGGTTCGGTTACTTTCAGTAAGAAGCCTGGGGGTGAGCCTATGAATATGAAAAGTGCGGATTTCCGCTTCCGGCTCGACCGCAACCAGTTTGAACAGGAGTCGGGCCCGGGGCAGTTCGGGCATACGTTTGATGACTTTGGCCACCGTTTTGTGACCGAAAACAGCCTGCACATGCAGCAGATGATCATGCCCTGGCGGTACTTGCACCGTCACGAATACCTGCCTTCCACCAGGGCCGTAAAAGATATTACGGACAAAGAGGTAATCATGTTCCAGACCACACCGGCTCCGTATTGGCGTGCCGAACGGACTAAAAGACGGAATGAGCAATATCAGGAACAAAAGCTTGACCGTGTGGAATACGCCGAAGACCATTTCACGGGTGCTTCTGGAAGTACCTTTTATGGTGGGCAAACCTTTCCAGACAAATATTACGGTAATGTTTTCACCGGCGATGTTTCCGGAAGCCTGGTACACCGGGACGTTCTTACAGCACTCGCGGACAGCCCGACGTTCAGAGCACGGAGAGATTCTATCACTGAAAAAGACAAAGAGTTTTTAAGCTCAACCGATACCTGGTTCCGCCCCGCAGGTTTTACGGTTGGTCCGGATGGCGCTTTATATGTGATCGATTTTTACCGTCAGCATATTGAAACGCCGGTTTCCATTCCAGACGATCTTAAGGCGGACATGGATTTTATGAAAGGTTCGGACAAAGGACGTATCTACCGGATCACCCCTAAAAATCCAAAGTCTACCGACAAAACCGTACCGAATTTGGCAAAAATGTCGGCTGCTGAGCTCGTTAGCGTGCTTTCTCATCCCGGCCAGTGGTGGCGGTTACAGGCCCAGCGGCTTATTCTTGAAAAGCAGGACAAAAGTATTATTCCGGCCGTTAAAACGCTGTTTTCCGAAAGTACCGATCCCCGCGTAAGGTTGCACGCCTTCTTCGTTCTGGAAGGTCTGAGTGCCCTGGACGCTGGTTTGGTTGCTAAAGCAGTGGATGACAAGGATGCGGGCGTTCGTGAATATGGCCTGATGTTTGCCGAAAAGTATCCGCAGCTTCTCCCGGCTATCGTTGCCAGAACAGCCGACTCCTCCGCCCGTGTGGCTTTCCAGGCAGCTTTAAGCGTAGGTAATTTCCCGGCGAAGCAATCGGCGCCGGTTTTGGCCAAAGTGGTGGAACAACATTATAAAGACCACTGGTTCAGAATGGCGGTTCTCAGTTCAAACGCAGGAACTTCTCCTGACCTGCTTAAATCGCTGGCGGCTGGTAATTCGTTTTTCTCAAAAAGTGATGCAGAAAAAACAGATTTCATTCAGGATTTTGCGTATGTAACCGGTGCAAGAAATAAAGATACGGAGATAACGGCACTGCTGTCCGTCGTTACCAAACCCGGCGGATCGGATACTGAAACCTGGACTTCAGCAGTACTTTCCGGAATTGCCGACGGAAGAAATTCAAGGAAGGAAAAAACAGCACTCGGGGCTGAATCCAAAAAGATGCTTACTGCTATGAAAACAACCGCATCGGCAGAATCCAAAGCCGTTCTTGAGGATATACTCAAACCGTGATTACCTCTGTCCGTTCTTTAAATTTTAAACGAAAGCATTTACAATATGGCTCAAATAGTGGACCGGAGGAATTTTTTTAAAAAATCCTTTTTTTCGGGATCCGTGTTGCTCACATCTGGAGTACTCCTCAGCGCGTGTAACAGCACAGAATCAAAAAAAGAAGCAAAACAAGATGATAAACAGGCAAAGCCTTCAGCTGATCCCTGTAATGATTTTTCAGGGATCAGTGATACCGACCTGAAAGCCAGGGAAAAACTCGGATATGTGAAGGAATCACCTATTGCAGATTCAAAGTGCAGTAATTGCCAGCTCTATCTGCCGCAGAAAGATACGCCTGCCTGCGGAAAATGCCAGCTGTTCAAAGGGCCTGTACTGGCAACCGGCTATTGCACCTACTGGGCGGCGCAAGTAGCAGAATAGACCCGCTACCAGTAATTTACCTGAAAAAGTAACTTAATAAAGTAACTGCATTCTGACCTTAAAGTATTTTATAATAAGTCATAATTTCTTAATTCTATGCAAACAACAGATAACCCCGGAAATGACAGCGGACGCAGGGATTTTATAAAAAAATCCCTGGCAGGCACCGCCATGCTAAGTTTAGGAGGTATACTTCCGTCCTTCACCCCAAAAAGTTATGCACGTATTATTGGGGCTAACGAAAAGGTAAGAGTGGGTATGATGGGTGTGAACAGCCGCGGCCTGGCGTTGTCAACCAACTATGCCCTGCAACCCAACTGTGAGGTAATTTCTGTTTCTGATGTAGATACCCGTGCCGCTGAAAAATGTATCAGTACGGTTGAGAATATTCAGAAATCAAAACCAGCCAATATTCCTGACTTCAGAAAAGCGTTAGAAAACAAAGACCTGGATGCGCTGGTAGTGGCAGCTCCCGACCACTGGCATGCCCCTGCTGCCATACTGGCCTCCAAAGCCGGTAAACATGTGTATCTGGAAAAGCCCTGCAGCCACAACCCGCATGAAGGTGAGTTGCTGATGGCGGTTCAGAAAAAATACAAAAATGTAATTCAGATGGGTAATCAGAGGCGTTCCTGGCCCAATGTTGCCGCTGCTATTAAAGAAGTGCATGGTGGGACCATCGGACGTCCGTATTTTGTAAAAGGCTGGTATACTAACAACCGGGCGTCCATCGGGGTAGGAAAAGAAACGGCGGTACCAAGCTGGCTGGACTACGATCTGTGGCAGGGCCCCGCACCACGAAGAGCTTACAAAGACAACCTGATCCACTACAACTGGCACTGGCTCTGGAACTGGGGAACCGGCGAAGCTCTGAACAACGGAACCCACATGCTCGATCTGATGCGATGGGGACTTCAGGTTGATTATCCCACGCGTGTCACCTCAGCAGGAGGCAGATACCGCTACAAAGATGACTGGGAAACGCCAGATACACAAGTGATTAACCTGGAATTTGCAAACAACACGGCCATGACCTGGGAAGGAAGAAGCTGCAATGGACGTAATATAGAAGGTACCAGTGTAGGTGTGGTTTTTTACGGTGAAACCGGTTCCATACAGATTGGCGAAGGTAATAATTACAGCATCTATGATCTGAAAAACAAGCTGGTTAAAGATGTAAAAAATGACTTTGTCATTGATCCAAGAAATAAAATGAACCCATCGCAAGGGCTGGATGCGTTACACATTCAGAACTTCTTCGAGGGAATCAAAAAAGGTACGGCACTGAATTCCGATATTGAAAGCGGACACAAAAGTACACTACTTGCGCAGCTGGGCAACATTGCCCTCCGTTCGGGAGGTGCGCTTGATATTGATCCTTCCAACGGACATATCAAGAATAACAAAGCGGCCGCAAAACTATGGAAACGCGAGTACCAAAAAGGATGGGAACCAACGGTTTAATTGCCAATTGTCCGTTCATAACCTACCCGACCCTGTAATCCTCACCCCCGGGAAATTCCCGGGGATTTAACTCTTACCAGAATGAAAAGTGCTGCAATAGCGATAAAAGTAGAACATCTTACCAAAAAGGAAACCACCATCTCCATCTTTCTGATCGGATTGATGTTTTTCATTTTCGGCTTTGTCTCCTGGGTTAATTCCATACTGATCCCCTATTTCAAAATTGCATGTGAACTCACCAGCTTTCAGGCGTATCTGGTGGCATTCGCATTTTACATTGCGTATTTTGTGATGTCGGTTCCGTCTTCCTACCTGTTAAAATCCGTTGGTTTTAAAAAAGGAATGATGTTTGGCTTCTGGGCAATGGCCCTGGGCGCATTTATTTTTGTACCCGCCGCCATGACCCGTACCTATGAGATATTCCTGGTCGGCTTGTTCACCATTGGTATCGGTTTATCCATATTACAAACGGCTGCAAACCCTTACATTACCATTCTGGGTGCGAAAGAAAGAGCTGCACAGCGGATCAGCATGATGGGTATTTGTAATAAAGCGGCAGGAATTTTATCACCCATCATTTTTGCGGCTGTGATTCTGCGGCCTACCGACACTGACCTTTTTGCACAGTTAGGTACCATGAATCCTACTGAAAAAAGTGCTGCTCTGGACGAACTGATCCGCCGGGTGATCAACCCCTATATTGCCCTGGGTACCTTTTTGTTTGTTCTGGGCTTTTTGGTGTACCGTTCTCCCCTGCCCGAAATAGATACCGAGCATGAAACTGGCGATGTTGCTACTGCCAACGCAGGAAAAACCAGCATTTTCCAGTTTCCCCACCTGATCCTGGGCGCTCTTGCCATTTTCCTGCACGTTGGAACACAGGTTATTGCCATTGATACCATCATCGGTTACGCTAATTCAATGGGTATTGACCTGCTCGAAGCGAAGGTATTTCCATCCTATACACTCTTTTGTACCATTTGCGGGTACCTCATCGGGATTGTTACCATTCCCAGATTCATCAGCCAGGTGAATGCCCTCCGGATTTGCACTTTACTCGGTACCATATTTACCTTACTGATTATTTTTACAAAAGGACAGGTGAGTTTTCTTGGGCATACCACAGATATTTCCATCTGGTTTGTGGTATTACTGGGCCTGGCCAACTCGCTTGTATGGGCGGGAATATGGCCCCTCGCTCTCGACGACCTTGGCCGTTTTACCAAACTTGGCGCTTCCGTAATGATCATGGGACTTTGCGGAAATGCTATTATGCCCTTGTTCTACGGCCACTTTGCTGATTTGTATGACGTCAGGCTCGCTTATTGGGTGCTGCTTCCATGTTATCTCTATCTGGTATTTTACGCCATGTATGGCCATAAGCTCAGACACTGGTAAGATCATTCCGCTCAGATTGACAACAACCTATGAAAAAGATCATTGAAACTGATTTGCTCCCGTCACGCCGCTCATTCATAAAACATTCATCCCTTGCCCTTGGAGGAGCACTTTTAAGCCCGGGAGCCGAAAGGGTATTCGTTAACAATTCCAACAATGATGTGATCAGGATCGCACTCATTGGCTGTGGTAAACGGGGTGCAGGAGCGGCGGCACAAGCCTTAACGGCATCAAAAAACGTACGGCTTGTGGCCCTTGCCGATGTCTTCCGCGATCAGCTGGATGAAACCTTTTTTCATTTGTCCAAAATTGAAAAGCTCAAGGGGCAGATCGACGTGCCCGAGAATCATAAATTCGTGGGTTTTGATGCCTACAAAAAGGCTATTGAGCTGGCCGATGTAGTATTGCTGGCGACCCCGGCGCCTTTCCGTCCCGACCATTTTGAAGCAGCAATAGCGGCATCAAAACATGTTTTTATGGAAAAGCCACTTGCCTCAGACGCGCCGGGTATCCGGAAGATACTGGCAACAGGCGAACTCGCCACCAGGAAGAAACTGTCAGTGGTGGTAGGCCTCCAGAATCGCTATGATCCTACACATCAGGAATTTGTAAATCTGATCAAAGAAGGTGCCATAGGTGATGTACTTTCCGCCAACTGTTATTATATGGTGGGCAATATCAATCTGGTACCCCGCAAACCAGGGTGGACCGAGATGGAATACCAGGTCAGGAACTGGAGATACTTCAACTGGCTTTGGGCAGGTTCACCGGCCGGCCTTCAGATACACAACGATGATGTTGTGAACTGGGTCAAAAACGGGTATCCCGTCAGAGCGCAGGGTGTGGGCGGGCGTTCCGCCTTTAAAGGCCCCGACAATGGAGATGTTTACGATCATTTTTATGTAGAATATGAGTATGCCGATGGCTTTAAGCTGCATAGCGAGATACGCCATATTGATGGAACCATGAAGAAAAACGGGTTCTCCTTCTTAGGAACAAAAGGCTATGGCGACCTGGCCACCGGTTTGAAAGAGCATAACGGGAAAGTAATCTGGAAAAAAAACGATCGGATCATTCACAATCCTTATCAGATCGAGCACGATAAATTATTTGAAAGCATTACCACAGGAAAGCTGATTAATGATACGGAATGGGGTGCCAAAAGTACCATGGCCTGTATCATAGGCCGGATGGCGGCACATTCGGGACAGACCATAGAATGGGACGAGGCCATGCAATCGAACGTCAGTATTGTACCGGAAAAACTGGCATGGGATGCTAATCCTCTGGTAATGCCTGACCAAAATGGAAATTACCCGGTTCCGGTAGCCGGAGTAGCCACTGTGTAAATTGAGAGAATGAGAATTAAAATAATAAACGGAAAGATACTAACACCGTACAGGACCATCCATAACGGAACGGTGGTGATAGAAAATGGCGTCATAGCCGGAGTACATGAAAGAGACATGGATGTACCTGATGCCCGAATCCTGGATGCCAAAGGACATTATGTGGCTCCCGGGTTTATAGATCTCCACATCCATGGTGGCGGTGGATATGACTTTATGGACGGGACAGAAGAAGCCTTCCTGAAAATTGCGGAACTCCATGCGCAATATGGTACCACCGCTATGGTACCCACTACCCTCACAAGTGAAAAGGAAGACTTGCTCAAAACCCTTGATATCTACGAAACGGCGCATCGGAACAATACCCGGGGAGCACAGTTTCTGGGTATGCACCTTGAAGGACCCTATTTTGCCGTAAGCCAGCGCGGCGCGCAGGACCCACGTTATATCCGCCATCCTGACCCTGCGGAATATGAAGAAATACTTGCCTATTCCGATTCCATTACACGCTGGAGCGCCGCACCTGAATTACCCGGAGCGATTACTTTTGGCAAAAGATTAAGACAGAAAGGAATTCTGGCAGCCGTTGCACATACCGACGCCATCTATGAAGAAGTGCTGGATGCGTATGAAAACGGTTATTCTCTGGCCACACATTTGTATTCTGCCATGTCGGGTGTAACCAGGAAAAATGCGTTCAGATATGCAGGCACAATTGAAAGTGCCTTCCTGCTGGATATGGATGTGGAAATCATAGCCGACGGTGTTCATCTCCCGGCGCCTCTTTTAAAACTGGTGTACAAGATCAAAGGAGCCGACCGGACCGCGCTGATCACCGACGCCATGCGTGCCGCAGGCATGCCAGAAGGAGAAAGTGTCCTAGGACCTCTCGCAACCGGCCTCAAGGTGATTGTGGAAGACGGAGTTGCCAAATTACCCGACCGTACCTCCTTCGCAGGAAGCGTTTCCACCGCCGACAGGCTCGTACGCAACATGGTTCACATGGCCGATGTTTCACTACTCGATGCCGTAAGAATGATGAGCACAACACCTGCCAGAATCATGGGTGTTGAAAACCGCAAAGGCTCCGTCGTAGCAGGAAAGGATGCGGACATTGTCATTTTTGACAGCAACATTCATATCCAGACGACTATTGTCAAGGGCAGCGTGGTTTACCAGAAAAACTAGAACCAAAACTCCCGGCTCACCGAGAATACCGGATATACCTAATTAACCACCACTTATTGATCTCGTCGAAATGAGTACACAGGCACAAGAAATTAAAATAGATCGCCTCAACGTAAAAATATTCGAAAACCGCCGGCTTATGGGTATCGAAGCGGCTCAAACGGTAGCGGCCAAGATTCGCGAACTTCAGAAAACCCAGGAAACCATTCATATCATTTTCGCCTCCGCTCCCTCTCAAAACGAATTTCTGGAAGTGCTGATGCAGGAAAAAGATATCGCCTGGGAAAAAATAAACGCTTTCCACATGGATGAATATGTGAACCTGCCAGGAGATGCCCCCCAGAGTTTTGGGCATTTTCTTAAGGTAAGATTATTTGACCATGTACCAGTCGGACAAGTTTTTTACCTGAACGGTAACGCTACCGATATCGAAGCGGAATGCAAAAGATATGCGGATTTACTGATTAAATACCCTACTGACATCGTTTGTCTGGGCATAGGAGAAAACTGCCACCTGGCTTTTAATGATCCCCACGTGGCCTTTTTTAACGATCCGCTGATTGTAAAACAGGTGGAACTGGATACTCCCTGCCGCCAGCAGCAAGTGAACGATGAATGCTTCGACACCTTTGAGGATGTTCCCACCCATGCCCTTACGATTACCATTCCTGCCTTGTTGAAGGCGAAATATGCTTATGCAATGGTACCTGGCACAAAAAAGGCGGAAGCCATTCAGCATACACTGGAAGATGACATTCAGGAGGCTTACCCTTCCACCGTTTTAAGGAACCACCCGAACGTTACGTTATTTATTGACAAAGACAGTGCAGGTAAATTGAGGGAAATCTCGTCTTATAGTCAGGCTTGAAGTTAGGAACGGACAGGTATCAGGAATGAAAATATATTACAAAATTCCGATGCCGGTCATTATCCCTAACTTTCTGACCATACCAGAAAGTAAATTTAACCAATCAAATGAAGACAAAACTTATAACCGTTGCGCTGAGCGGCATACTTGCATTGAACCAGGGATGTAATACCACCAAAGAAACCACGCAGGCCAAGTCCAAACCGCTAAGTCTGCTAGTTGTAGAACCGGGTCATTTCCATGCGGCCCTGGTACAAAAATCTATGTACGAGGATGTTGACTCCCTAGTACATGTTTACGCTTCCGAAGGGCCTGACGTGAAAGCGTATCTGGACAAAATTGAAAAGTACAATACCCGCCCGGAAGACGCAACAAGCTGGAAAGAAGAGGTATATACCGGTCCTGACTTCCTGGACAAAATGCTTGCCGAAAAGAAAGGTAATGTAGTGGTACTGGCAGGAAACAATCAAAAGAAAACTGACTATATCAAAAAGTCGGTAGATGCAGGCCTGAATGTACTGGCAGACAAGCCGATGGCGATCGACGATGCGGGCTTTGGCTTGCTTCAGGAAGCCTTTGCAAGCGCTGATAAAAATAAGGTACTGCTTTATGATATCATGACAGAACGCTACGAAATTACCAATACCTTGCAGCGCGAACTGGCCTCTTTACCCGATATTTTCGGTGAACTGCAAAAAGGAACGCCACAGGACCCGGCCGTTGTAAAAGAAAGCGTGCATCACTTTTTTAAATATATATCCGGCGAACCGCTGATCCGCCCTACCTGGTTTTTTGACGTAAATCAGCAGGGTGAAGGAATAGTGGATGTTACCACACACCTGGTAGACCTGGTGCAATGGAGCTGTTTCCCTAACGTAACCCTGGATTATAAAAAAGACATTGAGCTGCTTTCCGCAAAAAGAAAAGCTACGGAGGTTACTGCTTCCCAGTTCAAATTGGTTACCAAAAGTGAAAAATTCCCCGATTTCCTCAGCAAGGATGTAAAGGATACGGTACTGAGTGTATATGCAAACGGCGAAATAAATTATAAACTAAAAGGTGTTAACGCCCGTGTGGCAGTTTACTGGAACTTCCAGGCACCGGAAGGAACGGGAGATACCCACTATTCGATCATGAAAGGCTCTAAAGCCAACCTGATTGTCCGCCAGGGAAAAGACCAGAAGTTCAAGCCGGTACTATATATCGAGCCGGTTGAAAAGGATAAAACTTATGAAGCAGCGCTGGCCACTGCATTCAAATCCGTTCAGGATAAGTTTCCAGGTATCGAGTTAAAGAAAAACGACAAAGGCTGGGAAATTACAATACCTGCCAAATACGACACAGGCCACGAATCTCATTTCGCCCAGGTTGCCAACAAATACATGGAATATCTCAAGGAAGGTAAGTTACCTGCATGGGAAGTACCAAACATGGTAGCCAAATATTACACAACTACCTCAGCGCTGAAACTGGCGAAGGAGAAGAAATAAAAATCTGGTGGTTAACTCAAACGCCCTCTGACCTGCAATAGGACAGAGGGCGTTTTATTTCATGTTTCCTCTGCCGAGCGTATACGAAAAGGCCTTCAATCCGTTTCTGAATGAAGGCCTTTGATTCGTGCAAAAAAGGTTATGTTCTATCTCAGATCCACAACTTCCACGCCGGGGTACTGCTTGGAATTGAATGTGAAAAAATTATCGGCAACAGCTACATCAGGCTGGAACTGCTCCACTTTATAGTCTACTTTCTGTCCGTTTTTCTGGAAAATTTTCCAGCTTTTAATTGTTTTGTCAACCTTGCTGATCAGCAGCTGCACTTTTGCCACCTGGCTGTTTTTATTGGTCGACGTAAGCTCAACAACTTCAACCACATCCTTTCCGTCTTTTTTCTCCTGTAGGAAATTGTGCTTGAAACCTTTTTTATAAGCCGAATAGATCTTCGTCGGATCCAGCTCCCCGGCAGATGAAGGATCAAAATCCTGAAGGTTTACTTCATTTGTTTCTTTGATGTAGGTGGCCATCAGCTTGCCATCATTATAAATCTCCTGGCCTGCCATTTTCAGGCGAAACTTGGTACCTTTTACCGTAACATCACCCTTAAGGGCAGTCCCCCCCTCCGGCGTATAAGTAAACAGCGCCTTGAAGGATTTCATTTTCTGATATTTGGTACTCATGGCATCCAAAATGGCCGTCGACTTTTTGTCTCCCTGTGCAAACGAGGATTGAAAAATCAGGGTTAGAACCATTACGGCAAACGGGATTAGTTTAGTGATTTTCGAAGTATTCATAAAAAATTTATTATTAAGCGGGTTGTGAATTCAATTTAAAATAAAACCAGACATCCATTGGACCGGAAACATGTTCCCCCGTTTAACGTCCTTTGGGGAAGGTTATCCGTTAAATACAAAAATCTAGCCAATACCCATGGTACTAAGATGTTCTTCGAGCATATTCAGGTCATGGAACATCACGTCTCTTGCTTTGCTGCCCGTGAAAGGGCCCACCACGCCAATCAGTTCAAGCTGGTCCATGATACGGCCCGCACGGTTATACCCAAGCTTCATTTTACGCTGAATTAGAGAAGTACTCCCTTGCTGGTGAGTCACGATCAGCCGGGCGGCGTCGGGCAACAGGCCGTCAAAATCCTCGGGATTAAGGTCGCTTTTAGAATCGGAGCCTTCCTCTCCTTCATATTCCGGCAAGGCATAGGCCCCATCATATCCTCTCTGCGAGCCGATGAAATCACAAACATCTTCAATTTCCCTGGTATCAATAAAGGGGCACTGTAAACGGATCACTTCAGAGTTAATCGCCAACAGCATATCTCCCTGTCCAACAAGCTGTTCCGCTCCGCCCATATCGAGAATGGTGCGGGAATCGATACTGGATGTTACCCGGAAAGACAACCTGGCCGGAAAGTTGGCCTTGATCAGACCCGTAATAACCTTTACCGAAGGACGCTGCGTAGCCACTACCAGGTGAATTCCTACCGCCCGGGCCAGCTGAGCCAGCCTCGCTATCGGAGTTTCCACTTCCTTGCCCGCAGTCATCATCAGGTCGGCAAGCTCATCGATCACCAGAACAATGTAGGGCAGAAAGCGATGTCCCTTTTCAGGGCTCAATCTTCTCTGGGCAAATTTGGCATTGTATTCCTTCAGATTACGAACCGCCGCCTCTTTTAGCAGATCATACCTTGAATCCATTTCAATGCAAAGCGAATTCAGGGTAAAAATAACCTTTTTGGTATCGGTAATAATGGCTTCTTCGGCCCCAGGAAGCTTGGCTAGGAAATGCCTTTCGAGCTTGTTGAAAAGTGTTAATTCTACCTTTTTAGGATCCACCAGCACAAATTTCAATTCAGCCGGATGTTTTTTATAGATCAGAGACGCGAGAATAACGTTCAATCCCACAGACTTACCCTGCCCTGTTGCCCCGGCCATGAGCAGGTGAGGCATTTTGGCCAGATCGGCAATATGAATTTCATTGGAAATGGTTTTACCCAAAATCACCGGTAGATCATAGGTCGATTTCTGGAAACGCTCATTCGACAAAACGGACCGGATAAAGACCGTTTCGCGATTCTTGTTGGGGACTTCTATTCCAATTGTTCCACGTCCGGGCATTGGGGCAATGATCCGGATACCCAGCGCAGCAAGACTTAGCGCTATGTCTCCTTCCAGGTTTTTGATCTTGGAAATTCTCACACCGGCCTCCGGGATGATTTCATACAAAGTGACCGTCGGCCCTATAGTAGCTTTTATCTTGGAGATATTGATGCCGTAACTTCCAAGGGTATCCACAATGCGGGTCTTGTTGCTTTCCAGCTCTTCCTGTGTTACTTTCTCCTGATTATCGATGGCGTCGCTCAGCAATCCCAGATTAGGGAACTGGTAGGAGGGCAGGTCCAGTGTGTGATCGTACTGGCCAAATTCCCGCAGGATGGACGCATTTATATCGTCATCATCCTCCTCGGCCATTACAGGTTCCTTCTGGCTCGTGGTATCTTCCACTTCCAGCTCAAGAACGGCATCCTTATTCACCAAAGGCTGAGGTGCCGGGGCATCCGAAAACTCGACCTCCGTCACCGCCTTGACCGGCTCCGCTACCACAACCGGAGGGGTGGCTATTAACGGGGGCTGAACTATGTCTGGTTCGCTTACAACTTCTGGTTCCGGTACTTCATCCTCATCGTCGTAGGTATCATTCAGTACAGACTGATACTTCCTTTTCGCCACCACAGGTATTTCTTCGGTAAGTTCCTCCTCTTCGTCCGGCTCGGGATCCGCCTCCGGATCATTACGCTGAAAACCTCTGAACAACGACTGGGTATCATAGAAGTAAACCGAAAACAAAAACAACGCGAACACAATGGGAATGACACTTCCCCATTTCAGCCAGTCGAAAAGAAACACATTGATGGCGTAACCAATTCCGCCCGAAATAAAGCTCAGGTTATTTTCCGTATTGCTCATCAGGACAATATATCCCATCAGTGTACTGATCCAGATGGTAAAAAAGATTACCTCTTTGGTGGTTTTGTTAAGTGCAAGCAGCTCCCTTCCAAAAGCAATTTTCCAACCTGAAACAAAGGAGATGATAGGTATCAGAAGTGCCCCCACGCCGAACCAGCGATATACAAAAATGTGAGAAAAAGTTGCCCCCAGAACACCCAGGGCGTTTCGTGTTTGCCGCCCTGCATCGCGGATGGATTGCTGCCCCAGCCCGTCCACAACGCTCTGGTCTGAGATACCCGTTACGATGTAGGACAAAAAGGAAATTTCAAGAATCAGGCCGAGGATAAGAAAGAATATACCCCATGCCAGCGAACTTTTAGGGCTCAAAAAAAGGCTCTCCCAATCCAGAGATAATCTGGACGACTGCTTTGCCAAGTCTTCATCTTTGGGCCGTCCTGCACTACCCCTTATCTTATTTACTGACATTATTAGCCGCTATAATTATTGCTGAATGTGTGAAGTGTGCTGCCTGAGGTCAGTTTCCTGCTATTGCTTTACATATTCTTTTTGCCAGACCCGGTCCTTCATAAATAAAGCCCGAGTATATCTGTACAAGGCTGGCCCCTGCCCGACGCTTATCCAGTGCGTCTTGTGCAGAAGATATGCCTCCCACCCCAATGACTGGAAAAGCATTTTCGGACCGGTCACAAAGATAACGAATTACTTCCGTTGACCGGTGTGTTAAAGGTGCCCCACTTAACCCGCCTGCACCTATTTTGTCAACTTCCTGCTGAGGTGTTTTAAGATTGGCCCGGCTGATAGTCGTATTGGTGGCAATCACCCCGGCAATGCCCGTAACCTTCACTATATCAATAATGTCATCCAGCTGACTATCGGTCAAATCAGGCGCAATTTTAAGAAATATTGGCTTGGGCTGAAGCTTTTCTTTATTTTTTAACTGGAGTTCCCGCAGCAAACTGGTAAGTGGGCCTTTTTCCTGCAAGTCTCTCAGGCCCGGCGTATTGGGAGAGCTAACGTTCACCACAAAATAATCTACTACATCAAACAATTCTCTGAAACAGATCAGATAGTCACTCAGGGCCTGTTCATTGGGAGTGTCCTTATTCTTACCAATGTTCCCTCCTACCAAAATCTTCGATTTCCTTTGTTTCAGCTTATGGGCCGCTACTGCTGCACCTTTGTTGTTAAAACCCATCCGGTTGATCAGGGCGCGGTCAGACTTTAACCTGAAAAGCCTTGGTTTCTCATTTCCAGGCTGCGGCCGTGGTGTCACCGTCCCGATTTCGATAAACCCAAACCCCAATGCTTCCAGTTCGTCAACCATTTCCGCATTTTTATCAAATCCGGCCGCTAGTCCTACGGGATTCCTGAACCTGAGCCCGGCAATTTCCTGAACGAGCCCGGGGTGCTCGTAAGTATAGACACTTCTGAGAATGGATGGGATAAAAGGGATTTTGAAAGCCAGATGAAGCACTTCGCACACAAAATAGTGAACACGCTCAGCATCAAAAAGAAATAATATCGGGGAGATCAGTAACTTATACATCCTGCAAAAATAAGATGTTCGGCGGAAGGGAAGGCCGGGAAGCAGGGAATTATTTTTGAAAGTGAAAAAAATAAGCGCTGTTACTACAGAACCCTGATGGCCAAAATGAACCCCTCCAGAGGATCATAAACCGAGCAACTCAACGAGCCGGACCGCTGCCAAGGTACAGAGCAGTACCCCAGCAATCCGAGATTTCACCTCCCGGGCAGCAGGTATGGTAAGTAACTTACGGTTGGATTACCATCCACCTGTTTACTACTTAAATAGTCTATGTACAGCATTTAAAGTTGAAATAATAAAACAAACACCTAATTTTAACCTTTATATGTCACCAACTGGTATTTAAGTTGGTTATTTAAGCAAATATTTGCCCCCATTTAACAGTTACAGGAGAGACCACCCGCTTATGTATCACAAAAAGTTATTCGCCTCTCTTTTTCTGGCCCTTTTATTTCTTTCCATATTCTTTTTAAAAGACCGCTTTCAAATACCTCCTTATCAGGATGAATTTCATTACCTGGCCACAGCAATCCAATTCAGTAAGGAACCGTTCCCTTCTCTCTGTCTGCTTACAAGCTATGGTGAACTAAATACTCCGATTCCATTTATCCTGGGAGGCTGGGTAGTTCATCTATTGGGCGAAGACCTTTTGTACCTGAGAATATTAACTTCTCTGTTCAGCTTTTCGTTACTCATGCTTTTCATTTGGAACAGTCCTGATAAATCGCGCAGGTTCTGGGTTTGCCTGCTGGGGCTGCTGTTATTTCCAAACTATTACCTGGTCAGCGTTTATTATTACACCGACATCTTTGCCATGTTTTTTGTTCTGGCAGGTATAGTGACCTATCTCCGGAAAGCGCATTGGGCAGGCATGCTGCTGTTTGTGGCGGCTGTGTCCTGCAGACAATATATGTTGGCATTTCCAGCGGCAATTGTTGCTTTTGAAATTATTCCCAGCCTTTTAAAAACAGGTCAGCTAAAAGCTTTGCCGCAGCAGTTGGCTGATAACCGGGTGTGGCTCTATTACGTCGCCGCCGTATTAAGCATTGTTCCATGGATGATGCTCTGGAACGGCCCGGCACCGGCACCTGTGATGGCTGAACAGTATTACACTTCCGATAAACTGATTCAA
Organism: Dyadobacter sp. CECT 9275; assembly: GCF_907164905.1. Taxonomy (NCBI): domain Bacteria; kingdom Pseudomonadati; phylum Bacteroidota; class Cytophagia; order Cytophagales; family Spirosomataceae; genus Dyadobacter; species Dyadobacter helix. Next base: position 455,619 of record NZ_CAJRAF010000001.1, on the reverse strand, counting down.
TACAATTTCGGCTTCGTACTCTATGCCTCCGCTGTAGTAGCTGCTTATTACGTCATTCCCGAAATGCTTTTTACGGGCAAATTCAGATATTACCTGACTTACCCTGTAAGATATCCCAAAATATTTACAGCTTTTTTTATTTTCACCATAACACTTGCGATAGGTTTTCCGGCCCGGCAAACCTACAATCCCTATTTTACCTGGCCCTATTTGGGTTACCTTGACCAGGGGCTGGTAGCCATTGGCATAACCGGTTTGATGAAGCAGATAATTTTTGCGCTGCTCATGCTGCTCACGTGCATGCGTTTTATAACACCGCCATTTAACCTCGCCAGCTGGATAGTCGTAATTAATATACTGATACTTGGCAAAGCTCAATTGTCCTGGGACAAATATTCACTACCTCTGATCATGGCTCTTTGGTTTTTGGCTATGTTTGACCAACACCAGCATCCAGTTCCTGACGATGCCGAACTGGAACCCGAATTAATGGAGGAAACAAAATAATAACAATATATTTATGGTGCCCAAACCAGTAACTGAGCAAAGTGAACAGTTCAAAGCAGGCAGAGCCAACAGATCAGTTTTTCGATCATAAATTCAAGCCAGCATACCCCATCGGCGTGTAGTCCGACAATGGCAAAGCATAAAGTTGTTCATGATAAAGGTTTTTGAATGAGATGAATTTTACATTTTTAAAGAGGACCCTTTTCCTCATCATTTTATGCACCTGGGCCGGTCAAAGCCATGGACAGCGTTTTTATTCCGTTGTTTTCAACAATCTTCCTAAAGATAACCAGCTTTATGCCAGGGAAGACGACAATACTGCCGAAGTTCCTATTTCGGGTTTAATCGAGACGGCAGGCTGGGACCACATGTCCGTAGTGACCTATCGTAATCAGGAACGCCTGGCCTACAATAAAGCTATGCTCAACTATGGTAGCAACTTCTTTGCCAATTTTGACTTGAAACCTAAGATCAAAGCCGAAATGGCCGATTACAGTTTTGAGATTTATGCCTGCAAAACAACAGATTCGGTATTGATTGCAAAGCGCATAGAGGTGGTGGCAGGTGATTTTTATGTGATCAGCGGACAGTCCAATGCATCCGCCAGTCAATACGGCAGTTGGTCCAGCAAATATGCACGAACCATTGCCAGAATTCCTGACAATGACCCCAGTGTTCTGCCCGGTGATACCCTTTGGGTCCAGTCGTCCTGGTCGTGGCCTTATACCGGTGCATGGGGAATTGAGCTTCAGAAAAATATCCTGGAAAACTATGGTATTCCCACCTGTGTCATCAACGGAGGCCTACCGGGCTCTTTCATTTCCTACCATCTGGACAGGAACGCGCAAGACCCTTCCACCCCTACGCTTTACGGCCTTTTATACCGTCGTATCAAGGCCGCCAGGGCAAAGAGGATCAGAACGTTTTTCTGGTACCAGGGTGAGCAGGAAGCACTGGAGAACATTCCGAATTACGCAGCACAATACGATAAGCTCTTCAAGTACTGGCAAACAGATTATCCGCAGGTAGAAAAATTCATGGTGGTTCAGATACCCGTTTTGTTTAACCCATATTACATAGCCGGTACCATCCGTGAGTTTCAACGAAGTACCAGGTACATCTACCCCAAAACCGATCATTTCAATGTATCAGGACTACCGGGCTTTGATGGCATCCATTACAGCCTGGCTGGCTACCAGGAACTTGGACGGAGATTTTATCGATTCCTGGCCCCTATGATTTACGGCGGAACCGATACAAGCAATGTAGCTTGCCCTGATATTGTGAAGGTATTTTATTCCAGTGAAAAAAAGGATGAAATAACGCTGCAGTACGAGAGCAACCAGACGCTTGTCTGGCCTAAAGATACTCTAATGGACGATGTGAACGGTAACAAATTCCTTAAAAGTCTCAGGGATGTCTATTTTTTCGATGGGGATGAATCAAAGCCAGCGGGTGTAACTGCAGGTAGCGCCTCCGGTAATTTTGTTACGCTGAAGCTGGCTGGCAGTTCTACAGCAAAAAAACTAAACTATCTTCCCGCCTATAAAGGAGAGCAGGTAAAAACCTACTATGGCCCATTCCTTAAAAACCTGCGCGGGCTGGGTGCTTTTTCATTTCAGGAAGTTGCCATTGCCGACGCACTCGTTTTCAGTAAACTAAAAGCTGAAGAATCGGACCGGGCCTCGGTTATGGTTTCCTGGGAATCCGCGGGCGCACAAACTTATGTCCTGGAAAAAATGGTGGAAAATGGTGGAGGATATCTGCCTCTTAAAACTTTCGATAGCAAAACGCTGAGTTATGAAGATACCGATGTGTCGGCGGGTGTAACTTATAGTTATCGTATCCAAGCATTTAGTCCCGCCTCCCAGTCGGCTGCTCAAACTGTTACCATTAAAACCTCTCCCATACTTGCAGTTAACCCTCATGAGCAAGCGAGTTTCTGGGATATCTATCCCAATCCGGTTTCTGCTCAGCTTTCCATTGATTTCAAAACAAGTACCAGCGGAACGCTGCAATTATTCAATGTTGGTGGAGAAAAGATCAAATCGTTATATCTTAGTTCCTGTTCAGGCCAGCAGCTTAATATGGAATTACTTCCTGCCGGGCCTTACATTATCTCATTTACTAAAAGGGACGGAACGATCCTCAGCAGAAAAATTCTGAAAAAATAGGTTGATCTGAACCCAGCCCGCTGGCCCGGGCGGGCTTCCTATTTCCTCCCTATCTTGTTTTATAAACAATTTGAATACTCCCCAAACAACGCAGAATGATACCGGAACAATTTTAAATTCCGCCTTTCTTCGTTTTTTTATACTTTTATGTAACAATTTCTCTCTAAATACCGTTAAACCTCATGAGGGTTTAATGATCAAAATGCTGTCTGAAAGGCAGTGACTATTCCAATACCCTTATCAGCATACACTTCATAATTAACCAGAAAGGTTCTCATAAATAGCTATCCGCCAGCAGGTCAGGGATTTTCTGTTTTGTTGTCATAGAGATGGGCGTGGTAGTATGGAGGCCGCAAACGAAATTTTTGATTTCCCTTAACATATTTAAATTTAATTGATGTGAGAAGATTTTATTTTCTTGTCTGCTCTTTAGTACTATTTAGCTCCTTCATAGTTTTAAATGCCGATGCCTCTTCATTTTCCTTTCGGCGTGCTGATGGCGGTAAATTAATCGGCAAGGTGGTTGAGTCGCCCGGCAATGCAGGTGTAAGTTTTGCCACCATTGCGCTCTTAACGAAAGATTCGACCCTGACAGAGGGCGTTGTGGCAGATGAAAATGGTGTGTTTACCATGTCCAATGTCAAGCCGGGCAGTTATATTTTGCGGGTCACCAACATGGGTTATCAGACCTTGTTTGTGGCGAAAGTCAGTGTTGCTCCCGAATCCAGCATCGTTGACCTGGGGAATCTGACCCTTTTGCCAGAAGCCCAGAAACTGAATGAGGTTGTTGTCCGTGGAGAAAAAAGCATGATCGTGGATGATATTGATAAAAAAACGATCAACATAGGCAAAGACCTGCTGGCTACCAGTAACAATGTGAGCGATCTGCTGGAAAAATTACCTGCAGTATCCCTTGACGAAAACGGCAACCCGCAGGTGCGTGGAAAAGGCAATGTGGTAGTGCTGATAGACGGGAAACCTTCCAGTTTATATGGCAATGACCTGCCTACCATTCTTCAGTCCTTCCCCGCCAACCTGATCGAACGAATTGATGTAATGACCACACCTTCTGCCAAATACGAAGGAGACGGTGCCTCAGGGGTAATAGATATCATCACAAAAAAATCGAAGATCAGGGGAATCAACGGAGGTACCCGGGTGAGCCTTGGCAATAAGGATAATTACAACGGATCGGGTAATATAAGTCTGAAAACAGGCAAGCTGGGCATGAATGCTACCGTAAGTGGCGGCGTCAGGAATATGTACTGGAAAAGGAGGCTGAATCGTGAAAATTTCGCCGCGGCCCAAACAACTACGCTGGCGCAGGCCGGGCGCGGGCAAAACGAAGGGAATAACCTTTTCAGCAGGATCGGTGCAAACTACGACTTCAATGATAAAAACTCCCTGGAGGCTGGCATTAATTACTCCCGCGACCACAGCGATAATAACAGTACCTTACTGAACCAGACCGGCCTTACCAACGGTACAATCACCGAGGAATTCATCCGGAAATCCAAAAGTAATGGCAATGGCGATAATGTAAACATGAGCGTGGATTATCGCCACAAGTTTGCCGAAAAAGATCACCAGCTGAGTTTTACTGCCAATTATTCAATCGGCAGCTCGGATGGAGAATCCTCTTTCAACCTGGAAAGTGAGATAGAAAGCCTCGTCAAACAACAAAGGACATTCCGTGACAATAAGGGAAAATCGCTTTTCCTTAATTCTGACTATACCTGGCCCATCACGCCGAAATCGACACTGGAGGTAGGAGTCCGCTCCCGGATCAGTTCCAACGACAATACCAACGCATTTTATACTTACAATACCGACCAGCAAGATTTTGTTTTTGACCCGGCCATCAGTAATATTTTCGGTTACAGCGATGCGCTTTATACAGGTTTCATGACATTTTCTCAAAAAACCGATTTATGGGGGCTTCGCGCCGGGCTGAGGGTAACGGATTACAATCAGAAAATCAAGCAGATCAGTATCAACAACGAATTTGGCGTTCACTTTCTGACCTTAGTACCTTCTTTGGCTCTTACCAGAAAAATTAACGATGAGTCCCAGTTCAAACTCAATTACAGCAGAAGGGTGCAGCGTCCAGAAGCCGGCATGCTAAATCCTTACACGGACATATCGGATCCTCGCAACATCCAAAGCGGGAACCCCAATCTGAAACCAGAGTTTGTCCACAAGGCGGAAATGGGCTATTCCAATTACGAATCGTCCGGTGGCTGGGGGCCATCCCTTTTTATGGATTATTCCAACAATGCCATTACCCGGATACGGACCATCGATGAAGAGGGTGTATCGCTTACACGCTATGATAACGTGGGCCGGGAGCTTTCCTATGGCTTTGAAACAGACTTCTCGCAAAAAATAGGAGAATCAGTCAAATTAAACGCCAGCGGCAGGGTTTTCAGGAGCGAAGTGGTTTCGGATATTGCTCAGATCGACAACCGTACCTGGAGTTACTCCGGTAATCTCAACGCATTTATTACCTTGCCTATGGACTTCCGAGCCTCTGCTTATCTAAATTACGAAGGGCCGCGTGCTATTGCACAAGGAACCCGGGAGGGTGTATTTGTGGCAAATATGGGCATCAGAAAAGACCTGCTGGAAAAAAAAGCAACACTTTCATTTAACATTCAGGATATATTTTTATCAAGAGCGTACAAGAGTCAGCTCAGTACCGAAACCTATAACCAGAATTCACTCTGGCAGCAAACAAACCGGATGCTGAACCTTACCTTTCAATACCGGTTTGGGAAGATTTCTGCCTCCGGTGACGACGCGTGATATCTAACTATTTTTTGTATGAAGAAGGGCTGTGGCATTCACCACGGCCCTTCTTCTTTGTAGCCAAGCCCCTTCCCGAAAGGCGACAAAGTTTGATTTAATCGGGATAATGTATCAATTCAGTAATTTTATTGCCACATTTTCAGAATAATTGCGTGTATAAGTAACGGTTGGAATAGTTTTTGCTCTTTTTGGTTTAGGCAGATAAGGAATATATTCTTAATATTAAACCATCAGAACGGTAAATCATCTAAGTCCTGAACCGGATTAGAATACAGTTTCCGTATTTATAAATCAACAAAACAAAAACGATGAAAAAATCACTTAGCATTCTGTCTGCAATTCTGCTCGTTGCAACTTTAGGTTATGGGCAAAAAGTACCTGTAGATACCATTTTCGCGAATTTCTACAAAGCAACGGGCGGGCAAAACCTATGGAACGGTATCAAGACCTATAATCTTAAGCAAAGCTTTTCTGCCGTTGCCGCTTCTCCTTATGACGCCGATGTATCCGTTTCGGTTCCTGAGAAATCGATCTATAAATCCAAAACTATCATGAAGAGAAGTTTCGTCTATACAGTCAAAAATAACGAAGGCTGGATAAAGGTACCCATTGGCACCAAAATGGATGTAAAAGACCTGAGCGCAGCAGAACAAACAAACATGCGCTATGAGATATATGACGGGCTCGTGCCGTTCATTGATTATAAAAACCGCGGTTTAATTGCGACAACTGTGGGAATGGAGACCATCAACAGCATTCCTGTACATCAGGTAGAACTCCAGGGGAAAGACATTAAATATAATTTATGGTTTGATGCCAAAAGCGGCCTTCTTATCCGTAAGAAGGAAACACTGGCCGGTGTTGAAACGACCACGGAGCTTTCCAACTATACCAAATCTGCTTATGGAATTCTTTACCCTGCAAAAATGGTAGAGATCAATACAGTCGACAAAAAGCCCGTGACCATTACCTCAACCTTGACGGTGAATCCGGCGGTGAGTCCCGAGCTGTTTAAAAGATAAAAGTAAGGTTCAATCTGAATTCCTGGGTGGTGTACCAACCGGTAGGCTATCCAGGTTTTTTATAGCCCTGTACTGTCAAACAATTCTGTCTGAAATACACAGATAGGATTTAAAGTAGATTTATGAAGAAAGTATTAAAGGTGCTGGCAATAATAATCCTGACCATACTGATCCTGGTCGGAGTATTGATTTGGGGCATTCAGACCCCGGCAGGCCAAAACTTTCTGACTGCCCAGGCGAATACCTATCTTCGGAAGAAACTTAAAACCAAAGTGAATATAGACCAGATCCGCTTTGATATTCCGGACTGGGTTGTACTGGAAGGAGTTTTTGTTGCGGATACAAAAGGGGACACGCTCCTTGCGGGAAAAAAATTACGGGTTGACCTGGATATGTACTCCCTGATACAGGGGAATATAGGAATTAACAAAGTTGAGCTCAGTGGTATCCGTGCCAATATTTACAGGACACTGCCCGATACCGTTTTTAATTTCCAGTTTATTGTTGATGCATTTGCGAGCGGAGAACCCGCTGTGGAGGATACTACCTCCGCCCCGCTGGAAATGAGGCTGGACAATGTCTATCTGAAAGATGTACGGCTGTCGTACCGGGATGCTGTAACGGGTACGGATGCCGAAAGCATCATTGACACTGCAGCCGTCCATTTCGAAAAATTCAACCCGACGCTGTCTCAGTACCACCCTACGAAGTTATTCCTGGTTAACAGTTCCGCAAAAGTCCGGCTTTATGAGGCGTTAAAAAAAGATACCCCATCCAACCCCGCTGACCCTGCCGATTCCCTTGACCTGAAGGCAGGTGATCTGGATATCCGCAAGTTCCGGTGGACGTTTGTGGACGAAAATTCCGGCTTGCAGAATGGTGTTTCAGTGGACAAACTTTCCGGACACGTTAACCAGCTTTACATGGGCAGCCAGCGGGTGGACGTACGGAATGTACTCCTGGAAAATATGTCTGCTTATGCCTCTTTTGAAAAACGGCCAACACCGGAAGTTAAGGAACAAACGGACAGCGCCGCAACAGAAGAGCCAGGCTGGAACGTTAAAGTGGGAGAAATACTACTTGTCAACAACAGGCTTCAGTATGATGATTTCAATTCCCCGAAACAGCCCAAAGGACTGGATTATGCACACCTGGACATTAGCAGTCTTAATATAAAACTTAAAGATTTTCTGTTTTCTTCAGAAAACATAGCCGGTCAGCTACTATCCGGCTCGCTTCGAGACAAGAGCGGGTTTGGCATTCAGGAACTCAGAACTGACTTTGCTTATGGTGCCAGGGAAACCTATCTCAAAAAGCTGCTGCTGAAAACAGGGAAAACTACGCTACAAGACGAACTGATACTGAAATACAAAGATATTGACCAGCTTGCCGAAGATATCGCAAATGTGCAGGTAAAACTCAGGTTAACCAATAGCCAGGTTGGATTTGCCGATCTGCTGTTGCTGGTACCTGATCTGGCCAAAACACCCCCATTTGACAAAACTCCCAATGGTTTCCTGAAGGGTTCGGGAATAGTAACAGGTTCGGTTAATAATCTTCTGATTTCGAAGGCGAACTTTAGCATGCTGAATACAACAGCCCTGAAAATGGATGGCCGGATCAGCGGACTACCCGACGCCGGTAAACTGGCTATGGATCTTAACATCAGCGAGCTAACTTCTGGCAAGGATGACATCCTGATGCTATTACCGGATAGTACTTTGCCCTCCTCAGTAGAAATCCCGGAAAAGATCAGTATTTCTGGAAAGATCAGGGGAGTTATGTCCAACCTGAACCTGAATACCACGATCAATACTTCTTTTGGTGTGGGTACTTTTTCCGGAAACCTCAAGAATATTTCGGATAGCTTAAAAGCAGAATATGATGGTAATCTGTCGTTTACCGAGTTTGACCTCGGAAAATTACTGAAACAACCTCCCCAGGAAATGGGAAAGCTCACTCTGTCAACCACGGTCAGCGGCAGAGGTTATGCGTCCAAAACCATGCAGGCTAATCTGGACGGAACCATACAGCGTGCGGATATCAAGGGATATATCTACAACAATCTGACGCTGAAAGGAAGTGTGGACAAAGGCCTTGCCAACGTGCAGGCGACGATGGCGGATGAGAATATCAAGGTTGCAATTGACGGAGAGGCAGATTTATCCAAACAATATCCTTCTGTAAAAGGAGAAGTTAAAATTGACGAGTTAAATCTTACTGCCCTCCATTTATATCCCGACTCCCTTCAGGTAAAAGGCGATGTTAAAATTGACTTTCAATCTACTCAACCAGACGCCCCCCTGGGCAGTATTGCCATTCACGACTTGGTACTGACACATCATGGCAGGCCTGTTGCTGTGGATAGTATCCAGGCGGTTGTAAGCGATAGTTCCGGTACAAAAAGGGCAGCCATCAACTCCCCCTTCCTGAAGGCAGAGCTAACAGGAAATTTTGTATATCCTGAACTGGCCGATGCCATACTTACCGAGGTAGGCAAGCATTTTAAATCTCCTGGCCTTGCCTATAAGGAAGTTACAAAACCCGTAAATTTTGATTTTGCAGCAACGCTGACCAATCATCCCGCACTCAGGATATTCGTACCACAATTACAGGAACTGAACCCCGTAAACTTTAAAGCAAGGCTCGACAACCAGCAGGATTCCACCATTGTAGCACGCCTGAGCTTACCTGTGGCCGTTTACGACAGTATCAGGACGGAGCGTGTGGCCGTGAGTTTTGTAACCGTTGCGGAGAAGGCCGCTTTCAATTCCACAATGGGCCTTTTGAATACGGGTGGTTTCCGAATGCAAAATGTTTCCCTGCAAGGTGACATGATTGATAATGATATCCGGTTCGACCTCACCGTCAGGGATTCAGTGAATACTGATCGCCATGCAGTGAAGGGGGATTTGGCCATTGACAGAAGTAAATACAAGCTTAGCCTGCGGGAAGGGCTTTTACTCGATTACAAAAAATGGGAAACCAATCCGGAAGGCCTGATAGAATATTCTACCGACAGCCTGCTGGTAAAAAATATTGAGATTAGAAACGAGTATCAAAAACTCAGGATCAACTCTACCACAGGAGTACCAAACGGGCCACTCGAAATAACGATGGACAGTATCGCCGTCGGCCCGATGGTCGCTTTGGCAACAAGGGACTCTACACTTGCCTCGGGTACGCTGGGAGGTAAGATCACACTTATTAATTACATGACTACCCCGCTTTATACCGGCGAGTTTCATATCAATAACCTCGCAGCCATGCAGATCCCCGTGGGGAACCTGGCACTTAAGTCAACCAACGAAACCGAAAATAAAATCCTGGTTGAAACGACGCTTAAGGGTAATGGCAACGATATTTCCATCAACGGATATTACAGTCCAAAAGAGAAAAATCCGCTGGATTTTACCATGGATCTTAAACAGCTCAGTGCCAAAACAGTGGAAGCATTCAGTTTCGGACAATTGAAACGAGCCACAGGAAATCTGACGGGCAAAGCTACCATTACCGGCTCCACGGATATCCCCAAAATAAATGGCGCTATCAATTTTGATGATGTGGCCTTTAACGTCACGCAATTGGGTGCCCGCTACTCCCTTGCCAATCAGAAAATACAGTTTGACGGGCAGCAGATTAACTTTAATAATTTTGTTGTTTCAGATACCCTCAACCAAAAATTAACGGTAGACGGAAACGTTAATATCGCCCGAATACCGGATGTTACCTATGACCTTAAAATAGCTGCGAAAAACTTTACGGTTCTTAACTCAACACAAAAGGAGAACAACCAGTTTTATGGCAAGGCTGTAATTGACGCTAACATGACGGTGAAAGGTGCCGGAACAAAATCCGTTATTGATGGCAACGTGAAAGTAGACGCGGGAAGTGATGTAACCGTTGTACTCACAAACGACGCAACTGAGGCGGGTGATGCTACCAAGGGTGTGATCGAGTTCGTGGATATGAGTGATTCAACACAGGTAACCCGGGCAGACTCCATTGATCTGAATACGGGCCCGGTTGGGAACTTTGCCCAGCAGATTTCCATGGAGCTCGCTGTGGATGATAAATCACAGTTTAGGGTAGTAATTGACGAACTGAACGGCGACAACATCAAGCTGAAAGGGAATGCAGAACTCACGGCAGGTATAGCACCAAACGGCCAGTTATTTTTGCTGGGAGCCTATGACCTGACGGAAGGCTCCTATGATATAACCCTTGAAATCCTGAAAAGGCAGTTTCAGATACAAAAAGGCAGTAACCTCATCTGGACCGGCGACCCCATGAAAGCCGAATTGAACATTACAGCCTCGTACCCCGTCATGGTTGACCCCGGCTCCATTTCCAATACTTTAAAAAGCGGCAGAAAAGTACCTATTGATGTTCAGATTGTGATTACGGGTAATTTATCCAATCCCAATATCGCATTCAAGATCACCCCTTCTTCCACTGTTACGTCCGACCTGGCAAAGGAAATCACCACACAGCCATTCTGGACCAATATGGAGATGAGTCCGTCAGAAGTAAACAAGCAAGCATTTGCTTTGCTGATCACCAACCGGTTCATAACAGACCAGTCTGCTTCGTCTTTTAATATCAATAACAGTGCCGAAGCCATTGCCCGCCAGAGTGTGAGCCAGCTGCTGAGCGATCAGCTCAATAATCTGGCCTCGGACCTTGTAAAGGGGGTTAACCTGGATTTAAATCTTAATTCAACCACCGACCAGTCAGCAGGGGCCCGCACCGACCTCAGCGTGGGCCTGAGCAAAGCATTTTTAAACGACCGGCTGAAAATTTCCATTGGTAAAAACTTTGAACTTGAAAACCAGAGCGGCGCGGCCGGTTCGTCGGAAGTATTTGACAACATAGCACTGGATTATGCCGTTTCAAGGGATGGCCGGTACCTGTTCAGAGCATACCGAAAAAACCAGTATCAGTCCATTCTGGAAGGGTTTATAGTGGAAACCGGCGTAAGTTTTATCATTACCGCCGACTACAACGTATTCCGGGAATTTTTCCAAAAGCAACAAAATGAGAAGTAGTTTCATAATCTTGCTGGTTATAAGTGTGTGGCTGAGCGGTTGTTCGGTTAACAAATATATTCCTGCCGGTCAAAGCCTTTACATTGGAAATTCTGTTAAAGTAACGCCGGATTCCGTATCCAAACCAAATGTGTCGGGATTGGCTGATAACCTGGAGAGTATTATCAAACCCGCTCCCAACAAGACAATTTTTGGCTCCCCCTGGAAAGTATGGTGGTACTATGTCATCGGTGAGCCCAAAGACGAAGGAGGTTTACGCTCCTGGTTCCGGAAAAAACTTGGTGAACCACCTGTATTTGCCTCCCAGCGCATTGTGGATATTAATGCAGCCAATATGGTCGCTTTTCTCGACAATGAAGGTTTCTATCGGTCCGGCGTCAAAGGGAGGCTGATAGAAAATAAAAACCGCACCTCCAGAGCGGAATACAGTGCCTACGTAATGCCCCGCTATTTTATCAATGAGATCAGCTATGTAGTGCCCGACAGCAGTGATTTTAACAAAGATCTGGTACTGGCAAAAAAAGAGACCTATCTCCGCAAAGGTGATCCGATCCGGCTCGACGTCATCACGGCTGAAAGATCCAGAATCGACAATGAATTAAAGGGCAAAGGATATTACTTTTTCAACCCCGACTACCTGATCGTGAAGGTAGATTCCACCATTGGCAGAGCAGATTCTACCATGAACCCACAGCAGGTAAATCTGTATCTGGAAGTGAAACCTCAAACCGTTCAGACCGCCCTGAAACAGTATTACATCAACCGGATTTTTGTCAATACCGGTACCCAGGACGATGGTTCAAGTGACACTGTTTCGGTAAACAATGGCCGTTTAAGGAGAGGTATTACGGTACAGGATCCGGGAAAAAGATACAAACGCCGGATTTTCTATGACGCCATCGGTTTCCGCCGGGGAAATATGTATACCAACACCATGCAGAATGTTTCGCTGACAAGGCTGGTGAATCTGCAGAATTTCAAATTTGTAAAAAATCGCTTTGAAGTAGTACCCCGCTCCGACTCCGCTCTGCTGGATATTCACTATGATCTGTCCCCGCTAAAGAAAAAATCACTTCAGACCATCATCAGCGCGAGTACCAAATCTAACAACCTCAGTGGTTCCCAGCTTGATGTTAACTGGAAAAACCGCAATTTTTTTAAAGGCGCGGAAATGCTCACGCTCAGCGCATATTTTGGTTTTGATGTTCAGCTGGGCGGTAATAAAATTGCCAATCCCAATCGCATCGGTAACGAATACATCCGGTATGGTGCCAGGGCAGACCTCTCCTTTCCAAGGTTTATTGTTCCATTTCTAAGGATAAGACCGGAGAAAAGCCAGCTCTTGCCCAAAACGATCCTGTCCCTGAATTACGAAAACAGGGTGCAGACAGGCTTTTTTACTACTACCTCCATCCGGGGCGACTGGTCTTATGTCTGGAGCAAAAGTTCAAGGCTGGAACATACCCTTACGCCCATTTCGCTCAACTTCATCGAACCCCGTAATGTGAATACCGAAAAACTGGTGAATATCATTACCAATCCTAATACCAACCCGCTTGACGCCGAAAGGTACATCAGGATACTGGAAGCAAAATACTTCCTGGCAGGTTCCAATTATACGGTAAGTTTCAGACCTACCCCCAGGCCATTCAGTAAAAATCAGTTTATTCTGATCGGCGGTATTGATTACGGAGGAAACCTGTTAAGCTTATTCTCAAAAACTCCGTCGGATGGCCGACCCAAAGAATTTATAGGTGTTCCTATCTTTCAGTATGCCAAAGCGGACGCTGAAATCCGGTATTACCGTACCATTACACCCGGGATACGCTGGGCCAACAGGCTGATTGCCGGAGCCATCAAACCCTACGGTAACTCCAGTAATATGCAGACACCGCTGTTTAAACAATATTTTGCCGGAGGAAGTACTGGCATAAGAGCCTTCCGTGCAAGGTCTCTGGGCCCAGGCGCTTACCGGCCCGACTCCCTCTCCATAGTACAGCTAGGCTACCAGGCACAGGGAGATATCCGCCTGGAATTTAACACTGAGTTACGTCTGCAGTTTACCAAGGTACTCAACGGAGCCGTTTTCATGGACGCAGGTAACATCTGGTCGATACCCGATGCCGAAAGGTCAGGTTACGACGAAAGAGCCATCATTGGCAAAGATTTCCTCAAGCAGGTTGCCGTGGGCGGAGGTATAGGCCTGAGGCTTGACTTTTCGTACCTCATTTTCCGTCTGGACCTGGCCACACCCTTCAGAAAGCCTTGGTATACCGCAGAACCAATCACATCGGACGATCCCGAAGCACCGGCCCGCTACAAAAATCCGTGGGTATTTAAGGAGATTAATTTCGGCAGCAAAGCATGGAGAAAGGAGAATCTTGTACTCAACATTGCCGTCGGATTACCTTTCTAAGGCTCAACATTTTTAATATCCTGGCACAATTCAATTAAAACGCCGTATGTGCTTTTGGGATGTACGAAACAAACGAGCTTGTGATCTGCTCCGATTTTTGGCTTTTCGTTCAGCAAAACAAAACCTTCATTTTTCAATCGCTCCATCTCGGCACCGATGTCGTTTACTTCAAATGCGATGTGATGTATTCCTTCCCCTTTTTTATCTATAAACCTGGCAATGGGACTATCTGTGTCTATTGCCTGTAAAAGTTCAATTTTAGTTTCATTGATCTGGAAAAATGAAGTCATCACTGATTCGGATTCTACCGTTTCTCTCTTATAGGAAGCTACTCCCAGCAGCTTTTCATAGAGTGCCTCTCCAGAACCAAGGTCTTTCACCGCTATGCCAATATGTTCAACATTAATAAACATAAGCTGTACCTCTGAAAAATTTTACTTGCGGTTATCTCCTCCGCCTACCATACTAAGATAGCTCTCATATCTGCTGAAAGCAATTGCTCCTTCAGCAACCGCCTCTTTCACCGAGCAGCCTGGCTCGTTAATATGCTGGCAATTATTAAATCTGCATTGATTTAACAAGGCGCGCATTTCAGGGAAATAATGGCTTATTTCATCAGGTTTCATATCTGCCAGCCCCAATTCCTTAATCCCCGGAGAATCAATGATAAATGTACCCTCTCCAAGTTCAAACATTTCTGCAAAGGTGGTGGTGTGCACCCCCTTATTGGCAAAAGTGGAAACCTCCTGCGTTTTCAGTTCCAGACCAGGCGCAATGGCGTTAACCAAAGTGGACTTTCCCACACCGGAATGCCCGGACAATAAGGACGTTTTGCCCTTCATCAGATCATGAAACTCCTGCAACCCGGCACCTGTAACCGCTGTGGTTGTCAGACAGGTGTATCCCAGGCTTTCATACAAGCCGATCAGTTCATCCTGAAAAGCTTTCATTTCTTCATGGATGAGATCCTGTTTGTTGAAAACAAGCACACCCGGAATACGGAAAGACTCTATGGCCACCAAAAACCTGTCAATAAAACCCAGCGACGTTCTTGGAAATACCAGCGTCGCAATTAAGATCGCCTGGTCAACGTTGGCCGCAATCAGGTGCCCATGCCCCGTTTTATGCACCGAACTCCTGATCACATAGTTGTTCCTGGGAAAAATTGTGTCGATAATCCCAAAATTCTCTCCTGAATCTTCTATCTCATAGCCCACAAAATCTCCCACGGCAATAGGATTGGTAACCTTCAGGCCCATTGTCTTAAACTTTCCCTTAAGCCTGCACTGCCAGATATGGCCGTTATCGGCATCACGCACATCATACCACGAACCTGTGGATCTGGTAACCAACCCTTTTCTTGACACGTCTTATTATTATTCTTGTTACAGTTGGGAGCGAATATAGCAGATTAACATTCTTTAAGGAACAAAAATTAGTTTGTAAGTTCCCGCGTTACCTGTTTTATCCTACAGCCACAGAGGTGGTTCATTGAACTTCACAGGAGATAAAATTAATCGTCATGTATTCAGAGTAAATTCATATTTGTTATAATTTTATGATAATAAGTTTTTTTGGGCTCGAAACAAGCTTAATAATAAATTTTTTTAATAATTCTGCTTATTAATATTTGTTATTTTCTTATATTGTGCACAGCATTTTATAAAAATTGTTAATATACTCCTGACATTTAATTTATCCCGCTCCACTTTATGGACTTTCAAGTTGAAGAACCAAGTTCCGTTATTGATATTCGTAAAAAACCGTATCAGAAGCAATTTATTGCTTCATCTGTATAAAAATGGTGATACTTCTATCAACAAAATGGCACGGTTGTTCCACGCCAGTATCCCGTCGGCTACTGGAATCGTGAACGAACTTATCAGGGAAGGTTGGATCATTGAAACAGGAACCGGACCAGCCAGAGCGGGCCGTCCTCCGGTACTCTATGGCTTGAACTCCAAAAAATACCTTTCGCTGATCATGGACATCAACCGCCATGGTACGCAACTTGTGATTTTTGATATGTACAACCAGCTTATTGTCAAACGAAAAGTTGACATCAGGCTGGATGACTCGCCCCATTTTCTTGAACTCCTTTTTGCGGAAACTGAGATATTCCTGTCTTCACATCATATTTCTCCTGACAAATTATGGGGCATAGGTGTTTCCATGCCCGGACTGATCAATACCTCGCAGGGCGTAAACCTTACCTATCTGAACCTTACTCCGCCTGGCGTTCCGCTGGTTTCGTACCTGAGGAAACACTTCAATATGCCGGTTTGCCTGTTTAACGATACCAAAGCTACCACCATCGGAGAACACCGGTTCGGATTTGCGGTTGATAAATCGCAGGTACTCACCATTAACATCGACTGGGGTGTTGGACTTGGTATTATTATCAATGGAGAAGTTTTCAACGGGGCATCAGGCTTCGCCGGAGAGCTCGGACACATTCAGGTTAAACCTGACGGTATGTTATGTCACTGTGGAAAAATAGGCTGCCTGGACACCATCACTTCCGCTATGGCTTTGATACGCCAGGCGAAAGATGGCATTACAAACGGAAAAGCGACCATCCTAACCCAGATTGTACAGGGCGATCTTTCCAAACTGGATACCTCCCATATTATTGAGGCAGTTCATGCAGGTGACGAATTTTCAATAGATCTTTTGGGAAATGTGGGGACGGAGCTTGGAAAGGGCCTTGCAACAGCTGTGCACCTTTTCAATCCGGAAGTGATCATCGTGGGCGGTTTGCTTGCCGAAGCAGGCCCCTTTATTTCAAACCCTATTGAACAGGCCATTAATAAGTACTGCCTTTCCGACTTCAAGAATTCACTTTCCATACATATCTCGAAACTGGGGGCAAAGGCCAGGTTGCTGGGCACGCAGGCCTATCTTTTCGAGCATCTGATTGCCAAAGAATTTTCCTGAAATACCATTTTAAACTGACTTGGGAGTACAAAACGATCTGTTGGGTACTCCTATTTTTTTATCAGTTGCGCAACCATGCCCATTACTGCATCGGTTGCCCCGGTGCGCTGTGCTACATATCCTGCACAAATACTCCCCGCCAGCCTCATTTGCTCCGGATTGCTGATCCAGCCTTCCATCTGCTTTAGCGTTTCCCCGGTATCCGAAACAGCAACTGCACCTTTAAGCGCAATCAAATCCTTCGCTTCCTGGAACTTATGATAGCCCTTAGCCCCAAAGATGACCGGCAATCCGAAAGTGGCTGCTTCCAGAATATTGTGTAGTCCTGCTCCAAATGATCCGCCAATGAAGGCCATATCTCCGTAACGGTATAATGACGACAGCATGCCAATGTTATCAATGATCAGATAATCGGCCATTGCCAGGTTGTGCTCCGACAACTCGGAATATAATACTGCTTTCCCATCCAGAGATTTCACCCACATGCTGATCTGTTCCTTTCTGATCTCATGCGGAGCGATAATCGCTTTTAACCTGCCCCGGGTTTGATTCAAAACCGGAACAAGTACCTCCATATCATTTCCCCAGACCGAGCCAGCTACCAGCCGTGGCCGGTCGTCCATAAAACTTACAATTTCGGGGCGCCCGGCAGCTGCTGACGCAATGCTCATCACGCGGTCGAAACGGGTATCTCCGGCAACCGAGCAGTTCCTGATACCCACCTGATGAAGGAGTGCCAGCGACTCTTCGTTCTGTACATGAATGTGATCAAAACAGGAAAGAAGGCTCCTGTAAAAACCTCCATAAGGTTTGAAAAATATCTGCCCCGGACGAAAAATAGCTGAAAAAGAAATGATATGACAATTCCTGCTGCGAAGTTCTTTCAGAAAATTATACCAGAATTCATATTTGATAAAAAAGGCAAATGCTGGTTTTAATATCTCCAAAAACCACTTACTGCCCGCCACCGTATCAAAGGGAATATAACAGATGAAATCAGCACCAGCATAATTCTTCCGGACCTCATAACCAGAAGGAGAAAAAAAACTGAGAACAATATAATAATCCGGATATTGCTTACGGAACGCCTCCATAACCGGTCTCCCTTGCTCAAACTCCCCCAGCGATGCTGCGTGAAACCAGGCAACTGGTGCATCTGCCGGGATACGGTTACGAAAATCGCGGAGCTTTTGCTGCAGGCCCTTTCTGCCTTCCACGCCCAGCCGCATCTTGGAACTGAACAAAGCACCTACCGACATGGCCGCCTTAAGTGCTTGAATACCGGCCTGATAAAAAAAAGAAGTCAAGGGCTAAAGAATGAATTGTTTAACTATCTTCGGCCCAATTTTTTGCGGACCATCAATTTCACAAAACGAAAAAAAGTAAGCTGATAGCAGGCTGTTTCATTTCTTTTTTCGTTTATAGAACATAAAAGTACAAAAAACCGTTAATCACGCAGGGACGAAAGGAAGAATATGCCGATTAAATTAGTATATTCACTGCCCCCTAGCGATGCTTGACAGTTACACAAGGAAAGACATAACCTATCACATGAGTCGTATAAAACTTTTACTTTCCATCATCCTTGTGGCAGGACTTTCCGCCACAGTACTGGGGCAACGCAGCAGGATTAAATCAGAAGACGCCGAAGAGAGGTATAAAACCTTTACCTCAGGAGGCGTTACCACAAATACCAATTCAGGGATATTGGGTGGAGTTGTTTTCCGCCAGTCTTCCGCATTGCAAGCTAAACTTTTCGGCAAAAACCAGTATAAGTACCTCGCTGTTGAGCTGGTGAATGTCAAACATCCGAAAGAACTTTCCCAGCAGGATTTCGTAACGGGAGCCAGGCTGGTTTATGGCAAAGAGAACTATCTTTTTGTACTCCGTCCTGAATATGGGAGAGAGATTACTTTATTTAACCGTCATGAAGACGAAGGCATTTCCATTAGCGCCATTCTGGCAGCAGGCCCATCGCTGGGTATAGAAAAGCCTTACATGATCCAGTATCAGACAGCGGACGGACGGGTGGTTACCGAGCCCTTTGATCCCGTTAAACACACCGGCAGCTCTCAGGGTGCAGGAATTGTAGGAGCAGGAAGTTTCTTTCAGGGTTTCGGGCAGAGTAAAATCATTCCGGGACTTCACGTTAAAACAGCTTTAAGCTTTGAACTAAGTGCTTTCAGAGAAAACGTAACAGGTATTGAAATTGGTTTTCTTGCCGAAGGGTTTACCAGAAAAGCGCAAATCATGGCATTCGCAGAAAACAAAAGTTTTTACACTTCCGGATTCATAACCCTTTATTTCGGAAGCAAGAAAAGGTAACGGGTTATCTTGTTAAGAATATATCCCCAGGCTAATTACAGCCAAATAGATTTTTATAATATGATTGAATTACCAGTGATACCATCCGAACGCAGAAAACGTCCGGATTGGTTGCGGGTGAAATTGCCCGCCGGACCCGAGTTCCGGAAAGTCCGCCAATTAGTTGATAACTATAAACTTCACACCATCTGCGAGAGTGGCAGCTGCCCCAATATGGGCGAGTGCTGGGGTGCGGGTACGGCAACTTTCATGATCTTGGGTAATGTTTGTACACGCAGTTGCAGCTTTTGCGCGGTAGCAACAGGCCGCCCGAATGAATACGATGCAGACGAGCCCAGGAGGGTAGCCGA
The DNA here is from genome assembly GCF_907164905.1 of Dyadobacter sp. CECT 9275. NCBI lineage: Bacteria > Pseudomonadati > Bacteroidota > Cytophagia > Cytophagales > Spirosomataceae > Dyadobacter > Dyadobacter helix. The sequence continues at coordinate 436,032 of NZ_CAJRAF010000001.1, read as the reverse complement.
GGCCATCAAACTGATGCAGGTAAAACATGCCGTAATTACCTCCGTAAACCGGGATGAACTGAAAGATCGCGGCGCGGAAATATGGTATCAAACGGTGGTGCAGGTGAAACAGAATACGCCTGAAACAACCATAGAAACCTTAATTCCCGATGTTAAAAACAATTGGGATGCACTGATCCGGATGATTGAGGGAGGCCAGGAAGTGGTATCTCACAATATGGAAACCGTAGAACGCCTTTACCGCGGCGTTCGGCCGCAGGCTAAATATGTCCGAAGTCTGGAGCAGATCAGGCGGACCAAGGAATACGGGCAACGAACCAAGTCGGGCATCATGCTAGGACTTGGAGAAACCGTGGAAGAGGTGTACAAAGCGATGGACGACCTCGTTGAAAATGGGCTGGACATACTTACCCTAGGACAATATCTGCAGCCCACCAAAATGCACCACGAGGTAATCGAATGGATAACCCCCGAAATGTTTGAAAACTACAAACAGGAAGGTTTGAGAAGGGGCCTCAAATATGTTGAATCGGGCCCTTTGGTGCGATCCAGCTATCACGCAGAAAGGCATGTGAACGTGCCTATTTAAAGTTGGGATTACCTCTTTACTATCAATGCTCCGGCCATTCCAGAAACCTGGCCGGAGCATTTTTATTTTCACAGGATGAGTTCGCCTATTATCCGACTAGACTATATTTGATTTTCCGGATTTAAAATTTGTTTAATCTCTTAAAAAAATTCAATTTTGTCGGATAATACCCAGTACCAGAACACACACGCAATGCAAGATTCATTTTAAAAACAGTCAATTTATGCCATATTTATTTACCTCGGAATCGGTTTCCGAAGGACACCCGGATAAAGTAGCCGATCAGATTTCGGATGCCCTGATTGATAACTTTTTAGCCTGGGATACCACCAGTAAAGTAGCTTGTGAAACACTGGTAACGACTGGTCAGGTAGTGTTAGCCGGTGAAGTAAAAACCAATACCTATCTGGATGTACAGAAAATCACACGGGAGGTCATCCGTAAAATCGGATATACCAAAAGTGAGTATATGTTCGAGGCTAATTCATGCGGTATACTATCTGCCATTCACGACCAGAGCGCAGACATTAACCAGGGTGTGGACCGGGTAGCGGTTTCGGAAAATTTTGAAGAAAAAGCGAATGCGCAAGGTGCTGGCGACCAGGGGATGATGTTTGGATATGCCACCCGTGAAACCGAAAATTACATGCCTCTGGCTTTGGATCTTGCTCACAAGATCCTGCAGGAAATGTCCTCCATTCGCAACAACGAACTGGAATTAATTCCATATCTCCGCCCCGACGCCAAATCACAGGTAACCATTGAGTACAGTGACGAAAATGTACCACAACGTATTGATACAATAGTAGTATCCACACAACACGACGACTTCGATTCCGAAGAAAGCATGCTGGCCAGGATCAAATCAGACATCATCGAGATTGTGATTCCCCGGGTAAAAGCGAAACTTACTCCGGAGCTGCAACAATTATTTAATGCCGATATTACTTACCATATTAACCCAACCGGAAAATTCGTTATCGGCGGGCCGCACGGGGATACCGGGTTAACAGGTAGAAAAATCATCGTAGATACCTACGGCGGAAAAGGCGCACATGGTGGTGGTGCCTTTTCAGGAAAAGATCCTTCCAAAGTGGACCGTTCCGCAGCTTATGCCACCCGCCACATTGCAAAAAACATGGTTGCTTCCGGGCTTTGCGATGAAGTTCTGGTTCAGGTATCGTACGCAATCGGTGTGGCTACTCCCTGCGGACTTTATGTGAATACCTATGGAACTTCAAAAGTTGCAGCTAACGACGGTGCGATTGCGGAGAAAATTGGCGAGATTTTTGACATGCGCCCCTACGCAATAGAACAACGCTTAAAACTACGTAACCCGATCTACTCGGAAACAGCTGCTTACGGCCACATGGGGCGTAAAAATGAAATTGTAAAAAAATCATTTAAAGGTGCCAACGGAGACGAAAAAGAAGTGGAGGTTGAACTATTTACATGGGAGAAGCTTGATTTCGTAGATAAGATCAGGGAATCGTTTGCTTTGTAAGTTGCAAGTTTGTTAAAATAATATCAGGGGGAGGAAAGCTTGATGGCTTTCCTCCTTTTTTAATATTCCGATACTTCCAGCTAGTATTTCCTGATTTGAGAAAATATACGTCCCATAGATATTCTTTCCGCTTCATTCAACGTTATACAGTAGCCTTCCAAATAACTTATCCATTATCAGCAGTTACATGCTTTATCAGAAAATCAGATTTACCAATTCGGAAAAATCAACATTTTTCCACGTTCTCAGGCAGAGAGTTGACCACCATTTTGCAGCTAACAATTTATGCAAATCTGGCGGACAAAAAATCCTGTCTAAAGCTGCCTTTATGCTGGCCCTGTACCTCATTCCCTACACCCTGATACTGAGCTTCAATTTACCCGGCTGGGCAATGCTGCTACTTGCGGTGACCATGGGCTGGGGCATCGCGGGAGTGGGCATGTCGGTCATGCACGATGCGATACATGGCTCACTGGCGACTTCTAAAGTTCTCAATAAAATAATGGGAGGATCCATATATCTGCTGGGAGGCAATGTCTATAACTGGGAAGTGCAACACAACCGGCTGCATCATACTTATACCAATATTCATGAAGTTGACGAGGATATCACCGGTAAATTTTTACTGCGATTATCCTTCCAGGAAAAAAAGAAGTTTATTCACCGCTTTCAGCACATCTACGCCTTCTTTCTGTATAGCCTGATGACCTTTTCTTTTTTGTGGAAAGATTTTAAGGAGATCAGCTTGTTCAACAAAATGGCTGAATCAGGTCTTACAAAACGTTATCCCAGAAAGGAACTCATCCGGCTCGTGGCAACCAAACTGGCCTACCTTGTTTTCATCTGTGTGATTCCGCTCTTATTAACCTCGTTATCATTTGGACAGTGGCTACTGGGTTTTTTGGCCATGCATTGCACGGCTGGTATGATCCTCAGCACTGTGTTTCAGATGGCACACGTGGTGGAAGGTACCGAGCAGCCTGAGCCCGACACATCAGGCTGTATCGAAAACGCATGGGCTGTCCACCAGTTGCAGACTACGTCCAATTTTGCAGGAAAAAACAGGTTCCTATCCTGGTATATAGGCGGCTTGGATTATCAGATCGAACATCATTTATTCCCGTCCATTTCACATATACATTACCGTTCACTTTCCCCCATTGTGAGAGAAACGGCACTTGAATACGGGCTTCAATATAACGCCAAGAGAAATTTCTTCAGGGCGCTGGGGTCCCATGTAAGAATGCTGAAAAGTATGGGAACTGAAACACACGCCATCGAATCGGTTATTGTGTAACCATTCATTTCAGTGCCTATTTCACCAACTGACTGGAAAGATTTTAGCTAAATAAACACCGAATATATCCACCATTGATCTTATCCCGTGTTTGATCAGCTATTACCTGACCGTAGCCCCAGCAACAGACATTATTCCTTAATATATGTTTTCATCAAAGGTGATGCAGCCTGATCAGGTATATTCCTGCCGAAAAGTCTGTTAAGATTATTTGCTACGTGTCAGAGTGAATCCTGACTGTCTTCATGACGACCCATGACTGGTTTTGACAATAAACAGCTTTAGATGGGATGAAATATGCATTTTCCATAAATGTACATTCCACTGAACCCCTTCCAAATTTTCGGTATCAAAAAACGTCCTAAGCGTGGGTTTCCTCCTCCAGCTCGCTGTCGTGTGCGATCCGCTCGATCATTTTCATTTTTTCATAATCCTTATTCCGGGAAAGGAAGGTATACATGGCAGGAATGACATACAAGGTCAGTACGAGCGAGAACAACAGTCCACCCATAATCACAATACCCATGGACATACGACTTTTCCCTGCGGAACCTAAGGCCATAGCGATGGGTAACGCGCCCAGGATGGTTGCCAGGCTCGTCATCAGGATCGGTCTGAAACGTAAGGTGGCGGCTTCCAGAGCTGCTTCCTGGATACTCCTTCCCTGCTCCCTCAACTGATTGGCAAACTCGACGATCAGGATACCATTTTTAGTTACCAGGCCAATCAGCATGATCATCCCTATCTGGCTGAAAATATTAAGGGTCTGATCAAAAAACCAAAGTGAAAATACAGCCCCGCCAATCGCCAGTGGTACCGTGATCATAATAATAAACGGATCAATAAAGCTTTCAAACTGTGCCGCCAGGATGAAATAAATCAAAACCAGCGCCAGGAAAAACGAGAACATGGTGTTAGAGGAACTTTCGGCATAGTCACGCGATGAGCCGCTCAGGGCGGTCTGAATGGTTTCGTCGTTCAGTTTGTCCCGTATTCTGTCCATCGCCGCTATACCATCGCCGATGGTTTTGCCCGGTGCCAGCGCCGCCTGCACGGTGGCACTCATGTAACGGTTGTAATGGAAAAGTTGCGGTGGACTGCTTTCTTCCATGGCCTTTACAATATTGTCCAGCTGCACAATGGCTCCGGTATTTGTTTTCACATACATGCTTTTCAGATCCAGCGGCTCGTCCCGATTGGCTCTGTCGTACTGCCCGATCACCTGATACTGGCGACCGTTCATGGTGAAATATCCGAAACGCTGTCCGGCAAAGGCGAGCTGCATCGTTTGTGCTACATCCTGAACCGATACTCCCAAAGACTTGGCTTTTTCGCGATCAATACTAATCTGGAGTTCCGGCTTGCTGAATTTCAGATTGACATCCGTAATAGCAAAGGTCGGATCATTGGACACTTCTTCCATAAACTTTGGAAGATAGGACCTCAATTTTTCAAAATCAGGAGCCTGAATCACGTACTGAACCGGCAAGCCTCCACGTGAATCAACAGAAATGGTTTGCTGCTGTACCACAAACGACTTGGCATCAGGCATTTGTTTTAATTTCTTATTGATATAATCGGCTATTTCCTGCTGCGTTTCCTTTCTTTCCATTTTATCAATCAGGGCCACCCTTCCCGTGCCCGTATTGGCTGCTCCGAGGCCGGAGTTACCCGGGGACGTGATCATCATCAGCCCTTTCCGCCCTGGCATGGAATCCATCATCATCTGGCTCACAGCCTTGACGTAATTATCCGTAAATTCAAACGAGGAACCTTCCGGGGCTGTCATGTTGATCCTGAACCAGTTCCTGTCGTCCAGCGGTGCAAGCTCAGACTGCAAACCCTTACCAAAGAAATAAATCATTCCGCAGGTAATGGCAATAAGCGGAATAGATACCCAGCGTATCTTCAGGAAATCCGCAAGCGCTTTGTGATAGTTATTTGTTACCCGCTCGTAGAAAGGCTCCGTCTTTTCGTAAAACCAGCTCTTTTTATGTGTCTTTCTCACCAGATACGCGTTCAGCATGGGCGTTAGCGTCAGCGATACAAAAGCAGAGATCAGTACAGCAGCCGAAATCACGATACCAAACTCCCGGAACAGTTTTCCTACGAAACCTTCCATGAAAATCACCGGCAGGAACACGGAGGCCAGGGTAATGGAGGTCGACAATACTGCAAAAATAATCTCATTAGCTCCTTTGATCGCCGCCTCAATAGGACTCATGCCTTCTTCTATCTTTTTAAAGATATTCTCCGTGACCACAATCCCATCATCCACAACGAGCCCCGTAGCCAGTACAATCGCGAGCAAGGTGAGTACATTAATAGAAAAACCCATTACATACATCACAAAAAACGTCCCGATTAATGAAACCGGGATATCAATCAGCGGACGGAAAGCAATAAGCCAGTCACGAAAGAAAAGATAGATGATTATAACCACCAGCACAATGGCAATCAGCAACGTTTCTCCTACCTCCTCAATTGAGCGTTTTACAAAAATGGTATTATCAATGAGAGTTTCCAGCTGATAATCCTTGGGCAGCTCCTTTTTGATAGCGGTCATCCGCTTGTTGACTTCCTCGGCAATGTTGATATAATTGGCTCCCGGCATGGGTGAAATGGCCAGCCCGATCATGGGCACATTGTCCAGGCGCAGTATTGTTTCTTCATTTTCGGGCCCGAGCTGGGCAAATCCGATATCCTTTAGATGGATCGTCTGGGTACTGGAATTCTTAATGATCAGTTCATTGAAATCTTCTTCGGTACGAAACCGGCCCACCGTTTTCACAATAAGCTCGGTGTTGTTTCCGGCCAGTTTCCCGCTTGGCAATTCAACGTTTTCTTTATCCAGCGCCGCTTTTACATCTTGTGTCGTGATCCCGAGCGCAGTCATTTTGATGGGATCCATCCAAATCCTCATGGCATATTTCTTCTGCCCGAATATCCTGATCTCACTTACGCCCTCAATGGTCTGCAATCTCTGGGCAATCACATTTTCGGCATAATCACTTACCTCGAGATGTGAGCGGGTATCACTTTTAAAAGTAAGGACAATAATGGGTTCCGAGTTGGCATCCGCTTTGGCTACAACGGGGGGGCCGTCTATATCCAGCGGTAAAGTTCTGGATGCCGATCCCACCTTGTCTCTGACATCATTGGCGGCACGTTCCATGTCCACGCCAATATCAAACTCTACGGTGATCTGGCTGGCCCCCTGGCTGCTCACGGAGCTGATGGACTTAATCCCCTCTATACTATTCAGCTGTTTTTCAAGAGGTTCTGTAATCTGCGACTCAATAATATCCGCGTTGGCACCGGTATAACTCGTCCGGATGGATACCACCGGGGGATCGATGGAGGGGAATTCTCGCATTCCCAGAAACTTGTATCCCAAAAAACCGAACAATATGATGAGCAAGTTCATCACAATGGCCAGGACAGGACGTTTTATTGATAAGGTTGATATACTCATTTTTAAGCGGGTGGTTAGCTTAGAGTAACTGTTTTTTTGATAGGACCGGAATTCCCAAAAAGCCAGAGGTATCCCAGTTTCAGTTGACTTTAACGGGGGTATCTGCTTTAATGGCAATAATACCGGACGTGATCAGCGAGTCACCCGACTTCAGGCCGTCTATGATCTGGATTTTGGTGTCGGTTCTCAAACCGGTAGTGACCATCGCTTCCTGAGCTTTGCCATTTCTGACCAAGTATACCTTTTTACCTTTCAAAACCGGAACAATAGCTTCAGTAGGTATCATGATCGCATTCTTATTGGCTGCAAGATTTACCTGCACCTTCACAAACATACCCGGAACAAACCTGCCCGCCGGATTCTGAGCCACTGCCCGTATCCTTAAGGTCCTGAGTGTTTCATCGACTTTGGGGTCCAGTGCCACTACCTTCGCCGTATAGGTTCCGCCATCTCCATCCATGTTAAATTTGATCAGGCTGCCTACATGAATATCCGCGGCATATTTTTCAGGAACCGTGAAGTCAATCTTTACGGGATTGCTCTGCACAATGGTAACGATGGAGGTTCCGGGAGCCAGATAAGCACCCTCGCTAATATTCTTGAGTCCTATTTTTCCGCTGAAAGGTGCCCTTATTTCCGTCTTTTCCAGTTGCGATTCAATGACTTCTTTTTCAGCATCCAGTACCCTGATGTCGTTGGTGGTTACATCGTAATCCTGCAAATTGATTGCCTCCACATTCAGCAGTTTTTTCTGCCGCCCTTCAATCCTGCGTGCCAGATCCTGGTTATATTCCACTTTCTGCAGCTGTGCTTTCAAGTCGCGGTCGTTTATTTTTGCAATCAGTTGTCCCTTTGATATGACAGAACCCTCCCTTATGTTAAGCTTGATCAGCCTTCCGGATATTTCAGCTTTCAGGTCCACCTCTTCATTCGGCAGCACCGTTCCGGAAGCAAATATTTCATTCTCAATGGATTCACGCCCAATCACATACACATTCACAGGCACCGCTCCACCAGACCTTCCCGCACTTTTACTTCCACCCTTTCCACTCTCAGAAGACTCCTTCCCTGGTTTTGAGAAAATAAACAGCTTCCCCAGCACCAACGCAATTATGATTCCACCAATCAACAAAACTGTACGCATGACATAAAAAAGGGTTCAGTACTATTAGTTTTTTAAAATTTTATATTTTATAATTCAGGATAATTAAAGGTAATATATAAAGTACAAAGTGTAAACTCCCTATTTATACTTTGCCGTAACCACCTTTCTGCGTTATATTATTGTTATCCGGCAAAGCTTGCTCCTGGTATAAAAACGAATAAGTTATGCCAAACATTACCGATTCCGACAATCAGTGCGTTTTCTAAAAAATTACCGATACACTCATTCAACAAACTGCCATGAAATCGTTTTTTCTGCTGCTGGTGATTTTAGCTCTCAACAGCATTTTTGCTATGAAGACTCAAAGCCAGAATACGGACCCCTACTCTGCTCATTGGAAAAAAATGGAGGAGCACCTGAAAAAAGGATTGCCCCAATCTGCATTGGAAGAAGTCCGCCAGATATATCAGCTGGCAAAAAAAGACAAACAGGAAACACAACTGATCAAGGCTGTGCTGTACCTGATCGACCTTCAGAATGAAACCCGGGAAGACAACCTGCCTGAGGGTATCAAACAGCTCGAAACCGAAATATCACTGAACAGCGAACCCGCCAGATCCATCCTGACCAGCTTGCTGGCAAAGAAATATTTTTACTATTATCAGACCATTCGCTGGCAGGTTTATCAAAGAACTGAAACATCTAACTTTACAAAAGATGATGTCAGCACCTGGACCACGGAAGATTTCCACGATAAAATAGCGGAACTGTATCTGCAGTCTATTGCTCAGGAGGAGTTGTTAAAAAGAACTTCCCTCGACCGTTACAACCCGATACTGATCACCGGAAACACCAGAAGCCTCAGGCCTACCCTGTATGACCTGCTGGCCCACGAAGCTTTGCAATACTTCTCCTCGGACGAACGGAATGTAAAAAAACCTGCCTACGCATTTGAGATCAATACGGCTTCTGCCTATGATCCGGCGGCCGATTTTATCCACAGGAAATTTGAAACCAGAGATACCACCGCACTGGAATACCATGCGCTGATATTATATCAGAAATTAATTGCCTTCCATATCAACGACCCCAAGCCTGATGCCCTGATCGATGTTGATCTTTTACGTCTGCAATATGTAAGGCAAAAATCTGTGCTGTCCTCTTCGGACCAGGTTTATTACCAGGCCATCAATCATGTGGCAGATCAGTACCAGAACACGCCAGCTGCTGCCCAGGCCTGGTATCTGTTAGCAGCCTGGCACGACCTGCTTGGTAATGAGTACCAGGCCGGACAGGATTCTGCCAACCGATACGAAAAAGTCAGAGCGGCTGAAATCTGTGAAAAAATAATTCGGGAAAATCCGCAAACCGAAGGCGGAGTAAGTGCTTATAACCTGTTGAGGAGTATACGCCAGAAATTTCTTCAGTTTTCTGCGGAAAATGTAAACATCCCTGAAAAACCATTTCTGATCAGGGTTGAATTTAAAAATTGCGAAAAATTATATTTCCGTCTGGTAAAATCTCCCGATCACGTGAAAATCAGCCCGGGCAGAAATGGCACTGGGACTTATTGGGACGGCCTTTTGGCCCTTACTCCATTCAAAACCTGGGACCAGCGTCTGCCTGATACCCATGATTACCAGCAGCACAGTGCCGAATTAAAAATAGACGGCTTGCCTGTGGGGGCATATATCCTCATAACCGGTACAGACCCGAATTTTAAGGACCCCAAAACCTTGCTTGGCGCCAGACAGTTATACGTCTCCGGCATCAGTTATGTACAGAACAAAAATGATTTTTTTGTTTTAAACCGGGATACCGGACAACCATTACCGCATGCGCAGGTAAAATTATGGGAAAGTGTATACGATTATTCCGGACAGGGCTACACCCCGCAAAGGAACAGCACCTACACCACCGATGCAAACGGACATTTCAAAAGACAGCCTGCCATTAAGCTTGCCGAAAATCTGATCATTCTGCCGGAAATCACTTTTAAAAACGATCAGCTTTTTTTACAATATCCTGTTCAAACCTACTACCGGGATCAGGGAAACAGGTTGCCCGATGAAACCATATACCTCTTTGCAGACCGTAGTCTATACCGTCCCGGCCAGACCGTTTACTACAAAGGAATTGCCCGTAAAGGAGATGGTGTCTTAACCGATCGATCCCAGGAGCTAAACGTTCAGCTGTTCAACGCTAACAGCGAATCCATTGAAACAGTATCCAAAACAGTTAATGAATACGGCAGCTTCTCAGGTTCATTCAGGCTACCGCAGGGATCACTCAATGGCCGGTTTTACATCATGGTGAACAACAGATACCAGGTTGACTTCCATGTGGAGGAATACAAAAGGCCCAAATTCGCCGTAACATTTGACACGCTCCGAAGTTCCTACAAAGTAAATGATACCATCCGGGTTTCCGGAAAGGCAATGGCTTATGCCGGAAATGCTATCGGAGGAGCAAAAGTTGTTTACCGGATCATCAGGAACCCTCGCTTCATATATCCCTGGTTATCAAAACGCTGGTGGCAACCCCCTTCTTCTCCACTGGAGATTACACATGGTGAAATCCTCACCGACGATGATGGGAAATTTGCCGTTTCGTTTGAGGCCCTTCCCGATCTTAAGGTCAGTAAGAAGCTTGATCCCGTTTTTGACTATAAGCTATTCGTGGATATTACGGATACCAACGGCGAAACCCGGAGCGGGGAAATGACGGTGTCGGCCGGCTACAAATCCCTTGTTCTGAAAGTAGATACGCCCGAATCCCTTCCCGCCGACAGCCTGACAACCCTGGCGATCCGAACGGAAAATATGAACGGACAATTCGTAGCTGCGGATGTTAATGTAAAAATATCCAGACTGATTCCTGAAAGCAGGCTCATCCGGAAACGTTATTGGCAACGGCCCGATATGTTTGTGATGACCAAAGCCGAATTTATCACGAGCTTTCCGCACGATGAATATAACGACGAAACCGACCCGGAAAACTGGCCCACGGCAGGCATTGTCTTCGAAAAAACGGGGACATCAACGCAAGGCAAAAAGTTTGAAATCAATGCTGGATTTCAGGCTGGGTTTTACAAAATAGAGGTCACGGGCAAAGATAGGTCTGGAGACGAAATCAGAGATATACGATATATTGAGCTGACAGACCCTGCCGCTAAACGGCTCAACAGACCGCAATACATATGGGCCGAAGGCAGCCAGCCCATTGAGCCTGGTGAAAAAACAAGTGTTAAGATAGCCTCGTCGGCTGATCATCTGTTTATAATACACAAGACAGATAAACCCGGAGGCTCGGTTTCCCCTTATACCTTCCTTACCCTGAGCAATGAGAAACGCTCCTTTGATTTTTCGGCAAGGGAAACCGACAGAGGCGGATATGCCGTGAACTATATTTTTGTAAAACACAACCGCATATACCAATATACTGAGATGATAACGGTTCCATGGACCAACAAGGATCTCAGCATCGAATACCTCACCTTCCGGGACAAAACGCTGCCTGGAAGTACAGAGAAATGGAAAATAAAAATTACGGGTTATCAAAAGGAAAAGATAGCCGCAGAAATGCTGGCCAGTATGTACGACGCCTCATTGGACCAGTTTTACCCGCATCAATGGCAGAAACCGTATGTTTGGCAGCAGGCCTACACTTTTTCTAACTGGAACAGTTCACAAAGTTTTGCCTTTGACAACGCCATGATCCGGTATACCTCTGGCGTGGATGACCACAAATCATTCAGTAAAAGTTATGATACCTTCATCAGAAATGGCGTTTACACGTCGCCTGGCTGGATTACTGTTCGAGGAAAATCAACGGTAGAACGCAGAGCACTGTCTGCATCCGTAGATGAAATTGCATTTAACGCTGCTCCGCAGGCACTGAATGAAGTGGTGAAGGTAGGGTACGGTGTAAAAAAGGATCTGATTACCCCGGAAGGATTACCGACAGTACAAAATACAGAAAAGCCGGCGGGTAATTCCGTCCGTAAAAATTTCAATGAAACCGCTTTTTTCATGCCTGATCTTGTCACGAACAAGCAGGGAGATATCGAATTTTCTTTCACGATGCCCGAGGCACTCACACGCTGGAAATTTCAGGCGCTGGTACATACTCCGAAACTGGCATTGGGATATAGTACCAAAGAAATCGTCACCCAGAAAGAGCTGATGGTACAGCCTAATGTTCCCCGGTTCTTACGTGAGGGAGACCGGATCACTTTTCCGGCGAAAGTAGTGAACCTCACCGACCAGGAACTGAAAGGGACTGTTTCTCTTCAGTTGATTGATTATGAAAGTAATGGAACCGTGGATGTGCTGTTTCAAAATACTGTTCCTTCTAAACCTTTTACCGTTCCGGCTGGGCAAAGTATTTTGGTACAGTTTCCGTTGTCGGTTCCGCAGGGTTTTACCAAGGTCATAGGCTTACGGGTGGTTGCAAAGGCCGGGAACAGGGCTGATGGAGAAGAAAACATTGTCCCCGTGCTTTCTAACAGGATGCTCGTAACCGAAAGCCTGCCGCTGCATATCCGGGGAAATGGAAGCAAAGATTTCAAACTTCAGAAACTTATAAACGCTGGCAACTCCGGAACGCTGAAGAGCCAGTCGCTCACTGTGGAATATACCAGTAATCCTTCCTGGCTTGCGGTTCAGGCGCTGCCTTACCTGATGGAGTATCCCTATGACTGTGCCGAACAAACCTGGAACCGTTACTATGCTAATTCCATGGCGGCGAAGATTGTCGGCAGTTCACCTAAAATTGCCCGGGTATTTGCATCCTGGCAAAAAACTGATACCACAGCCCTGCTAAGTGCTCTTCATAAAAATCAGGAGCTGAAATCGGTCCTGCTGGAAGAAACACCATGGGTACTGGCAGCCAAAACAGAAACGGAGCAGAAAAAGAATATCGCTCTGCTGTTTGACCTCGTCCGTATGAATAATGAACTTAGCAATGCATACGACAAGCTCAGGCAGATGCAAAATTCAGAAGGCGCATTTGTCTGGTTTAAAGGCGGCCCGTCTGACCGTTATATGACACAGTATATCCTTACCGGAATCGGGCATTTACGCAAGACGTCATCGGTGCAAAAAAACCAGGAAGATTATCTCAGTGCTATCGTGCAAGCGGCCTTACGTTATCTTGACAAAAAAATAAAAGCGGATTATGACAAACTCATCCATGATCGGGCTGACCTGAAAACTTATATTCCGGGAGCGTCAGCACTTCAGTATCTCTACATGCGCAGCTTTTATCCGGATGATAAGGTCCCGTCCGAATCACAAAAGGCCTTCCGTTATTTCACAGAACGGGCAGGACTCACCTGGACCTTCCAGTCAAAGTATGGCCAGGGGCTTATTGCGCTGGCCCTGCACCGGACCGGAAACAAAGCAGTTTCGGAGGCAATACTCCGGTCGTTGAAAGAAACTGCCATTTATCACGACGAACTGGGCATGTACTGGAAAACCACCCAACGTGGCTGGCGATGGGACGAGGCACCCATTGAACGACAGGCGCTGCTGATAGAAGCGTTTCAGGAGATTAGCAACGATAATAAAACGGTGGATGACTTAAAAACCTGGCTCTTGAAAAACAAACAAACCAATAACTGGGAAAGTACCAAAGCTACTGCCGAAGCCTGTTACGCCCTGTTACTTAAGGGAACCGACTGGCTTGCCGAAGAAAAAACGACGACGATAAAACTCGGGGATACGGAAATAAGCACCGAAAATGACCGGTCAGAAGCGGGAACCGGTTATTTTAAAAAGACCATTGATGCTGATCATATAAAAGCTGAAATGGGGAATATCCAAATCATCAACAAAGGTGGGGCGGCTACCGCTGGTACGCCAACTTGGGGCGCTATTTACTGGCAGTATTTTGAAGATCTGGATAAAATTACCTTTTCCGAAACTCCGCTGAAAATTTCGAAAAAACTGTTTGTCGAAAAAAACACAGATACAGGCCCCCTGCTTACCCCGGTAAATGAAGGCGATATACTTCGTGTAGGTGATAAAATAAAAGTCAGGATCGAACTACGCGCTGACCGGGATATGGAATACGTTCACCTGAAAGATATGCGTGCTTCCGCGCTTGAGCCTGTCAATGTATTGAGCGGATTTAAATGGCAGGGTGGCCTGGGTTACTACGAAAGTACCAAAGACGCCAGTACAAATTTCTTCTTCGGTTCACTTGTAAAAGGGACCTATGTCTTTGAATATCCACTGTTTGTTTCACACGCAGGAGATTTCAGTAACGGTATCACCACCATTCAATGTATGTATGCCCCCGAATTTACAGCCCATAGTGAAGGCCTGAAAATTAAAGTAACTACCGGGGAATAAATATGTTAGCGAATCCCGGCGAAGATTGTTACCTTGGAATTGAATATTCCGGCGAAATAATTTACCCTGGGTTTAGTGTTACTATTCTCAATAATACTGTCAGAAACATATAAAATAACACAACGACTTTCCAAGTATTCGGGTGAGATACCGGACTCAGGTAATGGAACAAACAGCTTTAAAAATATTATCAACCCGGCTTCTGGAAGAATACTGCAGCAAAATAACGCATGAACATCTACAGGGTTATGAACAGCTGGAAGACAGCGCATTGTCTGCCGGAACATTCAGTTTCTGTACCTCCTCAGCAGCCGTTTTCTCGTCCCGGCTGGAAGGTGAAAACATTGATCTGGATGCCTATGTGAGCCATAAGCGGGATGGCCATCAGTTCCTGCTGGATTACGTGCGGAAAGTAGACGATATATACAATGCCTACCAGTTTACCCGTACGGTATCATGTAATGAAAATAACCTTGCGCTGGTTCATCAGATTCTTACCATGAACATTCTTCCGTATCACAGACGGGGAAAAATAAGATCTGTAAGCTCCGATTTTTATTCACCAAGGGAAGAAATCACCTATTCTGCCGCCCCTTCTTTTATAGTGAAAGATGAGCTCTGGAAGTTTTACCACGACCTCAAATACCTGACAACTAAACAATTGACCATACAGGAAACATTTTTCTTTGCCTCAATGCTTCACCTGGTATTTGTAAAAATTTATCCTTTTGACGATGCCAATGGCAGAATTTCACGGCTGATTGAAAAATGGTTTCTATCCGAAAAAATAGGTGAAAAAGCTTGGCTGATTGAGTCTGAAAAAAACTATTACTTCAATACGGAATCTTACTATACCAATATCGGGCTACTGGGGTCCGATTATGATACCCTTGATTATTCCAAAGCACTTCCGTTCCTCCTGATGTTGCCTCAGTCTCTCATTGGGCAAAAATAAAGTTAAAGATATAACCTGGAATACCCCGCACACTGATTTTCCCTATAACTTTATGGCAACAAATTACTTACAAAAATGAACATCGAGGTTAGCGAATACTTAAAAAAACTTCCGGAATGGCAGATCGCCGTGTGCAACTCACTTCGTAACCTGGTGCACGAAACCATTCCCGATGTTACCGAAAGAATGCAGTATGGCAAGCCGCATTATCTTAAAAATGGTCATTATGCAGCTGTGATTTCGGTTGCTAAAGATAAGGTTTCATTCATGCTATTTCATGCTGCAGAACTGAGTGAAATCAAAGGGTTTTTCAAGTCAACATCCACGCCCGACAGGAAAACAGCAACCATTACCAATGGCCAGCAGGTGGATTATACTTTGCTGGCAGGCCTGCTTGCACAAGCCTCGGCAAGTTTGTAATAGCGAAGCAGGTAAAATACCGTTTTGGTATGACAAATTATCCCAGCCTCCTGATGCTGGGACTTCTCTTCCTTTTCCCCTTCTGGAGGTCTCCCTTCTTGCCGTAAAATCACCCGTTAATGCCTTTTGCTAACCTGTTTACCGTTCAATAAATGGATTACGGCACCCGTTGGCGGATTGCCTACCTTGTGGCTGAAATCAGAGTAAAAGGTATCTGTTGAGCCTGAACATTTCAGATGATCCCAGCTTTCAGCAAAGCAGTTTTCCGGATTTATTTTTTACCGAATTCCAGCTAAAATTCCTGAGACAAGGATATCTGTCTCCTAAATCTAAACCATATCAACAATCCATGTTAAGTGTATTTGATATAACATCACTCGTGTTAATTGCCGGTACCGTACTGGCAAATCCTTCTTCAAAACCTTCAGTATCTATGACCAGCCACCCGGGTATTGAAAGCTCCGCCTATTCCGAAACTGTCGACTGCGGAAGTGTAACACAGTTAGATATTTTCAGGAGAGCTAGGTTGTATCTTTTACAATCATCACCAGACGACAAACTCCTTCTCAATGACAAGGAAATGGGCGATTTGGTAAGCAGCGGACTAATATCTATGGTACTTCCCCGTACAGAAAGTTCTGCCGGGGGCATATACTCCGTTAGCTACGTATTGACTATTGAGTGCGCTAACCGAAAATACCGCGCTACAATAGCAAAGATAGAAGTCTTACAAAGCACAAGTACCAGATCTGTTCCCGCAGCACTTTTCAAGCTTCAGACCGAACAGGATACAAAGCAATTTCATACCGAGCTGGACATGAAGCTCAAAGCACGACTGGAAGATCTGAAGCTGAGGGTGAAGGAATATAAAAATTTCTAGATGAGCATATAAAAAAGTACTCAAAGCTTAGATCAAATTTCTGATCTCTCTCCTGATACCACTGCGTTATGAACAATCTGATCAAAGCAACTTTTTACGTTTTGGTGGGAATTAATCTGCTCATTGTCATTGCATACTCTATTCTGGCCTTGAAAGATATATTTTTCCCAACCCCGTCTATTCGGAGAGCCGAAGCCTACGTACTTCTTGTTGGTTGCTTTGTAGCACTGGCATCCCTGGGCTGTTCCTATTATTACTCGCTGATACAGAACAAAGTGATGGTGGGTTTCGCATTTGTGATTTGTTCGTATGTGGTATGGCCCGTTGCCCTCATTATAAGTCTCTTTTTTTTCAGTAAAGGCCCTTGGCATTGATATGACAACCAGAACAAATTTTTCCGGAGGTGACCTCTTCATCATGCTGTTTTTTGTAATAGGACTTACGCTATGCAGCGCTGCCTATTACTTTTATCAAAAGGGAAGGTATCTGATTGATCATGGCATCAAAGTAAAAGGATTGGTGATCGGGATGCACCGCATACAGAGATACGAATATCCGGTGGCTCCCTCTATCCGGTTTATGACGCGTGAGGGCAAAGAACGCGTCTGGCATAGCTCAGAAGGCAGAAACCCGCCTCAGTTTGAGGTCGGGCAGGAAGTAGTTCTCCATTATAATCCTAACGATCCAGACGAAGTACAGCTGGAAAATGACTACCTGCTGGTATATGTTTTTGGTGGAATAGGGTCGGTTTCCCTTCTGCTTTCCGTTTGGGAGATCGGAGGGGCGATCAGAGCTCTCTGGGGGTGGCTTTTTGGAAGTCCGTAAGTTCAGGGCCTATCTTCTCTCAAAATTAGTTTTAAACAACGGTGCCCTGCTCTGGCTTGCCTCGTTTCAGAAGAGGCGGTCCAGAGCAGGTATCTCGATTGAATTCAAAAGCAGCCTATATATGGTGGGCCAGTTGTATTTTTTTGATTGCCCTGGCAAATGCCTCCATATCTTCCTTTTCTCCCAGCATAGCATGCTGAAGAATCCAGACGGCGTCGGTATTGCAGGCCTGCTCAGCCACGGGAAGAAAAACACTGTTATAATCCGCCGTTTCCGGAATGGCATAACACATGAAGTTCTTGTTCTGAAAAAGAGGCTGTTTGTAGAGCGGATGCGGGTATCCCCTGAAACTTGGTACACCTTCCGCCGCCAGCATTTCAGCAAACTGATTTTTGGAGAGCCCCCCGAACCTGGAAGCATCATATTTAAAAATATAGATATGATAACAATGCATTGTGATAGCTTCCGTCCGCTCCAGTGGCGAAATTCCTTCTATATCTTTCAGTAATTCATTCAGATAAAGTCCATTTTCGTTCCGGCGCTTCGTCTGTTCTTCCAGCCTCTCCAATTGTTTGGAAAGCAGCGCCGCCTGCATTTGCGTGATGCGGTAGTTACAGCCTGGGTTATAGTGATCGTACCACTGGCCGCCCTCAATCCTGCCCACATTGCGCAACGAATGCATCATGGCGTACAGCTCGTCGTCATCTGTAATAACAATCCCTCCTTCCCCGGAAGTCAGGTTTTTGGAAGATTGAAAACTGAAACTTCCCACATCTCCGATAGACCCCAGTTTTTTCCCTTTGTACTCAGCACCATGCGCATGGGCTGCATCTTCAATCACACGCAGATTGTGTTTTTTAGCTATGGCCAGAATGGCCTCCATATCGCAGGCAAGGCCCCCAAAATGAACGGGAATAATGGCCCTGGTGCGCGGCGTGATCGCTGCCTCAATTTTGGATGGATCCATGTTATACGTTTCTGGATGGATATCCACAAAAACGGGTACACAGTTACACTCAATAACCGAAGAAGCTGTTGTGATGAAGGTGTACGGCGGCACGATCACCTCATCACCAGGTTTTACACCGCAGGCAATCAGCGCCAGCCTGAGAGATACCGAACCGTTTACACAGGTGATGGCATACTTGCTGCCGCAGTAAGCAGCAAACTCTTTTTCGAATTTCTCCACCAGGTCTCCGCAATCCGGATTCCCCCATTTACCGCTGGCTACTACCTCTGTTACTGCCTGTATTTCAGAATTGTCGTAGACAGGCCAGGAAAAATCTCTGGTTACCTCTTTCGGGCCGCCGTGCAGTGCTAATGGATTACTCATGAAGTAGTTATGCGTTTAAATTTAATGTCAGAAAGATAAGCCAAACAGACGAATGATCATTCATCAACATATCCAATTTCCCGTATTACGGTTGGGCACTGTTTTCGGGCTATCGGTAATGGGCAAATCAGCGGCCCATTGCGAACGGTATCTCCACAACCCAACCCTCTTCAGTAGCCCTTTCTTTATCAAAAACCGTATTATCACGGAACCGGTCTTTCTGGCTATGCAAACAGCCGGATCCGGAAGTGATTTCCCGTACCCCATCCTCTTCAGATTTTAACGTAACATGAACCGACAATTATTATACACCTTACTTATTGCAGGCATGTCATTGGCTACTGCCTGGGCCATTCGCGGACAATTTGGCCATGAACAGGGAGCGGCCTGGGCGGGCGGGGTTGGCGGCCTGGCCATTGTACTCCTTGCAAAACGTGCCGACTGGTATGCCAAGGTATTCCAGTTAACACTTGCTTCGGCGGCTGGCTGGGGAATAGGAGGTATCATCAGTTATGGAATTGTGGTAGGGTACGGACGGGGTTCCGACTTTGGAAATGTGTATTACGGACTTTCCATGCTATTTGTAATTGGCGGATTATTTGGCCTGATAGGTGGTGGCTTGTTTGGCCTTACACTTTCAGATACCAAAGAGAATCCGGTAAAATGGCCTTCCCTGATCGTTGAAATGGCCATTGGTGCCTTTATTTTTTATTACCTGCTGATAGAAGAATTGCACTGGCTCATGACACCGCCACGCTCCGAAGCCTGGGCTGGCTGCCTCGGAATGACCGTTGCAATGTTTTGGTATATGATCAGAAACAGGCATTACAGCGCAATCAGGCTGGCCGTTTTTGCCGGTTTTGGTGGCGGTTTCGGATTTGCTTTCGGGAATTTCCTGCAGGTGATGGGAGGCGTTTCGGGCATCAAATTCAACTTTTGGAATGTGATGGAGTACTCCATCGGCTTCTTTGGTGGAATAGGTATGGCCTACGGTACCTTCACTTCCGAGTGGCCCCGTACGGATGAAACGATCAACAGGAATAAATTCCTCGCTCCGCTGATTATTATCATACTTATTATCCCATTCATCGTCTGGGAGCAGTCACTCGGCACCGAACGTTTGATGGATGTGGTCAAAGGAATTGATCCGATCACCGACGGAACAGGTATTACACGCAACATTCAGTGGATCGCTCTGATCTCCATCCTGCTGCTCACCGGGTACTGGATCTATTACTTTTATTTCAGGAGCAAAGAAAACATCATTACCATAGGGTATCAGGACATTTACAAACTCTTCCTGTTACACCTCGGCCAATATGCATTTTTCAGCCTGCTCATTACCTGTGCATTCATGAGCACTTACCGCCCTGAGCAGTATCTGTATCTTGTAAACCTGGCGCTGATCGCCTGGCTGATTGGCAAACCCCAGCCTGCATTCACCAGCAGAGGCCTTAATGTGAGCCGGTGGGCCATTAACTTCATTTTTATACTGGCGGTTATCGCGTTGCTTACAGCGGTGGCCGTGAGCAGCCATGGAGAACTCAAGGGTGCTCAGATCAGGTTCTGATGCTTTGACATTCTGCTGCAGGGTCTTAGGGATAGCTTTACCTCCTGTTCGTGAAAAACATGAACAGAAAATTTTCGTATGAGTTTGGGTGAGATACCGAAAATCGGTAAATCATTACAGCAAAGTATGAAATTCGAGTCAGGCCCCCAAAACAGAATAATCATCCCGCCCCTCCAACCAAATCCCTCTTATGGGTGTCATCTTTGCGCTACTACATACTCAAATTTGTCACGCATGAAAACTCTGCCCTTTATCCTGCTAATCCTTCTATTTGCTGGCTGTAAAGAAGAAAATTATGTGTATAAAACATTTTCCCTTGCCGGATTCCAATTGGAAGCACGTTCTAACTGGCATGAATTCCAATTACAGGGAATAGATTCCAAAGTAGGCGGTATTACCAACGGAAAAGATAAACTCACATACGATCTTGGATGGTACTCCTATGCATTCCAAAATGAAACGCAAGAAACACACATCAAAATAAACACGACGGTTAACGGAAAGGATGCGCTCATTGTGAGGCCAATCAGGGCCGGAAAGGGCATTATAGGAATTTACATCAGGGTTGACAGCCTAACAGGATTGAGCATGTACGGAACCAGCAAAAATGAGGATGAGATTCTCAAAATATTCAACTCCATCAAGATTTTATAAGTACCCTTTTTACATTTTGTCAGCACCCATCTGCCTTGCGCTGCTGATGGATGATGTCCGGGATTTACAGACCTATTAGCGAAGCCCGTTTGATCAACAATACCCGGATTTCCAAAGCCGCCGCTACCCGGGCGGTTTTTTTGATTTTAAATTTTTTCCAAATGTTGTTTTTAAGTTGTATACAATTTAATTTTGCACAATTAAAACAAGAACCATGGAATACCTTAAACTATCCAATCAGCTGTGTTTTCCGTTGTACGCTTTGTCGAGGAAAATCACCGGCCAGTATCTTCCGCTGCTTGAAAAAATAGGGCTGACATACCCTCAGTACCTGGTGATGCTCGTTTTATGGGAAGAAAACTCCCTTTCGGTGAAGGAATTAGGAAACAGACTTATGCTGGATTCCGGCACACTTTCTCCTTTGTTAAAAAAACTGGAAGACCGGGAGCTGGTTACCCGCACCCGGCTCAAACAAGATGAACGGGTGGTCATTATCGCACTGACAGAATCCGGAGAAGCATTAAAGGAACGGGCCGTTACTATACCGGAGCAAATCAAATGCAGCCTGCAGCTTTCTGGCCAGGAGCTGGAACAGTTACGCTCTCTGGCAGTTGGTATCCTGGACAAACTAAACAACCTTGAATTGATACGTAGTAATTAAAAGTTAAAACTAAAAACAAAATGATCACAGCATTGTATACCGCCAAAGCAACGGCAAACGGAGGAAGAAATGGCAAAGTAGTTTCATCCGACGGCGTTTTGGATCTGGAAGTAAGAATCCCCAAAGAAATGGGCGGCGCAGGCGGCGCATATACCAACCCTGAACAACTTTTTGCCGCTGGTTACGCTGCATGTTTTGACAGCGCCCTTTCACATGTTATCAGAGCCGCGAAGGTGAAAACCGGCACCACTTCGGTAACTGCCCAGGTGGGAATTGGTAAAAATGATGCCGACGGTTTCGGTCTCGTCGTTACCCTGGAAGCCAATGTACCAGGTGTTGAGCAGTCTGTTGCCGAAGCGTTGGTTGCCAAAGCACATACCGTCTGCCCCTATTCCAATGCCACCCGAGGTAATGTGGATGTAACGCTGAAGGTAACTAATGCGGATAACTGAGAGGTCTTGTGAGGATGTCTCAAATCTGAATGAGGCATCTTCCTTTAGGTAGTTAGCCAACCGCAGACGAGTACTTTCTACCTAAGATATTAGACGGGAACCCGGCCGGGCCAATTATTCCAACAAACTCCGAAGGCCGAAAATAAGTATACAATGAAGTTTGTAAAAAAAGGTTTAGTGATAGGAAGTATTTTCCTGCTGATTGTATTTTTCGCATGGTCATTTTTAATGCGCAACACTGTTCGACTAGATGTTGATAACTGTGAATCAGCGGGTTATCAGTCGTTAAATCGCATCCACGACATGTTTAACCAAGATTGGCTTAGCCACTCCTATGGGGAGGCAATTACCTATAGCGGTGACCAGCGCTGCCTTTTTATTAATTACAACAGAACACATGAAATTCTGAGTTTTGGCTCTGATCCGACCAGCGGATGGATCCGCCACAGTCGGCTTAGCCAACAGCAATTTGATTCCCTGGCTGCGCAGCGGATCACTACTGACAGTTTAACAAAGCTGATGTTTTCATTTCCCAGCATAGATACGGGTCCAGAAATCCCAACCAGGCTAATGGACTTTAACCCGCTCTAGTGAGGCATGCCTCTGTGCTCAATCCGCAGATAACACAAAGCGGGCCTGCATCCTATAACAAGACACAGGCTCGCTTTTTTGAAATCTTATTTTTTGATCACAAGCTCATCCTTCACCTTACCTTCCGGATCGTAGCATTTATAGGATAGCGTATTTCCGTTGATGGATATATGCTGGTACAACGGGCCATCAGGGTATCTCACAACGGCATAATCTTCTTCTGGCCATTCATCCTGTTTGCCGGGAATACTGATAGACATAGTATAAATAGTACCCTTGGACGGATCGCTCACCGCCTTTTTATTAAACATCGGTTTGGTGCGCAGGTAATAATGCATGTGCCCGTTCATGACCATATCTACATGGTATTTGTCAAACAATGTGCCCCATTCTTTCATAATCTCATCATAGGGCTCCACAAAATTATAAGGAGGAAAATGGAACATAACAAATTTCCACGTGGCGGTAGTGTTTTTCAATTTTTCTTCAATCCATGCTGTTTGGGCGGGAACCGGTAAAGTGGCATCGATCATCAGGTAAAGTGCATTTCCATAGGTAAAAGAGTAGGTCATCTCCCTGGGCAAACCGGCAGGCCCGTTTTCCGGAAAGCTGAACATCTCCTGATACATCCAGGCACCCAGCCCATCCTGGCTGTCGTGGTTACCCGGCACGGGCATCAGCGGTTTGTAATTAAATACATTTCCAGAATTTTTCCACAGTTCATCCCATTCGTTACGGTGCAGTCCCGTACTGACCAGATCTCCAGCAATGGAGAAAAAAGCCGTCTCCGGATGCCTTTTAAAAGCCTTTTGTGCCATATCACCCCAAATAGGAGAATAATGCGTATCACCAAACCATATAAAAGTAAATGGTTCCTGACTCGCCGGCTCAGTCTTGAAAGTGGCAATACCCGACCATCCGCCTGTTTTAGACCCCACTTTATACTGATACAAAACGCCCGGTTGCAGACCTGTTACTTTTGCTGTAAACCTGTGCACATATCTGTCGTTCTGAAGCAGCCTGTCCTCCATTTTATAAACTCTAGCGTCCTTTGTTAAGGTATCCTTTGTTTGGGGTTGCCAGTATTTTATCACACCCTCAGCAACAGCTGTGCTGGTCCGCCACTGTATATCCACAGATGTTTTGGGGTCTCCGCTCCAGGTCTGCAGGATCTGGTCAGGTACAGCAGACGATGGCGTATTTGTTTTCCTGAATGCCTGCACCAGGTGAGCCTCACGTGCCCGGCCCCTCACGGTTGTAAAAAGTACCTGGCCGTTCAGGCTTTCTGGTACCTCTGTCAGTATTAGGCTATCCCAGTCATGATACGTAAAAGCTCCCACTTTCATGGTTATCTGATTATACTGGGTAGGAAACACATTGGTAATCTTGAGGGAATCCGTTTGTTTTTGAGGAGCTACACTGATGAAGTACACCTCCCGGTGTTTATCAAATCCGTTGATACCGAGACCTACTTTTCCGCTGTCAAAGTTTTTCTGCCATACTTCATAGGTATACTCTTCATTTTTGACGATCATATCAGTCTTCTTAAAACCGCTTTCCGCTATCCAGAAGGGGATTACCTTTTGATCAATATGCCGCATCAGAGATACCGTCACTGGGACGTTGGTTTCAAAGGACAGAAACTTTGTGGCAAGAATATCCTTGTCTTCCCCGCTCAGAGATTGAAGGATATAATTCTCTCTGAGCGTATCTAGCTGCTCCGGCTTGAGTTCGGCGTAAAATTTTGTTACTGCTTCGTCTATTACATTTTTGACAGATCTGTCGGAAGTATCTTTTGAAGATTTACAGCCCGGCATCATCATCAATATCAAAGCTGCAAACAGGAGTGTTTTCAATAATTTCATTGCATTGATTCTTAAATGGATATGGTAAATTTCTGTAACCTAAAACCAAAAACGAAGCGCTCTCGGCCTATTGGCATTGTATATTACTGTAATCCGCGGGGAAAGTACCGCTTTGTCGTTTCTCAAAAATATTCTGTGTAGGAGAATCTCTTCGCGCTCAACAAAAGATTAATCACTATTTTCCAGGTAAGCCGTTTTAGATTAAGGGAGAGAATTGAGAAAAACGGTCTGTAAAAAGAAACCGAGGTCTGCTCCTACTCAGGAATAACCTCGGCTTTGAATTTTCATAACGAGAGTGAAGTTTTTTGAAATCAGGCACTACTATTGGGCACACGTGGAAATAACGGATGTGGCTTCATTTGTTTGGCACATATTCTGTCCAGCTACGACAATGAATAACACTCAGTTCGTATTTTTGCCTGTTTCCTGCGAAACGGGTGCTTCCTCGGGATTGTTTTCCTTCAGAAGCTGCTGAAAATAGGCTTCCAGAGCTTGGGAAAAATTATGCTGATTATCCTCATCCGTGATTCCTTCCAACAACTCGGTCAGTTCCTTCCCGGACAGCTTGTTGCTGATCAGCTTATTGATCAAATTTTCAGCTCGGGTCCGTGACATAATCGTTAGGTGATAGAATCTGTGTATGATACTGCACGATCTTTATAAAAGACTATCTCTTTTTTTGCTTTTTACAAAACTTAATACAGATTTAACACTGACACAATACCCATCACTTTGCCGGTGCTATGTATATATTATTTACCCTCCGGCTTATTTCTGATTTGATTTAAGATTACTTTTGAAAATAAAAACCTTTTGAAATCAGAAAAACTTTTGTTGTTCACTATCAAGCATATAGGAATTAATAATCGGCTTTGCATCATATACCTGTGTGGTTTGTTCCTTGCGGCAGTAACAGGCACTCCGGCTCATAGCCAGGGGATCGGGGCAGATTCCGTCAACAATATTGTTATTGGAGATATCCTGATAGAGGGCAATCATAAAACGCGTGCCACCATCATTACCAGGGAAATGGCTCTGCGGCAGGGAGATGTGCTCGACAGCCTTCGACTAACCGAAGCACTGGAAATTGACAGAAGGAAGATTATCAATACCAATTTATTCATTACCGTAGATATGGTGCTGAAACCCAACCCCGACTCCCTCAGGAAGGATCTGCATGTGGTGGTAAAAGAAAGATGGTACTTCATTATTTTCCCGGTTTTCCAGCTGGCCGACAGGAATTTTAATGAATGGTGGTACGACAGGAAGCGCGACATCAGCAGGACCATATACGGCGTATACCTCAGCTACGGCAATGTTACCGGCCGTTCGGACAAACTCCGGGTTCTGGCCGAATTCGGTTTCATCCCCAAGTTTGAAGTATCCTATACCTTGCCCTATATTGACAAGGCGCAGAAAACCGGGATTACGGTGGGTGCGTCCTACGGCATTAACAAAACCATGGCGTTCAGGACGTGGAACGACAAACTGGACTACCTGAGCAGTGAAGATATCAATAGAAAACGCTTTTACACCTTTGTAAACCTGACCCGCCGCAACAAGTTTTATGGCTTCCACTCACTTGACCTGCGGTGGAGCCAGAGTAAAATTTCAGACACCATAGCTGTTCTTAATCCTCGTTACCTCCTTAACGCACGCAGAGAACAGCGCTTTTTCCAGCTGACATACAGTTACAGCTACGATAAACGTGACAATTTTCAATATCCTCTGCGAGGAAAAAGCTGGGGAATACAACTTTCTAAAATCGGACTGCTGCCGTCGGACGACATTAACCAGACGTTTTTATACGGCTCCTACAGGAAGTACTTCGCACTAAGCCAGCGCTGGTTTGCCAACACCGGTTTTAAGGCCAGAATATCCCTTCCTCAAAAGCAACCCTACCTGCAGACCATTGGCCTGGGATACCGTAATGATCTGGTCCGGGGATATGAACTTTACGTAGTCGACGGACAGTATTACGCCCTTGTCAAAAATGAAATTAAATATAAACTCTTTGCGGTTCAGAAACATTTCCCCTGGGTACCCGTCAGACAATTTAATACCATACCGATAGCCGCGTATCTTAATACGTTTGCAGATGCAGGTTATGTCAGAAATACCTATCCCGAACTCAGTAATACCACATTGGGAAACAGGATGCTATACGGAGCCGGGACCGGTGTTGACATTGTAACATTTTATAACATCCTGGCGCGGTTCACTTATAGTGTTAATGCCAAAAAAGAGGGTCGTTTCTTTTTTAGCATCATCAGAGAATTTTGACAGAAGTTTCCGAACTATGCATGAATAGGTAAATTTGTATCACATAGTGCACTTTAATCCAGGCCTCCGGCACGAATATTTTAATATAAAACTGATCAAATGAAAACAATTTTGAGCCGTATGAAATACCGGTTTTTACTACACACTGCTATACTCTTTGCCAGCCTCTACCTTTTAACGGGCTGCCAGACCAAAACAAGCGACGAACCTGATACCGTATCCGACAGCATAGCCATTGCCAACCCTACGCAAGAGGAACTGAACAGCGACCAGTCCGCACTTTTGCAGGAAATACTGGGCTCATCTTCCGAAGGTGTGCTCAGAGGCATTACGTTTGGTGACCCGATCAGCAAGGTAAAAGCAACGGAAACTTATGAAATGTTTGAGGAGTTACCAGACCATCTGGGTTACACGCACGAAACTGCGCAGCTTGAGACCATCGACATTCAGTACTTTTTAACCAAAGAAAATACAGTTAATAAAATCGCAGTGGATGTATATCTCAACAGTGACGCAGCTACGCGGCAGCTCTGGCAGACCGGACAAAGCCACTTTACTGAAAAATACGGGACAGCTCAGGGAGATAAAAAGTTATTGACCTGGAACAAGAATTCAGTAAAAATCAGGATGGAGGACGTTTCGCAGGGAAAGGATTTCGGGCTCAAATTTGAATTTACGCCAACCGACAAAAATGCATTAGCAGCTAATTAACCAACTATGAAACAGTATTGCCTTTTAGTATCTCTTATATTTTGCCTTTATTTTCAGCAAAGTTTCGGGCAGAAAAAAAGTCGCAAGGACGAAGTCGTCATCATTAAAACCGAACAGGGTACCATGCGATTTATTTTATTCGATGAAACACCCAAACATAAAGCCAACTTTATCAAACTGGCTAAAGATAAGTTTTATGACGGGTTGCTCTTTCACCGGATTATTGATGATTTCATGATCCAGGGGGGAGATCCTACCTCGCGTGACGCAAAGCCCGATCAAAAAGTAGGGATGGGAGACAACGGATATAAAATACCTGCGGAATTCAGCCCGAACCTTTTCCACCAGAAAGGCGCATTGGCGGCTGCAAGGGATAATAACCCTGCCAAGGAGTCGAGCGGATGCCAGTTTTATATCGTTCAGGGCAGGAAATGGAGTAAAATTGACCTTGCCAAACAAGCCGCACGCGCCGCCAGGAAATTAACCGACGAACAAATGAAGGTGTATGAAACCATTGGAGGTACGCCCCACCTTGACGGATCCTATACCGTTTTCGGACAGATTATTGATGGCATGGCGGTAGTGGATAAAATTTCCTCCATGCCCAAAGATGAGCGCGACCGTCCGGAGAAAAATATCCCCATGAAGGTATCTGTCAAAAAAATGAGCAAGAAAAAAATAACCCGCAAGTACGGTTATGCTTATCATGACTGAGTTAACCGGTAAGATTCTGATACACCTCAAATCAGTTTTGTGCTAACAAAAAAACGAATTCTGATCACCGGCTCCAACGGATTGCTTGGCCAAAAACTGGTAGCTTTACTCAGCCGTAATACAGGCATCCATACGATCGCCACCGCAGTCGGCAAAAACAGGCTGCCTTTTTCGGACGGCTATGAATATCATGAACTGGATGTGACCGACGCCTCCATGGTTGATGATGTGATGTCCCGTACGCTGCCTGACATCGTTATTCACACTGCTGCGATGACGAACGTGGACCAGTGCGAGCTGGAAAAAGAAGCATGCTGGAAACTGAATGTTACCGCGGTTGAATACCTCATCAATGCCTGCCGGAAGTATCATATTTTCCTTCAGCATTTGTCAACCGACTTTGTTTTTGACGGGAGTTCAGGCCCGTATAACGAAAGTGATCTTCCTAATCCGGTGAGTTTTTATGGCTGGAGTAAATATGCCGCTGAAAAAGCAGTGATACATGCCAATATCCGCTGGGCTATTACCAGAACGGTCCTGGTGTATGGCATTGCGTTTGATATGAGCCGCAGCAACATTATTCTCTGGGTGAAAAAATCTTTGCAGGAAGGAAAGGCAATTAAGGTAGTGACCGACCAATTCCGCACTCCCACGCTGGCAGAGGACCTTGCCCTAGGCTGCTTCCTGATTGCGAAAAAGGAAGCCGAAGGAATATTCCATATCTCAGGAAAAGATTTCCTGACACCTTATGAAATGGCCATTATGACCGCCGATTATTTTGAGCTGGACAAATCTCTCATTTCTCCTACGGATGCCTCGTCTTTCTCTCAACCTGCCCGTAGACCGCCCCGGACGGGTTTTGACCTAACAAAATCCCGGAAAGTACTGGGATATGAACCGCATACTTTCCGGGAAGGAATTATGTTACTGGAAAAACAGATTGTAGGATTTTCGCAGTAAACTGTTTTCGGGCAGGATCAATATAACTTTTCGTAATACTCCCTTGCCATCCTGTCTGAATCAAATTCAACACTAACATCATCCATGCTGTTTAAAATCATGTTTCTCCATTTTTCAGGATTGTCATAGTACGTCGGAATTACAGTGTTTTCAAGTTTAGCGAACAGATTATCAGCATCTTGTTTATTGACATCCCCACCCTGGGCCACTGGCAGAATGAACGAATTTTCCCCGTCTTTTGCGAACTCACAAATCCAGCCATCAAAAGTAGACAGGTTTAATGCGGCATTCATCGCGGCCGTCATACCACTTGTACCCGAAGCTTCCCGGGTTACCACGGGGGTGTTCAGCCAAATGTCCGCACCATCCTTCAGCTGTTTGGAAAGCGTAAGCTCATAACCTGTCAGGACGGCAACGTTCGGAAATAAATGCCCCAGATAATACAGGTGATTGAAGGTATTAATGGCTCCTTCATCCTTTGGGTATGGTTTCCCCGCCCAAATAAACTGGACAGGTCTTTCCTGGTTACCCATCAGTTTTTTAAATCTGTCCAGATCCCAGACAGGCATATCGGGACGTTTATAACCCGCAAACCTCCGTGCCCAGACAATGGTCAGCACATCCGGGTCAAAGAGCTTGCCGCACTGGTCGGCCACCGTTTTGAAAAGTACTTGCTTTAATTCCCTTTTCCTTGCCGCAATTCCTGCGGTGTCCTTCGCAATACGGCTTTCTTCCAGTTTTTTATCCACCCAGTAAGCTTTGTTCTGAGCGTTGGTGATGTGGCCTATCTCGCTGATTTTCGGATAACTCTTCCACATTGCCCTGGATACCTCTCCATGGAGCCTGGACACACCATTTGCCTTTCGGCTCAGCGAAAGTGCCGTGAGTGAATGATTGAAAACATCACCGCTGTTTCCGCTTATTTTTCTGACCGTGTCCAGCGGTACTCCGCTGAAAAAGCCCAGATTCTCAAGAAAACGAATATCGTGTTTTTCATTACCGGCTTCCTCCGGGGTATGTGTCGTAAACACGATTCGCTTCTTAAGCTCCGGTACTTTTTTATATTTATTGAACAAATGAAAAACAGCGGAAACCGCATGGGCTTCATTAAAATGATAGACCTGAGGTTCATAGCCCAGTTCTTCGAGTAGCCTGGCCCCGCCGATACCCAAAATCATACACTGCGCAACTTTCAGCGTTACATCCGCATCATACAGCGTGTAACTGATCGCCCGGGTGGCGGCATCATTCCCATCGGTATCTGTGGTCAGCAGGAACAACGGAGCCGTTTGAAAAACGTCTGGAGGTAAATAGTAAGCAGCCACCCGCACTTCCTTTCCAAGCATCGGTATGGTAAACCGGATGCCGGTATCCGTAAGAAAGTGGTATATCTTTTCATGAAATTCGGGCTGCATGCTACTGTCAGCCTTACGGCCCTGGTCATAATAACCAAACTTCCAAAGCATGCCTATCCCGACCAGATTCTGTTTCAGGGCATATACGCTTTTCATATGCGAGCCTGCAAGAAAACCCAGTCCGCCCGAATAAATTTTCAGCGCCTGGTCTACCGCAAATTCCATTGAAAAATAAACAACTGACTTTTTGTATTTCTTATCCGGAGTGAACGGATGTTGGTAAGGTAATGGGAATGAAGCTTGTGGCATAAAGGTAATTTTTAGATAAAGTCTTCCTAAACAGGGTTTGATAGATGCTCTAAGATATTAACTTTTTCATCGGATCGTAACCCCATGACTACCTCAAGTTTACTAAAATTATGCCATGGAAGTTTAAAAGTAAGATTACCGTTCGCAAATCAGGCAAACCCGTTTTTCCATTTTTGAGCGATGGACATGGCGGTGTACAACATTTCGGGTTTCCAGCTTTCAATGCCCCAGTCGCTGTGAGCAAGAATGGAAGTGTTCAGCCGCATGCGGACCTCCTCATAATCCGACGAAGTTTCCAGGATTTCAGAAAGTACCCTTTGCTGGTCGAACAACATGAAAGACTCCGCGGGTACTGCATCTGGAGAATTTACGGACAACGGTATAAATGAATACGGGATTCGGCTCCCGTCGTTCGATTCTTCAATGATCTTGCGCATCGTCATAAAATCTTCCTGGAATTTAATCTGGCTTTCTTCAGTATCAAGTCCGGTCCCCAGTTGTTCCAGAACCACAAATTTAAGATGGGGACACCTGGATACCGCGATCTTCAAAAGCTCAAAAACTTCTGCCGGGACTGCATGATCATGGGTATCCCGCCTGATCTTTTCTTTGTGATCAAACGGGGATTCATCCCAGGACCCACCGGAAATATGGATTTCTCTCACTTTTTCAAGCGGGTAGAGCGCCATCAGTTCGTGGTGAGTGATGTTGAAATTATGAGTCTGGCAGTATAGATTATGAAGATCCAGGATGATAAAGCCGTTAACAGGCTGTACCAGCTGGTCAAGAAACTGTCCGTGCTTTTTTACCTCCTCCACTGAATAGGCAAAGGCAAGGTTCTCCAGCCCGACAGGGCAGCTAGCTGCATCCTGAATGCGCGCCAGGCGGTCTCTTCCCAGCGCCAATGTCTGCGCCGTAAAGGGTATACTGATGGGGGCTCCCTTATGAAAGTCCTCCCCCGTCATAAACCCGAAATGTTCCGTAATGTGGTCGAACCGGTAAGTTTTCGACAGGATTCTCAGCCGATCCAGCCAGTGTTGCTGCTGTGGTAGCCATTTCCCGGCAAACAATGAAAAAAATACCCCATGCCCCACCAGCCTGCCCTGATCACCAAATTCCTGCATGAGGCTTTCAAACCAAGCAGGTATCTCGTCGTATTTATAGAGCGAATCAAAAGACCATTCTATTGCCTCTACTTTTTCTTCCTCCAGCAAAGGAAGCACGGCACGAAGGATATTGATATCCAGGTTACAGGCTATGGCAGGTAATATCCCGGACATTTTTTGGCGACCTTTTGGTGCAGGATTATTCCACATGAAAATCTACTCGTTCCCCAGGGCAGGTCAGCCTAAACCACATGCCGGACAATTGTCGATCACTTTTGTTTTAGCCTGTTTTTCTTTGGGACCTACGTTGTCAACCGCGCATGCCGCAGTAACTGCCGTCACCGCCACGGCAACAGCAATAGCCTGAAGTGTGTTTTTCTGAATTTTCATGGGATAAGAAATTTTGGTCGGGAAATGATTTGTAACTGATAGACCGGATTTGGCAAAAATTGGTTGGAAGCGTAGCCTGAGATTTTTGTGTTGCCAGACTCAACATATTGATAATAAGCAAGTTTAACGATGTGTTGTGCGGATAGTCATTGTATCCTGCTCTTGTTTTTTCAAGCTTCCGACGCTTATCAGTAACGAAATTAGATCATCGTTGAAATAATAATTCTCCTTCCCAAGCCTTTTTTTATGAAGAAGATTAATGTCACAAAGTAA
This sequence comes from Dyadobacter sp. CECT 9275, assembly GCF_907164905.1. Classification (NCBI taxonomy): domain Bacteria; kingdom Pseudomonadati; phylum Bacteroidota; class Cytophagia; order Cytophagales; family Spirosomataceae; genus Dyadobacter; species Dyadobacter helix. The sequence continues at coordinate 403,399 of NZ_CAJRAF010000001.1, read as the reverse complement.
GTCCAGATATCGGGCAGCGGTTTTGCGGGCAACGTTCAGATCAGCCTTGACAAATTCTATTTTGGTATAGGGATGACGGAATAAACTATTGATGAGATCCTGGCTATAAACCTTTGGCAACTCGGTTCTGATTTTTTGTTTATGGCTGGTCATCAGAATTTTAATACCCCTAATCATATCGGATGTTTGCAGCGCTGTTTGTTCTACTGCATCAAGCATATATAAAATCCATGGCTCCCATTGTCCCGTCTGACGTGTTTGCTGAAGTAGGTTATAATAAGATACTTTATTTTGATTTATAAAACGACTCAGATACAGAATTGGTAATTTGAGTAAGCCTTCCTTTACTAAATACAGTATGTTTACAATCCTCCCTGTCCGGCCATTACCATCGTAAAACGGGTGGATACTTTCGAATTGGTGGTGTATAATTGCCATTTTAATTACCGGATCTATATCGGAGAGAGAGGCATCATTTATAAAATGCTCCAGATTACTCATTAGTGATACGATGCTGGCATGATCTTGAGGTGGCATATATACTGTTTCACCCGTTTGTTCATTTTTAAGTACGGTACCAGGCACTTTTCTAAAACCGGCATCATTTTCTTCAAGTAATGCTTGTAATGCAATGATATTATTGCTGGTTAACAGCCCGCTTTGTTTGACCTGTTGATACCCTTCCAGGAGCGCATGGGCATAGTTATATACTTCTTTGGCCGCTAGGCTTACAAACTGATGTGTCTGACTGTCACTACTATATAGTTCATCGTGTGTAGTAACAATATTCTCAATGGCCGAACTGTCCTTGGCTTCTTGCAGTGCCAATGTGTTGATGATAATACGTTCGTTCGGGATACTTTCTGCAATTCCGTTCAGCCCTGCCAAAGCTGCCCTGGCGGTACTGAGTTTTTTTAAGACAGCTTTGGTTTCTATTTCGTTTGTAAGAGGCAGTAATGGCAGGGGTAATATAGCGTTACTCATACTCGTCGTAAGTCATTTTTTCAAATTTAGGGCTATTTCCGAACTAACGTGAGTCATTTTTCCAATTTTTGACCCACGTTATTTGGAACAAGGGTCAAAAACGGGCTTTTCTACATACGTACCGGCTTATCTGATAGGGTGGGATCTGTTGTATATGATTCGGGGCGTCCGAAAGGAAGAGAAGGAAGGCCTGATGGACTAACGTGAGTCATTTTTCCAATTTTTGAGCCACGTTGTGAAGAACGTGAGTCAAAAATCTACTTTTCTACTCATGTCTTCATTAAGGTAGCAGATATTTTAACTCAGTTTCTCGTTATAAGCATGACCGATCCAGCAAAAATGGACCGGTCATGCTTACCTATTCAGTGGCTTTACATTGCCTCACTTTCCGGGAGGCAGAAATAAGCAGATTAAATTTGAACTAAGAAGAAACAACAGAGTATTTGACGAGCTTGTGCCCACAGAATAACCTCCCTCGAAAGGCAGCCCTAAAATTCTTCCAGCAAACACTTTTAATTCCAAGCGATTACTTCCCGAATAACCTGGACCAAAAACCTTTCGCTTTAACTTTGGTTTCTTCCAGTTTTTCCGAAGCCGTTTCTTTTAATTCAGCAAATTCAACTTCGGCTTTGGCTTTTAACTCCGCTGCCTTAGCCTGTGCCTCTGCAAGTTTTTCAGTGGCAATTTCCTTGGCTTCCTCGTAGGCTTCCGCAGCATCTTCTTTCAAATCCGCTAGTTTCTCAGCTGCCTCTCCTTTGAGGGTATCTACATTTTCAGAAAGTTTATACGTTATTTCTTCTGCTTTTTCTTTGGCAATTTCCAGTTTCTCCGCCGCCACCTCTTTCAGCCCGGCAGCCTTCTCTGTCAGCTCAGCTGCAAGTTCCTCTGCTTTTATTCTTCCTGCTGCTATGTTCAGTTCTACTTCATTCTGTACCTGGGCAGCTTTTTCCGTAAAACCAGCTTTTAGCTCTTCAAACTTATCGGTAACCGTTTCTTTGATCTCTTCTGCTTTCGCCGAAAAATCTTCTTTTACCTGAGCCGCCTCTGCTTTGATCTCCTCCGTTTTTACCTCTGACGTTGTTTCCAGTTGCTCCGCTTGGTCCGCTGCTTCTGCTTTCAGTTCGGAAATGGTTTCCTTCACATCCCCTGCTTTGTCCTGCACCTCCGCCTTAACATCTTCCACGATCTCCTCCGCTTTCACTTCAGCAACAGATATCTCCGCCTCCGCAACTTCCTTCACCTCTTCCGTAACTTCAGCAACTTTTTCCGATACTTCTTCCGAGGCATCCGACACAACATTTTTTAGATCTTCTGCTTTTTTATCCGGAGACTGGTTTTCCTCTCCTGGTGCGGGGTCTTCATTTTCTGCCATGTTCGAAAAAATTTGATTGGAATGATTGGATAAGAAGTTTTCGAAAGCTACAAAGGAGTTGGGAAGGTTGCAAGCAAATGATCAATGATTTTGTCAGGCTAACCTTCTTATGATCAATTTTTTAATGAGCTCATAAAATGGCTCGGGTTGTAAGGTCCGCCAGTTTTCCAGCTGCAGGGTACCTCCAAAATTAAGATAGTAGTCGAGCCGGAAACGCTGCCATTGTTGCTCCACATGTTCCCTGAAATTCACGGCAGCAATCCAGCCATCTTCTACGTCATCAAACCACTCCGCATAATAATCATCATCACCTCCATGAAAATCGAATACATTTTCTCCCAGCAGGATAAACTGATTAATTCCCTCCTCGATCAGAGGGTCCACCACCTGCCTTTTAAAAAACATAATGTCGTTGTGCAGGGTATCATTCCATTCACCAAACATTTCTATGATGACAAACTTTTTGGTGTAATCCGCAAAAAGGATTTTCACATACAGGGTTTCGGATCCAATAAAATCCCAAAGCGGATGGATGTAATAACCATATATTGCATTTTCGTAGTAATCAAGATTATAGGTACGGCTATAGAAGGGCGAGCGCTCATCCCGGCTGGCCACATAGTGTTTTTCCCAATTATAATAGGGTTCTATTTCCTGCATAGCTGACTTTTGAATAATATAATTGCCAAAAGTTAGTAAAAATGCACTAAAAAAAGGCTCAATCGACAACACGATTGAGCCTCTCAAAATTATTCCCAGAATCGGAATCATCCTGTTATTACAACTCTCTGATCCAGATGTTGCGGAAGCTGGTAGTATTATTATGATCCTGAAGTTTGATCGGCCCGCGTCCGTGAGGGTTAATCTCCGGCTGCCCAACGTATGGCGTAGTGCCCTGGATCATGGTATGATTTTGAATCAAAACACCATTGTGAATAACGGTGATGTAAGGAGGAATGATCATTTGCCCGTCTTTGTTGAAATGCGGCGCGGTGTAAACAACGTCATATGTCTGCCATTCCCCCGGACCGTTACTTGCATTCACAAGCGGCATGGTTTGCTTATAAATAGACCCCGCCTGCCCGTTTGAATAAGTAACGTTGTTGTAACTGTCCAGTACCTGAAGTTCATAGATTCCCTGCATGAAGATACCGCTGTTGCCACGGCCCTGGCTGCTGCCTTCTACCTTTGCAGGTGTACGCCACTCAATATGAAGCTGATAGTCCCCGAAAGCCTGCTTGGTTTGAATATCTCCTGACTTTGGCAATACTGTAAGTATGCCGTCAGCTACCTTCCAAGGTGCCGCGCCATTACCATCCTTTGCAGACACCCAGCTATCCAGGTTCTTACCATCAAACAAAACGATTGCATCAGAAGGAGCTGTAAAGCCTGAAACCGTAGCCAAACCTTTACCCGGTGTGACGATACGGGGTACCGGAAACCACTGTTCACTGGATTCAGGGGTTTGTTTTGCAGGCTGTAATTGTGCATGGGCAGCAGCGGCCGCTAAAAGACCAACCACCAGTAAAGAAATTCTTTTCATAAATTATAAAACGATTTTTTGACAATGATAAGGTTTAAAAGAACATGTTTTACTCATTCGGCCGACAAAGCTGGCACATCCTATTACTTAAGACTCCCCGAAGCCCTGCTTGGGTTATTGAAGTCTCAGGATTTTTTACAAAAACCGATACGATTCAAAAATCCTGATGGGCTTATTACAACCCGAAAACGTTATCTCAAATGTAGCACCACCCCCAAATAGTGAAGCATACTGCATCCGGCCCTTCTGAGCAGATATTAATCTTTCTGACTCCATTTTGACAAAAAATATTACTATAAAGCGTAACTTTCGCTTCTGTTTATAACAATTTCTAATCTAACATGTATATCACAAAAAGAAAAACCCTTTACACGGTATTGATCGGTTTGGCTTCTTGTTTTTCGGCTGGTATGACGCTGGCCCAAACAATTCCACTGGACAATCTGAACGCTTTCAAATCTCCTCCTCCTGCCAACTGGAAAATTGTAGGAAACGCCTCTGCCGACATTTCGAAAGAAAATGTTCTGAATACCACTCCTGGGAAAGGGGTTCTTGCCTGTATCCATGAAAAGGGGAAGTATGGCAACCAATATGAGCTCATTTCCAATTTTACCCACGGAGACCTGGACATTGAGCTGGATTTCATGATGTCAAAAGGATCCAATTCCGGAATTTACCTGCAGGGCAACTATGAAGTACAGCTGTTTGATAGCTGGGGTAAAAAAACGGCTAAATACGGTGATTGCGGCGGAATTTACGAAAGGTGGGACGACTCGAAACCAGAAGGACAAAAGGGATACGAGGGTTATGCTCCCCGTTTTAACGTAGCCAAAGCGCCGGGTTTATGGCAAAATATCAAAATTTCGTATCAAGCTCCCCGTTTTGATGCAAATGGCAAAAAAATCGCCAATGCAGTATTCCTGAAAGTGGTGTTAAACGGAATTACGATCCATGAAAATGTTGAAGTAAGCGGACCAACACGTGGCTCGCTTACAGCTCAAGATGTACCTTCAGGGCCTATCCGCCTGCAGGGAGATCATGGGTCTCTGGCGATCAGAAACATCCGGATCAATAATTTTGACAAAAAAGCCGGAACATTATCCGGCCTTACCTATAAAATTTACTACGGTGGTTTATTGGAAACCGAAGACCTTTCCAAAATCAAGCCATCCGAAACCGGCTCCAGCCCGGCACTTACCTGGGAGGTACTGAAAGAAAACAATAATTTTTCTTTGGTTTACAATGGGAAATACAATGCCCCCACGGCTGGCGAATATCACTTCAAATTGCAGGCAGCTGGTAATTCATACGTAAAACTGGATGGTAAAAATATCATTTCCCCCGAATGGAAAGATGGAAATGAGTTCCGCGAAGCTACCGTGACCCTGCCCGCCGGTGAGCATGACATTGTAATTTTTAACAACAAAAGAGATGGCTGGCTAAGGCCTGCCCTGGGCCTTTGGGTGGACGGACCCGGTTTCCGTGAAACAACCTACAGTACCAAAAGCTCGGCCACCGCGGGACGTACCACGGATCCTATCCTGATCAGCGCAGCAACCAACAATATCACCCGGAGTTTCATGGACTTCAAAAAGGACTCCAAGGATAAGGAGCAACGTGTAGTACATGCTGTGTCGGTAGGAAGCCCTTCTAATATTCATTATACCTACGACCTTGACAAAGGGGCCGTTCTGCAGGTCTGGAGAGGCGAATTCCTGGATGCAACACCCATGTGGCATGACCGTGGTGACGGTTCTTCACGTCCAAGGGGAAGTCTTACCGTGTTGGGTAATGATATGACTTTGGGTAAAATCAGCGGCCAATCCAAATGGGTAAAAGATACTACCGGCAGCGGCTATCGTCCGAAAGGTTATACACTGGACGACTCGGAAGTACCCACTTTCCAGTACATGGCGTTTGGTTCTGCTGTTTCGGATAATATCAACGTGGTTAACAACCAGTACTTTGAAAGGACGATCAAGGTCGCAACTCCTTCCAACGACTTGGTTGCCAAACTGGCAGATGCCGAATCAATTGAGAAAGTGTCTGACGGACTTTATGCGGTGAACGACAAGTCGTACTATATCCAACTTGCCGACAAAACGGTAAAACCCGAGATCAGATCAATAGATGGCCGGCAGGAGCTCATTGTTCCGGTAAAAAACGGTGAGGTTAAATACGCCATTCTATTCTGATACCATCCTTTTTAAAATACTATTAAGATGAAAATAATTGCTCAAATCATATTAATCATTCTGGCGACCTTTCCGGTGCTTAAGGCGCAGGAATCTCCGAAAGAAGAAGATTTTTATAAGATCATCACTCCCCCCATTCCGGAAGGTATCATTCTTGAAATCGGCGGCCTGATTACCATGCCCAATGGCTCTCTGGCAATTTCCACACGCCGGGGAGAGGTCTGGATTGTAGATAATCCAACGAGCCGTGCCCCTTACTTCAGGAAATTTGCAACGGGTTTACACGAAATTCTTGGCCTGGCTTACAAAGATGGCGCCCTCTATTGCGCACAACGTGGTGAACTTACAAAGCTGGTCGATAAAAATGGAGACGGCAAAGCTGACGTTTATGAAACAGTATATTCCTGGCCGCTCTCCGGCCATTACCACGAGTACTCATTCGGCCCCAAACTGGCACCAGACGGAAGCTTTTTTGTAAGCGGAAACGTGGCTTTTGGGGATGAAGAATGGTGGAGAGGTGAAAGCCGGGTACCGGGCCGTGGCTGGATTTTCCATATCACCAATGATGGAAAGTATGAGCCCTGGGCAACGGGCGTTCGGTCTCCGGCGGGTATCAGCATGCTGGACGGCGAGTTATGGTATACCGACAACCAGGGCGACTGGATGGGAACTGGTGGTATATTCCAGGTTAAAAAGGGTGATTTCATGGGCCACCCGGCTGGTTTACGCTGGGCAGGGTTACCCAATTCGCCGGTGAAACTTACAGAAAAACAATTCTTTGCTGAACGCGATAACCGCCAAAACAGAGATGCGCAGGACCGCGCCATCAAACCTGAGAATGTGATCAATGAAACTCCGCAGTACTTGTATCAGCTGAAGGAAAAATATGACATGGTACGGCTGCCTGCTGTGTGGCTGCCGTATGGAGTACATGGTGTATCCACTTCTGAACTCATCAAAGACAATACCGCTGGGAACTTCGGTCCATTTACAGGACAGGTTTTTGTGGGTGATCAGGGACAAAGCAATATCATGCGTGTAGTGCTGGAAAAAGTGAAGGGTGAGTACCAGGGCGCTTCCATTGGCTTCAGAAGCGGATTCCAGTCGGGTGTTTTAAGAATGGCATTTGATAAGGACGGCTCCATGTTCGTAGGCGAAACCAACAGAGGATGGGGATCTGCCGGTGATGCAAACCAAGGTCTTCAGCGCTTGGTATGGAATGGCAAAATGCCCTTCGAAATGTATACGGTAAAAGCAAAACCTGATGGCTTTGAAATTGAATTTACAATGCCGGTAGATAAAAAATCAGCTGAAGACCTGGATTCCTACAAGGTCAGCAGTTATATATATAAACACCATCCCGTGTACGGAAGTCCTCCTACCAACCCCGAGGACCTTACCATTAAAGGAGTAAAGGTTTCAGAAGATGGCAAAACCGTCCGGATTGTGGTAGACGGCCTTCGTCAGTACTATGTTCACAAAATTTCCCTAGAGGGTGTCAGAGCTGCATCCAATTCTTGGTCACTCGTTCATGCGGATGCTTACTATACCCTTAATAATATTCCCGATGGTGACAAACTGAAAGCTTCGGAACTCAAAACAACCCGGTCGGGCGCTGGTAAAGCTACGGAGGCCACCCCTGCCAAAGAACATGTTTCTCCTGACGGAAAAGGCAAAACACCGGCAAAAGCGGCTGCTGCAAAGGCCCCAACCTGGGAAGAGGTGAAACCATTGCTGGCCAAAAACACTTGCCTTGCCTGCCACGCAGCAGACAAAAAGGTGGTGGGGCCGTCGTATCAGGATGTTGCAAAACGCAAGTATACCAATGAAAAAATTGTAGACCTTATCTACAATCCCAAGCCCGAAAACTGGCCTGACTTTGCTACCCCAATGGCTCCTATGCCACAGGTTCCAAAGGCAGATGCCGTAAAAATCGCGGCCTGGATTAATTCGCTGGCCAAATAATCCAACGAACTTCTTACTACTGCCAAGAGGCTGCTTCCCCAAGAGGCAGCCTCTTGGCTATAATAGGGCCAGAATCCTACCTTACCGTTTTTGCCAGTTGAATTATTTATTGACTAACTTTCGTTATTGATCCATATCTGATCGATTTACTATGGCATCTTTCCGTGACAAGTCAATTCTGCGCTCTGTTAAGGGTAAAGTAATCCTGGGCTTTCTGATCGCCTCGCTGGCATTAAGCGCGTCCTGGATCATCAGCAAGCTTGCTTTTGAAAACATGTTGAGCAAACTGGAGGCCCTTTCAACGCCTAATGATAAGCTGCGTCTGGTCAATAAGGTTTTTAAAGATATACTCCTTCTGGATCATCTGCAGAATGCATTGCCGAATGGCGGCGAAGAACCCAGAAAGCAATTTTTAAAGCAGTCGGCCTCTTTAATGACCAGCCTGGATTCTCTGAGTATTCTTAGCATCGACAATCCATTGCAGATCATACGGATTGATTCCATGAAAAAAATACTCCGTGAAAGAGAAAAAATATATGGTAATTATGTAGATGTCCGCTCCAAGCTGGTAAGTAACCAGGACCTGTCTGAAGAGGTAAAATCCATCTCGGGGCTCATTACCATCAAAAAACGACATCCTGAAAATACCGTTGTAAAAACTGAAAAGAAGACTACAACCACTACTGTATTCACGGAGGTTGCCGATACAACCAAACAGGCCGAAGAAAAAAAAGGGTTCCTGAAACGGGTATTCGGGCAAAAAAAGCAAAAGAAAGAGACGGAACCTGAGGCTTCAAAGGTGGTTCAGAAACAGGAAGTGAAGGTGGAAGTGGACACCCTGACATTTGCAAAAGAAGACAGTACTATTGACAAGGTGGGAGAAGCCGTTCATCAGATTGAAAAATCACAGAAGATCAGAACCAACCGGTTTGTGGACCAGGAACAGGAACTTGCAGTTGCTGGTAATACACTCGTAAACCAACTGCTGAGCGTTATGCGGAACGTGGAGGAAGAAGTGGTAAGACAGTCCAATAATGATACTTCACAAACCCAGAAACTGGTAACTGCCAGCATTAACAATATAGAATGGGTTATGCTGGGCTTCTTTTTCGTGATCGTGGTACTTGCCTACCTCATCCTGGCGGATATCACCAAGAGTAACGATTACCGCAGACAGCTGGAAGAAGCCAAGGAAGAAGCGGAGTATCACAGCATGGCCAAACAGCGATTCCTTTCCAACATGAGCCACGAGATCCGCACCCCGCTCCAGTCCATCATCGGGTATACCGAGGTACTGAAAGCCGCGGAAAAACCACGCCAGCAAGATCTGGAGACACTGCACTCAGCTTCTGAGCACTTGCTTTACCTGGTTAACGATGTCCTGGATTACAGCCGCATTATCTCAAACCAGTTTACCTTCGAAAAACGGATTTTTGCTGCCTCCCCGCTGCTGAACGAAGTGATTCAGATGCTGCGGCCAACAGCAACGGCCAAAACGTTGTTGTTGTCGCTAGAAAATAATCTGGAAGACGACCTCTTTCTGGAGGGAGATCCGTTCCGTCTCCGCCAGATTTTGTACAACCTGCTAACCAATGCCATTAAGTTTACCGACGCAGGTGAAGTTACCCTGAAAGCCTCCGGGTCGGAGTCCGCGCAAGGATTCCATATTCTTTTTGAAATCTCGGATACCGGTATGGGTATGTCCGACGAGCAGCTGCAGCGTGTTTTTAACCAGTTTGAACAGGCTGATCCTTCCATAGTCAGAAGATACGGCGGCACGGGACTGGGCCTGAGTATCGTAAAGGCCCTGGTAGAGGGTATGCAAGGACAAATTACCGTGAAGAGCCGGGAAGGAGTAGGCACGGTGTTTGCCGTAACCGTTCAAATGAAAAGAACCCAAGCGCCCCAACAGCCCCAGCAGCAATTTGTTCAGAGAAATTACAGTGTTCCAGGAAAAGTATGGCTTGTGGACGACGACGCCTTTATACTTAAATGGTGCGCCTCTGTCCTGGATCTGCACAATATCAGAAATACCTGCTTTTCTTCAGCCGAAGAGGCGCTCAATCATCCATGGGATCCCGAGGTCCGATATGTACTCACCGATATGCGCATGACCGGCATGAATGGTGCAGAGCTCTGCAAACGCCTCAGAAAAGTGGCTTCACCCAAAGTTAAGTTTCACGTACTGACCGCCCAAGCCTTGCCCGAGGAAAGAGAAAAACTCCTGAGCCTGGGCTTCGACGGAATTCTGATGAAACCCTTTCACTCAAACGAACTACTGGATCTTCTGGACAGCTCTTTTCCTGTTGTTAATAAAGTGCGGGAGGACCTGGACCTCTCCCAATTGCACGAAATGGCCTTTGGAGATGAAGCAATGATTAAGGAAGTACTTGAACAATTTGTAAAAGATTCCAGAAATGATCTTGATAAAATTCAGTTTTTATCCGAAGCAAAGGCATATAATGACGTGATGGAACTGGCGCATCGCCTGGCAGGACGTATCGGGCAAGTTGGGGCGAGGGATATCTCCACACGATTCCGGATGGTGGAAACCACCATCAGAGACAAAAATGAAAGGCCATCACAGGACGACCTTTATCTGCTCATACAAGACGCAAGGCAGCTGGTTGAGCAGGTGGACGAGAAAATTATAAGTTATTCTATCTGATACTTCTCGATCTTGTAATAGAGTGTTTTACGGTCGATGTTCAGCAATTTTGCTGCCTTACTTTTATTATACCTGACTTCCTGTAAAACCTTTTCAATCATTTCCTTCTCATGGCTTTCCTGAATTGCCTTAAGGTTGGAACCGGACGGTTTCTGCTGTACCTCTTCCAGTGCAGATATCATTTCAGCAGGCAGGGCACTTAGGGGAGCTACCTCTTCCTTTGATAAAAGGACCAGTCTTTTGATGACATTGTTCAGCTCCCTCAGATTCCCTGGCCAGTCATACTTCATAAAAACGTCCATAACCTCTTTAGATAGACGTTTTACATTTTTGTCCAGCTCCCGATTGGCTTTATCCACAAAATGCTGTACAAAAATCTGCAGGTCCTCGCCCCTCTTTCTCAAAGCAGGTACCTCTATTTTAAACTCATTGAGCCGGTGGTAAAGATCCTCCCGAAAATCTCCTTTGGCTGCATTGGCCATCAGATCCTCATTGGTAGCCGCAATGAGCCGTACATCCACTTTTACCTGTTGCGTACTACCCACCGGAACGATAATCCTTTCCTGAAGAGCCCTCAGCAATTTCACCTGCACATCATATCCCAGATTTCCAATTTCGTCCAAAAACAAAGTCCCGCCGTCAGCAGCTTCAAACTGGCCTATCTTATCTTGCAGGGCACCCGTAAAAGCCCCCTTTTTATGACCGAATAACTCACTGGCAGCCAGCTCCTTAGAAAGAGACCCGCAGTCAATCGCCACAAACGGACCTTTATTTCTTTTACTCAGCTTATGTATTGACTTGGCAACGTATTCTTTTCCCGTTCCGCTCTCCCCCTGAATGATTACGGACATATCCGTGGGCGCCACCAGACGTACATATTCATAAAGCTGTTTGGAAATACTGCTATTTCCCTCTATAAACTCGAGCGATTCTTTCTGTACCTTTTTTGCCGGTTTCTCGGCCTGCACATTTTTGGGTGCAATGGTCGATTTTGTTAAAGCCTCGCCCAACACCATCAAAAGCTCTTCGGGGTTCACTGGTTTGGTGATGTAGTCAAACGCTCCGCTTTGCATGGCATTTACAGCCGTACGTACATCATGAAAGCTGGTCATGATAAAAGCGGGTATCCTGATTCCTTCGCTCCTTAAACCCTTAAGAAAATCGACCGAATTGCCATCCGGAAGCCTGTAATCCAGCATCAACACCTCAAAGGGTATATCCTCCCTGCTGGTTTCGCCTAACGCATTTTTTGCTTCCTGAATGGACGAACAAACTTTTACCGCATGTCCATGTTTTGCCAGAAATGAGCTTAGGAGTTTCGAAAACGTAGTATCGTCTTCTACAAGCAGTAGCTGAGCCATATATTCACAATAAATAAAACAAATACAATTGTAACGATAATAATCGGTATAAAATTATAAAAAGAAATGCCAAAAGCCGTAAGTTTCCGGTTTTGGCATTCTATAAAGCCTCAAAGATTTTGGCGTTTCTTACTCTACCTTTTTGCCATATTTATCAAGATTGATGGTGGCTGTCTCCGTACCTTTTTTTGCGGCTATTTCATAATATTGGGAATTATCCTGCTTCGTGATCAAAAAGGCCGCAGTAACCTCCCAGCCCAGATAAGCATTACTCCCCAGCGTTTCCTTCACAGCCTCGGGCAGATCTTCCGGCTTAATCGCCACTTTTTCCTGAGACGTATACACAGACAGCACCGGTTCTGCCACCGATGCCCCATTCAGATTTATGGCAGACAGCAGGCATGCCGTCAGTACCGCTATGATTGGCTTTTTCATATATTTTCAAATGATTAGCGTTTCTGTAATACAATAATTATTGCTCACTAAAATACCGTACCACAGGTACTCAAGACAAAGTTAAAACACTAAAAAGCAACCACTTAATTAAAATAGCACAGCCTGGCTGCATGCAAATTGCTGCCACTGACCGAACAGATGCATAAGCATAGAACCGAATAAAATAGCTCCTGATTTTACGAATATTTTTTTAACGGATTTCATTCCAAATTCACGATATACTACATATATTTGTGTAGAATTTATTTACACCTAAATAGTAGACATAATTCTATACAAAAGTTAATAAGATAACTTCAATATATTTTACTCAACGCCATATATTTTACCTTATCGTTTAGTCTGAAAGATCAATTTGAGCCCTTAACGGGCTCTTGTTGTTTATGCCCGACCCTGCAATCAATCAAAACTGAAAAATATTTAAATTTTTTAATAGAATTATATTTATCAGAATATCAGATAGTTATATCCTAAATTCAGATGCATTTGATTTTCTTTTTGTACCTTTTATCAAATCTATTTCAGGTCGCATTGATCTAAACAAAATTTCATGGCGTAGGTTTTCACGGACATGTCTTTTCGACGAACGAGAAGAATTCTTACTACAAGATATGAACAAAATGACGAGAACACACAAAAATTCGGAAAAGGATCAGAGCCAGATCTTAGCCGTTGTTAACAGAAGATTATTTCTCCGCTCGGCAGGAGTTGCTTCTGCCATGGGAGCATTTATACTGGGAGCCTGTAAGGATGATGACCCGGTGATGACAGGCGACAAAACGGTCGACCTGGGCTCGGGAGACACCGGCGTTCTGAACTATGCTTATGCGCTTGAACAGCTGGAAGCTGCATTTTACACACAAATTATTGCAACACCCTATTCAGGTATTACGGATGCCGAAAAAATTATCCTGACCGATATAAGGGATCATGAAATCGTTCATCGCGATTTTTTCAAAAAAGCCCTGGGCAGCGGAGCCATTGCAGACCTTGAAGTGAATTTCTCCAGCATCGATTTTACGAAACGGGACTCCGTACTGGGTGCAGCGAAATTATTCGAAGATACTGGTGTTCAGGCCTATAACGGAGCCGGAAAGCTCATCAAAAATGCTGAGTACCTCTTACTAGCCGGTAAAATAGTATCTGTTGAAGCACGGCATGCCGCTGTGATCCGTGACCTGCTGAAACCAAAGTCTGCCGACTTTGCCGGAGATGACATTATTAACGCGGATGGGTTTGACAAAGCAATTGCTCCGGCTGATATCCTTGCTGCGGTAAAAGGCTATGTAAAAACCAACATTAACGGCAGCAACGTAGGTAAATAATTGATTCAACTCCAACATTAGAACTCATGGATATTTTCAAGATAATAGACGAATTTCAAAAAATTGATGGGGATGCAGCCGGCCGCCTGGAGTACGCTTCCCGCCGCCACTTTATGAACCGGATCGGCAGCAAAGTTGCGACGGTGGCAGTGCCCACGCTATTTGCCTCCATTATCAACAAAGCCTACGCACAGTCGGCCGCAGCAGTGGATGTACTCAATTATGCGCTGACACTGGAATACCTGGAAGATGAATTTTACAAAGCAGGTAATGCCGCCGCCAATTTAATACCTGCGGAAGATAAAGCCATTTTCACTACCATTGGAAAACACGAAACCGCTCACGTTGCTTTTCTGGTAAAAGCCCTGGGTGCCAAAGCCATTGCAAAGCCTACGTTTGACTTCAACTATGCAGGCGCTTTTGCGGATGTATTTACCAATTATAAAACATTCGTGACTGTTTCCAGTGCCTTGGAAGATACAGGTGTGCGAGCCTACAAGGGCCAGGCTGGCGCATTAATTGCGGACCCTCAGATACTGGAGTACGCCTTACAGGTGCATTCCGTTGAAGCCAGACATGCGGCTATTGCACGTCGCCTTGCAGCGTCGCTCAATGGAACACCTGCCATGAAGGCCTGGATAACAGGGAAAGAGGGTGCAGTTCCGGCTATTTACGCCGGTGAAGATAACATGACACAGGGTGGCGCGGATCTGAACGGCTTATCGGGAAAATCCGCAGCGGCTATCACGGAGGCATTCGACGAACCTCTTTCCAAAGAGGCCGTTCTGGCCATAGCCGGGCCTTTTATTAAGGCATAAATTACAGGATTACCTCCAAATCTGTACACACACATGGTTGTGTAATCCATTTCATTTCTTAATATAATGCAGCAAGGATTGCCTCATGACAGAGGCAATCCTTTGTTTTTTACCAATCTTTCCAAAAATCAGGTAAGTTTTTGAACCATCGCTCCCTTCAACTGATAAGGTTTATGTATTTTTGGCCGTTATAGTACCAGGGCTACCTACTTGACATACTAATGGATACTCATTTTAACAGAAGAAATTTTATCAGGAAATCGGGCCTTGCGGCCCTGACCGCTGCTATTGGTTCGGAAATTGTGTTTGCCGACAAGTTACCGGAAGGATATATACCTCTGGTACTGGATGAAAAAGATGCGTTAAAAGGCAAAGCCCAGGAGATGATCGTACTGAGTGACAAACCCTGGAATGTGGAATCACCTCTTCATTTGCTTGACGACAAAATCACCCCGGTCGAAAAAATGTTCATCCGGAACAATGGCCTGATCCCTGAATCCATTGATCCAAAAAACTGGACTTTAACCATTGACGGAGAATCTGCTAAAACAACAAAAACCTATACCATTGAAGATTTAAAAAAACGCTTTAAACATTACACTTATCAGCTTGTACTGGAATGCGGCGGCAACGGCCGTGCGGGATATCAGCCGCAGACTTCGGGTAACTCCTGGGGACAAGGCGCGGTGCATTGCGCACAGTGGACGGGTGTCCGTCTGAAAGACATTCTGAATGATGTTGGGATAAAAAATGATGCTGTATATATAGGATACCATTCTAAAGATATACACCTGAGCAAAGACCCCAGGAAAGAAGCCATTTCCAGAGGCGTGCCGATAGCAAAAGCATTGGAAGATGAAACACTGATTGCCTGGCAACTTAACGGGAAGGATATACCCGAATTTCATGGTTTCCCCCTTCGGCTGGTAATCGGTGGATGGCCAGCATCGGTTTCGGGCAAATGGCTCAGCGCGATATCCGTAAGAAACAAAATACACGACGGTGCAAAAATGGATGGGCACAGTTACCGAATGCCCCGCTATCCCGTTGCACCTGGTACTGATGTTCCGCAAACTGATGAATATTTCAGGATTATTGAGTCAATGCCTGTTAAATCCATCATCACCTATCCTAAAAGCGGAGCTATCCTTTCCCCTGGAACCAGCATTCCTTTACGTGGCCATGCCTGGGCGGGTGATCTGGCAGTAAAAAAGGTAGAAGTATCTCTGGATTTTGGCGCTACATGGCAGCCTTGTAAACTCAATACCCCGGTTAACCGCCTGGCCTGGCAACATTGGGATACAGAAATAAAACTCCCGACAAAAGGATATTACGAGGTATGGGTGAAAGCAACTGATGCCAAAGGCGTTTCACAGCCGATGGTCATTCCCTCATGGAATCCTGGCGGGTACCTGAATAATGCCTGCGAAAGGATTGCCGTGAAGGCAGAATAATTTATTATCCGGATAGGACAGACAAACTCATTATGAAATATTTCCTTTCTGCACTTTTGGCAATCTGCCTGTTGACTGGTTTTGTATCCATAAGGCCTGCGGCGGGAATTGGCACTGTCAACCAGACTGTTTCCTTATCAGATACCTTAAAAAAAGATCCGGAAACCGGCTTATATGAGGATAAAAACCTGTATATGGTGAAAGCACAATGCACCAATTGCCATTCCACCAAACTGATTCAGCAACACCGCTTCACCCGCGATGGCTGGAAACAGAAGATCAGATGGATGCAGGCCAACCACAATCTGTGGAACCTGGGAGAAACCGAGGTACAGGTATTGGACTATCTCGAAAAATACTATGCCCCATCTTCCACGATAGCCCGCCGGGCTCCTTTGAAAGATATCAAATGGTATAAGCTGAACCCATAATTAGTAACCCTCAATTTTTTACTCCGCGTGCAATTTTTCGTTAAAAGCTGTTTCAGAATTCTGTTTTTTGCATTTCTCACTTTTAATCTTCCTTTTTTAGCTGAACCGGCTTTTGCTCAACCTGTTACAAAAACAGACCAGTTACCGAATCCTTTGGCAGCCGAGGTAATAGGAATACAGGATGGCGATACCATTGAACTGAAATTTATATTTTCAGGAAAAAAGGCAGGGCAGCGCTTGGGCAAACCGCTAAGAATTCGTTTTACCCACATCAACTGTCCGGAACGGGGCCAGCCCTATTATAAGGTAGCCAAACAGTATACCTCACAAAAGTGCTTTCATAAAACAGTAAAAATCCGGCATAAGGGAGAATTTGACAGGTATGGCCGGCTGCTGGGAGAAGTAATATTACCTGATGGTGAAGTACTTAACAAATCATTGGTAAAAAACGGATATGCCGTTCATTATAAAAAATACTCTTCGGATCAGGAATATGCCAATCTTGAGATCCTGGCAAAAAAGCGAAAAATTGGGATTTGGAGCCAACAGCCATTAAATTTGGGAGGATTGTAGACAAAGAAAATGACCCAGCCAGCAACACTGTACCAGATACTCTATCAGAACGAAACGCTTTTCAGGATTGCTGATGACACGCGGCAGGATACCTTTCTTGAAAAAACGGCCGACGTAATAAAGTCCAGTCCTCAGGTATTGGCTCCAGTTTCCTCTCCGCCGGTGATTTCCAAACCTGCCGAAGAAGTAAAAGAAAAGAATCCGGCCTTTCCTGAACTCAAGCACAGCATACTGATCCTAACCGATGAGCCCAAACAAGAAAGGCTGATTGAGACGGAATCGCTGCTGCTTGAAAACATCCTGAAGGCTGTCGGCCACTCTTCTGCACAGTCGGACATGCTTAATTACAGTTTTTTGAAAAGTAAGGATGCGAGAATAGTACTGGCCGAAAAAAAGACCAACTACTTCATTACTTTTGGCGTACCGTTGATCAAATTAAATCTGGACCTATTACTTCCCCCCTATAATCCCAAGTACATTGAAGGGATCTGGTTCCTACTCGCAGACCCCTTGGCGGTGATAGAAGCAGACAGAGACCTTAAGAAAAAGCTTTGGCAGGCTCTTCAGAAAATGTTCGAAAAGCACTGAGCCAGAGAAGCTTTCTACCTTTTAATTACCGGTCATCACAATATTATAGCTTGTTTGTAAGTTTTGATGGATAATCGCAGGCTAATCCATTAAAATCATGGCCAAACTTACTGAAAAACTTGCCAGTTGGTTCAGATCCTCCAAGGCTGACGAAGAAAACTATTACGACGAAGAACCAGCCGCTCCCGGAAATATCATTCAGAATTTCAACAGCCCGACCACCGAGAAATCATCAGAAGCCACCAATACCGGGGAAATTTCCAACAAACTGGGTACGGATGACACTTCCGCCTATGAACAGGTCATTATGCCCTACTGGCTTGAAGATGAGGATACCTTACGGGACGAAGGCGTTTTATTTGGCCTTTCTGAATCCGAACCATCAGAAAAAACAGAAATTATACAGAAATACTTTTCGCAGCTCGGCGCACCGCACGCAGCTGAGATTGAGCAGCAAAATGAACGCATCCAGGAACTTAACCTTTTCATAGGCCAGAAGAGCAACCGCATGGACGAGCTGGGCCAAAAGCTCAGAGCACAGTCCGACTTACGTTTTACGGCTGAGCATCATCTGCCCAGGACCCTCATGGGTTTATTGCTTTGCGTAGCCATGTGTGCAGGCAATTTTTACCTGATCAGGGCGTCCCTGAAACCTGCATTTGAAGAAAGTTCAGCCATTGCAATAGGAGTTTTCCTGTCAGGGATGTTCAGCTTATTCGGAAGAATTTCAATGTTTCATGATAACGACTCCAAGGTTACCTGGCGTGCGCTGTTGGAAGAAATAGGGCTGCCGTTTGCTGCTGCACTCTTTGTGTTTACGAATGCACTCCCCTACCAAACCTTCTGGCAAGCGATGGCCCTATTCATTTTTGTGTTTTTTCTGTTCCTTTTTGCTGGCAAGCTTCTTTTAAGCAATATCACTTTGCTTAGAAATGATCTGAAGGCGTGGCTCGGTATGAGGAAGGAAAGCGGCAGATATGAGCAGAATCAGGTAAGCTGGGAAAATGAAATCCGGCAGCTCCAGAATGAAATAGATGAACTGCGCATTAAAAAATGGCAATCGCTCAGAGAACAAAGTACTGCAGAAACGGAGCGTGACAGGATTAATGCGAAAAGGGATATGCTCGTCAAGCTTTTCGAAAGCGAATTCTACCTTGCCCGCCGCATGAAAACCGAACTCACCGGCAGGCAGATCAGATACATCCGTGACAGCAGCCGCGATTAACCTCATTTCCAGCAATAAACTTATTGTCAAATCCGGAATACATTCATTATGGACGAGAACACCGAAAATCAAAACCAGGATTATCAGCGCGGTTATACCAGCGGTTTAGAGGGACAGGAAAAGGAAGCGTACGAAGCGTACCTGGCAAGCCATGTGAACCACGACTGGATCACCGGGCAGCTCTCCGAAAAGAAGGAAAACCTGGCGGCAGCAAGAGCCCTGTACCAGGAAACGGCACAAATGCACAAGTCGGCCTATGACAGGCTACAGGCCGAAGTGATGGGACTGAACACCAGTATCAGAACCAAAGAAGAAAACGAAAAGATCATCTCAGATATTAACAGCCAAACTGACTATCTGGAAGAAATGCGGCGTGAAAAAGCGCCCTCATATTCCTTGGTTGCGGGGCTCATCTTCCTTGCCGCCGGAATATCTTTTATTGCCGGCGACCTCATCATTTCCCACGAAATTGTGGCCTATGCACTCAACATCCGAAATTCCAACGAGGCGTGGGCATTTGCCATCGGGCTTGCCATGTTATCCGTTTTATTAAAGCCAGCCTACGACCGGCTGATAGAAGAGCCGTTTCACCGGGAAGATACTGTCAGGGCAAAGTCAAGATATGCCAGGTTTAAACTGATCCTCTCCGTTTTCGCGGTTGTGACGCTGATCATTCTGGGCTGGTTCAGATATGAGGCGTATCGTACCGACAAACTGAAAGAGGCCATTAACAAATCGGTTAAAAATCTTCAGCTGAATGCCGTAGATCCGTTAACGGGAGCCCCTGTCAACAGCCCCGAACTCACCAATAAAATTGAGGAGGCGCTCAGGAATTCGGATCAGCTTAACCTTGATCTTGTGAATAGCCCCTGGGCCTTGTTATCCTTCGTCCTCAGCGGTGTGTTATTTGCCGTAGCCGGTGCGGTTTCCCTGGGCATGGCCTTGCCAGTTTTACAGGGGTTCTGGTACCGCTGGCTTCAGATTGATCCTAAATTATGGAAACTAAGACGCCGGAAACGAAAACTGGAAAAAGAACTTGCGCCCTTGCAGGAAAATATCAACCGTCATATTTCTCAAAAGAATATTCAGGAGAATGATATTTCCCTGCTTCATTCCCTTGAAGAGTTAAAGAAAGAGGAAACCAAACTTAAGGCAGAAATTGAACAACTTGAACAGGAAAGACGTGACGCACTCACCGACAGCCGGGTTCGATTATTTGGAGATGGTTATGCAAGAGGCAAAGTGTCCCGTGATATCATGACCGAGGAAGAATATGACCAATGGCGGAACCGGCACATGACTGTCTCCAATCTTGCACTGCGCGCCAAGGCCAACGCCGGTTCGGACAGAGCCGTTACCCGATCAAAAAATACAGGTATGCGCCCGCATCAGGCCATCCGTAAAGCCATTACCGACAGGTTTGATGATAATAATTCCTGATGAAATTTCTTAAATTCGGGCGATTATCAATATTCATCAAATGATTATAACCCCGAATTTAAGGATCATACCCTGTGACGATACGCTTTTTGATGCGATCCGAATGGGTAATCATACACTTGCCAGAGTGATGGGGGTAAATGTGCCAAAAAAATGGACCGAGTTCCGCGACACGTTTACTCCCGCCTACCATCGCTGGAAAGCGCATCCTCCTCTGCGCGAATGGTGGCTATATCTTACCATTTATATTCCTGATAATCAACTGATAGGATCCTGCGGCTATAAAGGCGAACCCGACTCCAGTGGTATCGTCGAAATAGGTTATGAAATTATGCCCTCACACCGTTTAAAAGGCCTTGGCATGGAAACGGCACAGGGGCTTGTTGCCCATGCTTTCAGCCATACAGGTGTGCATAAAGTAATTGCGCATACGATGGCCGAAGAAAATGCGTCCGTTCATATTCTCCAAAAAATAGGATTCCGTCAGACAGAAGATGTTCTGGACCACGAAGAGGGGCCGCTGTGGCTTTGGGAATTACCAAAAAAATAAAATTTCGTTCCGTCTGTTATAGTTCCTGTGGAATGAGGGGA
Source organism: Dyadobacter sp. CECT 9275 (assembly GCF_907164905.1). Taxonomy (NCBI): domain Bacteria; kingdom Pseudomonadati; phylum Bacteroidota; class Cytophagia; order Cytophagales; family Spirosomataceae; genus Dyadobacter; species Dyadobacter helix. The sequence goes on along the minus strand of NZ_CAJRAF010000001.1, from coordinate 382,410 downwards.
AGATTGGCAATAAATTAATTGTATTGAATAAATAATCTTTTGACTTAATTTACTATCTTAAATTCCGAATAAGCCTTGAACCCAACACATGAACTAAGATGATTGAAATGTCAGAAAATACATATCCCTGGATCAAATTTTACCCTGAGGGAATACCTTATGAAATAAATCCGGACGCCTACCCTTCCCTGGTGGATCTGATCGAAACGGGCTTCCGAGATTATGCGTCCCAGCCAGCCTATACCAACATGGGCAAGGAGATTTCCTTTTCCCAGCTTGACCGCTACTCGCAGCATTTTGCCGCTTACCTGCAGCACATGGGACTAAAAGCGGGCGACAGAATTGCCATTCAAATGCCCAATCTGATTCAGTACCCCATTGTGATGATGGGTGCCCTTCGGGCAGGCCTTGTGATTGTCAACACCAATCCGTTATACACTCCCCGTGAAATGGTTCATCAGTTTAAAGATTCGGGAGCCAAGGCAATTGTTATCCTTGCCAATTTTGCTGCCAATCTTGAAAAAATCATTGCTGATACGGGCATTGAGCATGTAATCATTACCCAGGTGGGAGATATGCTGGGTTTTCCAAAAAAACTGCTGGTGAACACGGTGGTGAAGTATGTCCGGAAAATGGTTCCCGCCTATCATATTTCCAAAGCGGTTTCATTTGGCGAAGCATTGTCTATAGGAGCAGGTAGCACCTACAAACGTCCGCATGTATCCGGGCTTGACCTTGCCTTTATACAGTACACGGGTGGTACAACCGGCGTTTCCAAAGGCGCCATGCTCACACACCGCAACCTCATTGCCAATGTAGAAGCCACCAATGAATGGCTCATGTCAAAAATGAGGAATTCAGACCATACCGGACAGCTCGTACTCGCCACACCGCTTCCCTTATACCACGTATTTGCACTCACTATCAATGGATTGTGCGGAATAAAGTGGGGAGCACTGAATGTCCTGATCCATAACCCAAGGGATATTCCGGGCTTTGTAAAGGAGCTGAAAAAATTCAGAATTAATATCTTCCCAGGCCTTAACACCCTGTTTAACGGTCTGCTTAACAATGAGGATTTCAAAGATGTTGATTTCAGCGGATTGAAAATATCAATTGCCGGAGGTATGGCACTGCAAAAAATTGTGGCCGAAAAATGGGAAAAGGTAACAGGATGTCCGCTGGTGGAGGGATATGGATTATCAGAAACCTCGCCGGTACTATCCGTGAATCCACTCAATGGCAAACATAAACCCGGGACAATCGGTGTTCCGTTCCCGAGCACGGAAATGAGGATCCTGCGGGAAGACGATACCTGGGCCAACGTGGGCGAACGTGGTGAAATATGCGCGCGCGGCCCTCAGGTAATGCTTGGTTATTTTAACCGCCCCGACGAAACTGCCAAAGTGATTCTGGAAGATGAGAGTGGTCGGTGGTTTAAAACCGGAGACATTGGCATACAGGACGAAGATGGCTTTTTCAAAATCGTAGACCGGAAAAAAGATATGATCCTGGTATCCGGTTTTAATGTTTATCCCAATGAGATCGAAGATGTGGTAGCCCAATGCCCCGGTGTACTTGAAGTAGCATGTGTGGGTATGCCCGATGAAAAAACAGGAGAGATGGTGAAAGTCTTTATTGTTAAAAAAGATCCGGCTTTGAGCGAAGAAGACGTAAGAGCCTACTGTCGCCAGAACCTGACGGGTTATAAATGTCCTAAAAAAATAGAATTCAGAAATGAACTCCCTAAAACAAATGTGGGAAAAATTCTCAGGCGGGCGCTACGAGATGAAGAACTAGCAAAACAGGCCAAATAAACCCGGTTGGAACAGATGAATTCATGAAAATGCCAGGTACCTACACTGGCATTTTTCATTTCGGCATTCTACCGCTTAAAAACTTCCCCTGGAAAAAGATGGCAAATGACGGTTGTGGAACGGGGTTTATATATATTTATGTAAATTAGTATTCAACCAGTAAATTATTGATATTATGAATCTGCACCGTAAAACGTTGGTACTGTTGCATGGGCACGGCATGGATGATACAATCTGGGACAATCTGGATGCCATGTTGAATGAATATTTTACCGTTGTAAGGCCCAATATATCGCTTTTCACCTTCTGCCAGTCGGTTGAGGATTATGCCGATGAACTTCACCGCTTGCTCACCAATGCTACCATCACAAAGTGCACGCTGATCGGCCATTCCATGGGCGGGTACATCGCACTGGCTTTTGCCGAGAAATATCCCGATATGCTGGAAGGTTTCGGCCTGTTTCACTCAACAGCCTATGCAGATGATGAGGCGAAAAAACACCAGCGTAACCAAACCATTGAACTGCTGAGAAATTACGGCACCGAAATGTTCATTAAAAATACAGCGCCCAATCTCTTTGGTGAGCGTTATAAGGAACTCTTTCCGGAAAAAGTAAAAGCACATGTGAAGCATTTCGGAAAACTGCCTGCTGAGGCGCTGATCGTAGGCATTCATGCCATGCGCAACCGCCCCGACCGCAGTGAACTATTAAGAACGATGCCCTATCCGGTACTTTTAATCATTGGTATGCAAGACAAGCTTATCCCCTTTGAAAGCTGTATCAGCCTTTCGGAATATCCGAAACAAAGTTATCCGTTCATTCTGGCAGAAGCAGGGCACATGGGCATGGTGGAAAGACCCGACGCCACCGCCCGGATGATCAGCTGGTATATGAATAAATTATAGAAAGTTATAGTTTGAATTTATTAAAACAAGTCAGTGTTCGTTATCATATTGAACACTGACTTTTTCTCTTTTTGAGCATGAAAAATTTCGACCCGAAAATACTTTTTAACCGAATCTTTCTCCTGTTTCTATGGAGCGTCCTCTTTCTTGCTTCCTGTAACAATGACGACCCGGCCACTCCGGAACAGAATAAGTACCTGAAGGAAAGCAGCAAGATCAAGGACCTTACCAAGGACGATATCTCTAAGGTAGCCAGTGCCATCAGTCCGCTGTTGACAGGATACGTTAAAAATGGAGTAACTGTTTATAAAATCACCTACGAGACCAAAAACACGGACGGCCAGACCATTACGGCCTCTGGAGCGCTCCTCGTGCCCGTAACCGACCAGCCCGCTTCACTGATCAGCGTACAGCATGGTACCATTCTGAATGAGAATTCGGCGCCATCCCATTTTCAGGATGGCAGCGAAACCGCTACTTTCGGAACCCTGTTCGGTTCTTTGGGCTACATTATTGCGTATCCGGACTACATTGGCTACGGATCTTCGGCTGCATACCCGCACCCCTATGAACACAAAGCCAGCTTTGGTACTGCTTGTCTGGACATGCTGAGAGCGTCAAAGGAATTCCTGAAGGCGCAAAACGCCGTTAAATGGGACAACAAACTCTACCTTGCAGGGTACTCTGAGGGAGGATCTGCGACGATGGCTCTTCAGAAAAAAATAGAAGAAGAAGCCTCTTCCGAATTCAATCTTATCGCTTCCAGCTGTGGCGCCGGGGCCTATGACAAAACGGCCTTCATGAAATATGTGATCAACAACACTACACATGGTATTGCGGCTTATAATAAGTTATACCTTTGGGTACTGCTCACTTATGACAGGATTTACAATCTTAATCACCCTAAAAGCTATTATTTTAAGGAGCCTTTTGCCACGCAGATTGAAAAACTCGGAATTGACTATCCCATTAACCAGAGCTTTAATACCATCCTTAATGATTCATTCAAAACCGCACTGAACGATGGGACCAGCAAGGGCTTCCTGGATGCCATCGGCGACAACGACGTTTACAACTGGAAGCCAAAGGTACCTACCAGGCTGTACCATGGAAATGCCGACCAGCTTGTTTTCTATTTCAATTCTGAAAAAGCATACAATACCATGAAAGCGCTTGGTGCAGACGTGCAGCTCATAACGATCGACAAAGGGGATCATGCCTCTTCTATTGATGACTTTTTACTGGGGACACTGGCATTTTTTACGACCACAAAGTGAGAATTATCTTTCAATCCCAAAAGCTCTCAACTTATACTTGTAATTTAGCATTTTATATTGTGTTGAAACCCGCTTGTCTCATGTCGTATCAGGTACTTTTGTTCTGATAAAAGTACAGATACCGGAGATCGTGGTTTCAGAATTTAAATTCACATACCCCATGTCGTCACTTCTTGACTTAGTTGGCAATACACCTCTTGTTGAATTAGACAAAATAAATCCTAATCCCAGAGTAAAACTTTACGGTAAACTGGAAGGTAACAATCCCGGAGGCAGTGTAAAAGACCGGGCTGCCTACAGTATGATCAAAGGAGCCATGGATCGCGGAGAACTCAAGCCCGGCATGAAGTTGATTGAGGCCACGAGCGGAAATACCGGAATTGCCCTGGCGATGATTGCCAGATTATTTTCAATAGATATTGAGCTGGTCATGCCACAGAACTCCACACGCGAACGCGTTCTGACCATGGAAGCGTTCGGTGCAAAAGTGATACTGACCGAAACAATGGAAAGTGCCAGGGATTTGGCCGAAGAAAAGGCTGGCGGGGAGCAGTATTTTATGTTAAATCAGTTTGCCAATCCAGACAATTGGAAAGCCCACTATCAGACAACAGGACCGGAAATACTGAAAGATACCGATGGACAAATTACCCATTTCGTATCTTCAATGGGTACTACCGGAACCATCATGGGTGTTTCCCGGTATTTAAAAGAACAAAACAGTAACATCCAGATCATAGGCTGCCAGCCAACAGACGGGTCCAGTATACCAGGGATCAGAAAATGGCCTGCGGAATACCTTCCCAAGATTTTTGACCGGTCGCGGGTAGACAGAGTGATAGAAGTTACTCAGTATGACGCCGTAGATATGACACGGCGGCTCGCCAGAGAAGAAGCCGTATTTGCCGGCATGAGCAGCGGAGGAGCTGCCTGGGCAGCCATAAAACTGGCCGAAGAGCTGGAAGAAGGCGTTATTGTAAGTATCATTTGCGACAGGGGCGACAGGTACTTATCCAGTGATCTTTTTGGCTAAGGTTTATGATTGACTTGCTCACACGGAAGTACTGACCTGCAAACAAAAAAACTTAGCTTTCGGCTAAGTTTTTTTGTTTGGCCATAACCTCCCGAGACTTCAGGAAACATCAAAACCAAGCTGATCCCAGATTCCGGAAAGGCCAGGGAATAGCCATCAGAATAATTACAAGCGCGAGCAAGTAAAAATATAACACGGTACGATGCTTATCCGCCCCCACCAGTTTTTTGGAACGGACCCGGCCTACAGTAATCAGCACAATGGCTATGAGCATCATAAAAATATGCTCAACGGTATAAAATCGGAATACTTTCTCTTTCATCAGACTGAAGTCCACCTTCGGACTGATAAAGTATAAGATAAAACCGATCAGCATTTGCGTATGTGTAGCAATCAACGCAAACAGATACAGCTTGCTATCTCCCTGAGCCCCACTTTTCCATTTAGAGTAAGCAACGAATATGGCGGCGATCAGCAAGGCCAAAACAACATAACGGAGCCCCGAATGGGCACGTATAAGAATATTCATTTGAGAAGTACGGGTTATGGTGATCATTGTAAGCCCACAAAGGTAATCCTAAGCGCAGCTTCTCCCAAATATTAGTGGCTTCTAAATGCAGACAGGCATTAAATTAGGCACTCTCTTATTATTGCCTGATATTTGTATGTTTTTTTAATCAGCTGATCATGATCATCTACAACATTACAGTCAACATTAGCCACGAAGCAGAAAAAGAATGGCTTACTTATATGAAAACGAGGCACATTCCCGAAATTCTGGCTACCGGAGTTCCTGCTGAATGTAAATTACTACGTCTTTTGACAGAAATTGACAATGAGGGTGCCACCTACACCACCCAGTTCAGTTTCAGATCCATGGAGGATTTTCTGGCCTATCAGACACACCATCAGGATGCGCTTGTGGAGCGTCATCATGGCCTTTTTAACGGGATGTATGTATCTTTCAGAACACTTTTGGAAGAAGCCTGAAACTCAGGAATACCCGTCCGGACAGTCATAAATAAATTAATAAAACCTTCATTTTTACTTGACATTAAGGTAATCTTTTCCTTTATTCACTATACCGTTCTGCCTTAGTTCCACAGGAAGTATTGGCCCCGATTGCCGGAAAATGCAACCAGAGCCTTTATTTAATCCTACAATATACTAAATTAAGACAAGCGGGGTAAGTATTGTTTTACCTTAAACCTAAGTGCTTATGAGACTGCAGATGCAAGCAATTCACTTTGATGCTGATCCTAAATTGTTGGCTTTTATCCAACAGAAACTCGACAAGCTCGATACTTTCTATGATCGGATTACCAGTGGTGAAGTGTTTTTGAGATTAGATAAGAGCGATAATGCAAAGTTACATACCAAGTTGCTGGAGGTGAAGTTATATGTACCAGGCGGGACCATGTTTGTGAGAGAACAGGGTACTACCTTTGAAGAGGCTACGGACCTGGCCGTGGATACACTGAAAATGCAAGTCAAAAAGTTTAAAGATAAAAGGAATAATGCAAGGGCTCCCAAGATTGACGGAATTGCCGTCCCGGAGTCTGAAAACGCTGTACTGGCGGGCATTGAAGGAGAAGAATAATTTCCGGACATATCCAAAAAGAAAGGAAGTTGCCACTGGCAGCTTCCTTTCTTTTTGGTCAAGCGCCCAATTGTTTTGAAGCAACCAATCATTTTCTCAAATTTGCCTTCCAATTAACCAAACCAGATTGATCATGCAAATAGAACCCGTGGTAGATGCCTCATTTGAGCATGCGTTTCGCTTTAGCCAGGAAGAAGTTGAAAAATTTGCCGCGCTGACGGGCGACAATAATCCTTTGCACCTGGACGCCGCATATGCAGCAACCACTTCCTTTAAGCGCCCCATTATTCATGGTATGCTGGGGGCAACGGTTTTCACAAAGGTACTCGGAACACAATTCCCCGGTTTTGGTTCTATATATCTGAAACAGACACTTGAGTTCCTCCGGCCCATGTTTGTTGAAACCGACTACAAGGCCGTTTTCACCATCAAGTCCATCCAGCCGGAAAAACATATCGCCGAAATAGCTACTGAGATCATAGATAGCAATACCAAAAAAGTTGTGACGCGGGGGATTGCGACGATGATCAACCAGGAAAAATTTTAAAAATAAACCCGGCCTTGCGGGGCCGGGTCGGTAAAATTTCTGTGTGCTTCTATCAGATTATGCTTCAGCATTCTTTTTATTCTGAACTTCTGAACGGATATCCTGAGCCAAAGTTTTAAGATCCTGCATTCCTTTACGAACACGGGTTCCGGCAGCCTGATTGCCTTTGTTGTAGAACTTATCAAAGTCGCCCTCAAGCGAAAGAATTAAATCCTTTACTTCATCAAATCGTGCCATGTTGTTTATTTGTTGTTTTAGTTTAATAAATGCCTCTAACACGCCCAAAATGCATGTTTTGCCCGAAATTTAATAATTAAAACCATTAACGCAACCCAAAAAACAAAAAAAAACAATCCTATAATACAATTTTGAAGGCAAACAGGAATCAATGTACTGATTATCAGAATTTTAATAAATAATTAAAATTCTGAATCAAAAATAAAAAAGAGGGCATTTTAATATAAAATGCCCTCAGAAAGCCCAAAAAGGGGAATATTCTATTCTACCTCTTCCTGTACGTCTTCTATCTGGTATACCCTGTTCTTTAATTTCTCTGCCAGAGTAGTAAAAGCATCCAGGGTATACTCCACATCTTCAAGTGAATGAGCGGCCGTCGGGATGATTCTGAGCATGATCTGCCCCTTCGGAACCACTGGGTAAACAACAATGGAACAGAACACGCCCATATTTTCCCTGAGGTCACGTACCATGCGGGTAGCTTCGGGGATACCTCCTTCGCTGTGAAGAAAAACAGGCGTTACCGGTGACTCCGTTTCTCCTATATTGAACCCACGGGAACGGAGCCCGTCTTGCATAGCTTTCACATTCTCCCACAATTTGGATCTCAGCTCGGGCATGGACTTGATCATCTCAAGACGCTTGCGGCACCCTTCAACATAAGGCATTGGTAACGCTTTGGCGTATGTCTGAGAACGCATGTTATATTTCAGATACATGATAATCTCCGGATCATCGGATGCTATGAATGCACCAATGGCTGCCATCGATTTCGCAAAAGTGGAGAAGTACAGGTCAATTTCCTTTTGTACTCCGCAAAGTTCGCCGGCACCGGCGCCGGTTTCCCCCATGGTACCGAACCCATGTGCATCATCCACCATCAGACGGAACTGGTATTTCTTTTTCAATTCGGCTATTGCCTTCAGGTCTCCCACTTTTCCCGACATACCAAAAACGCCTTCGGTAATCACCAGAACCCCGCCGCCTTTTTCTTCTGCAAGCTTGGTAGCCCTGATCAGGTTTTTTTCAAGGCTAGCCATATCATTATGGTTAAACTTGTAGTATTGCCCCATTTTGGCTTTGTGCAAACGAATCCCGTCGATCAGGCAGGCATGTGATTCCGCATCATACACAATCACATCCCGGTGATCACAGATACACTCGATGGCAGACATAATGCCCTGATATCCGTAATTCAGGAGAAATGCATCTTTTTTCCCAACAAATTCAGCAAGTTCTTTCTCAAATGCCTCATGAAGCGTAGAATTTCCTGACATCATTCGGGCACCCATTGGATAAGCCAGCCCCCATTTGGCCGCGGCCTCAGCATCCACTTTACGTACCTCCGGATGATTGGCCAGCCCCAGATAGTTATTCAGGCTCCAGTTTAAAACCTCACGCCCCATAAATCTCATTTTCGGCCCAAGTTCTCCTTCGAGCATCGGAAATGAAAAATAATGATGGCTATTCAGCATTTTAGCAGGGGTACCGATCGGCCCAGAATTGTTGTGCAGTTTCTCAAAAATATCCACTCTCTTCTTATTTATGTGGGTAATCAAATCTTATAAATGTTAGATAAGTGCAAAATTAAAAAAAATAACCCAAGATTAATACTTACCTAACATGCAGCAACTTGTAAGTTAGGAAATTTATAAAATGTACTTTTACAATAAGTCCGTTTATTTAATGATTTTGATCAGTTCTGAATCCTTATGCCCGAAATAAAAAAAATTCTGATTGCCAACCGCGGTGAAATTGCCATGCGGATTATGAGGACAGCCCGGGAAATGAACATAAAAACCGTAGCTGTCTTCAGTGAGGCAGACAGAAAATCTCCCCATGTCCGATATGCAGACGAAGCCGTATGTATTGGCCCGCCACCCTCGGCGGAGTCTTATCTTAACGGAACGAGGATCATAGAGGCATGCCGGGCTCTTGGAGTAGATGCTATCCATCCGGGATACGGCTTTTTATCCGAAAATGCGGCCTTTGCCAAACAGGCAGAAGAAGCTGGCATTACTTTTATCGGCCCTTCGTCTTCTGCAATCGAGATCATGGGAAGCAAACTGGCTGCCAAGCAGGCTGCCGCCCGATACAACATCCCAATGGTACCCGGAACCTCCGAAGCCATTACGGACAGGGATCAGGCAAAGCAGATTGCAAAACAGATCGGCTATCCGGTATTGATCAAAGCAAGTGCCGGTGGCGGCGGAAAAGGGATGCGCGTGGTTGAAGACGAAACGGCATTTGATGAACAAATGGACAGGGCGGTCAGCGAGGCTCTCTCTTCCTTTGGTGACGGCTCCGTATTCATTGAAAAGTATATCACTTCCCCAAAACACATCGAGATCCAGATACTGGGCGATAAGCACGGCAATATCATTCATTTGTTCGAACGCGAATGCTCCATACAACGGCGGCACCAGAAGGTAATCGAAGAAGCTCCTTCCATTTCAATTGATGATAACATCCGCAATGAGATGGGGCGCTGTGCCGTAGATGTGGCGAGATCCTGCGGATATTATGGCGCGGGTACCGTGGAATTCATCCTGGATGAAAATAGGAATTTCTATTTCCTGGAAATGAATACGCGTTTACAGGTAGAACACCCGGTGACCGAACTCATTACCGGGGTAGACCTGGTCAAACAAATGATATTCATTGCCGAGGGACGGGAGTTGTCCATTCGGCAGCGAGATATCTTCATCAAAGGGCATGCCGTGGAATCAAGGATTTATGCCGAAGATCCGGAAAACAATTTTCTGCCCGGCGTAGGCACTTTGCAAACCTACAGAACTCCGAAGGGTAATGGGATACGGGTGGACGACGGCTTTGAACAAGGCATGGAAATTCCTCTCTATTACGACCCCATGATTTCCAAGCTGATCACCTACGGGGAAAACCGCAAGGAGGCTATCCACAAAATGGTGAGGGCCATTGAAGAGTATCACATCAGCGGGGTAAAAACAACGTTGGGTTTCTGCAGGTTTGTCATGTGTCATGAGGAATTTATCAGCGGACGTTTTGATACGAATTTTGTAGGTACTTATTTTAAACCTGCCTTGCTCAGCCAGATTCCGACACAGGAAGAACTGGCCCTGGCAGCACTGATTACCTCCGAGGCACTGACAAAATCAGCTACTCATACCGTACCTGACGGCACCGGCCGGGAGGCAAACCAGTCCAAATGGAAACAGCGGCGCCACTGACTCGAAAGCCCTGTGATTTATTGGATTTTTACAAAAAAAACACTACTTTTGCGGTCTTAATTTTTTATAATGACTGAATTGTGAATTTTCTTCCATTCAGGCATTATTGAGTCAGTAACAGAACCGGGTATTCTCCTTTTGACTATGCAGGTGATAACTTTTTTTCAGGAAATCACGAGAAGTAATTCAAAGCTAAAAGACAAGTCCTTATCTGCCTGACCGACTATCGATATACACTGAAAAACCAGCTATGAAGCTATCCGAATTTAAATTTGATCTCCCCCAAAGCCTGATTGCCCTTCATCCATCAGACCGTGGCGAGTCCCGTCTGATGGTGGTTCACCGGAAAACAGGCGAAATAGAACATAAATCATTCTCAGACCTTATTAACTATTTCGACGACGGCGACGTAATGGCGATCAATGATACCAAAGTTTTTCCGGCGCGGCTGTATGGTCAGAAAGAAAAAACAGGTGCTAAAATCGAAGTATTTCTTTTAAGAGAACTAAACCGTGAAATGCGGTTATGGGATGTACTGGTTGATCCGGCACGCAAGATCCGGGTAGGGAACAAACTGTATTTCGGGGATAGCGATCTGGTAGCTGAGGTAATTGATAATACTACGTCTCGCGGCCGTACCATAAGGTTTCTATACGACGGCGACAATGATGCATTCATGAAACTGGTGGATGAATTGGGAGAAACACCACTTCCCCCTGAAATTATTACCCGCCGGAAAGTGGAAAGCTCCGACAGAGAGCGTTTCCAGACGATCTTTGCTGAGCATATCGGAGCGGTGGCAGCGCCTACCGCCGGGCTCCACTTTACGAAAGCAATGATGAAACGGCTCGAAATTAAAGGCGTGGATTTTGCGCCCATTACCCTGCACGTAGGGCTCGGAACATTCCGTAATGTGGATGTGGAAGATCTGACCAAACACAAAACCGATTCGGAAAATTACAGGATCACCCAGGCAAGCGCAGATGTGATCAACAAGGCAATTGATGCAAAAAAACGTGTATGCGCAGTAGGTACCACTTCGCTAAAGGCGATCGAATCATCCGTATCGGCGAGCGGGCATCTGAAAGCCGTGGAAGGATGGACAGATAAGTTTGTCTTTCCTCCTTACGACTTTAAAATTGCCAATGCAATGATATCTAATTTTCAGCTGCCTGAGTCGATCCTTCTGATGTCGGCCTGTGCATTTGGAGGTTATGATCTGATCATGAAAGCCTATGAAATTGCCATCAAAGAGAAGTACAAGTTTTTTACTTACGGTGATGCAATGCTGATCATCTGATAATAAGATTAAAAATTATAAATTGTCATTTATGGTGGTGGGTTAATCTCCCCTTCTGTGAATGACATTTTTTATTGAATGCGCGCCATATGCAGGAATATGCCATCATTGTAGCCGGAGGCTCCGGCAGCCGGATGAAAAGTGACATCCCGAAACAATTTCTGGAAGTGAACGGGCTTCCCATCCTGTTTTATACCCTGCGGGCCTTTCGGCATTATTCCGAAGAACTGCATATTATCCTGGTATTACCTGCCGGGCAATTCCCGCTTTGGCAGGAACTTTGCACCAAACACCAGCTAAATATTGATTACCAGCTCATTGCCGGAGGAGAAACCAGGTTCCATTCTGTCCGGAACGGCCTGCATGCAATTAAAGGTCAGGACGGTATTGTGGCCGTGCACGACGGCGTGCGGCCTGTCATTTCCAGCGATATTATTTCATCCGGCTTTAAAAAAGCGGCGCAAAGTGGTACAGCAGTAACAAGCGTTGATTTAAAGGATTCGATACGGATCGTGAATAAAGATAACACCAATACAGCCCAGGACAGGAGTATCTTCCGGTTGATCCAGACACCACAGACATTCAGGCTCGATTGGATGCGTGAGGCATTTTCTGCACCCTATCAACCGCAGTTTACCGATTGCGCCAGCGTTCTTGAGGCTGCCGGTTATCACATTCATCTGATCGACGGTAGTTATGAAAACATCAAAGTTACTACGCCGGAGGATCTGCAATGGGCCGGGATATACCTGGGGGCTGACCAAATTGGAGTAAAGAATAAGGTTTGATTTTTGGCAACTATCATTTCGGACGGGCTTATGACCTCCCGGGACTTCATTCATCCTCACGATTTCCGGTTTCATTTCCAAAAAGTACAGGGTCTTTTGGATCCTCCTGTTAACGGATATTTCTCCTGATCCTGCTGAGGGAAGATGGTGTAATTCCCAGGTATGAAGCCAAATAGGAAAGCGGGATGCGGTGAGCCAGCCCGGGAAATTTTTCTAGGAAGGACAGGTAGCGCGCCTTTGCGTCTTCTGACATCATCGGACTGATTTTGTTCACTTTGTCGGCAAGGCCCTTGGCGGTAATCTTAGCGACAATGCTGTCCCATTCAATGATCGTCATGGATAACTCTCTCATTGCACTTTTAGACAAAACATAGTACGAACAGTCGGTAATCGCCTGTATGTATTCGGTTGAAGGGATTTCCTGATTGTAGCTGTTGATGTCGGCCAGAAAATGATTTTCCTCTATAAAATATTTCGTGATCTCATCGCCCTTGTTGTTGTAATAACAAATTCTCATGATCCCTTCCGTCAAAAAGATGATTTCACGAGGTATTTTCCCTGCTTCCTGAAAATACTCATCCTTTTTAATCTCCTTAAAAACGAGCTTGTTTTTGATCAGCTCAATTTGGATCGTATTCAAATTGCCAAATTGCAACAAATAATGAATGAGTGCTTCCATGGTACGTATTCCATTGGGGTTATTTGATTTGACTCATTACCATTTTGTCAAATTGTTTATCTGACAGAATTTTCCTGAAAAATAACATCAATTTTGCCCCGGAAGCGCCGACATATCTTGTTTTGGGATTTTTTGCTTCAATTCCCTTCTTGATCAGTTTGGCAATGACGATCGGTTCCGCAGCGTCTTTGGCAATACCTGCATACATCTTGTCAACGCCCTTCGCCAGCGCACCGTAGGGTGAATTTCCTGAGACCGCCATCATATACGCTCCTCCCAGCCCGGTCATTTCCGATTTTGTGCCTCCCGGCTCTATGACAACCACGTCGATCCCGAAAGATTTTACCTCTTTCCGGAGTGCATCACTCAAACCCTCAATGGCAAATTTACTCGCGTGATACCAGCTGCCCATTGGCAATGTTACCTTCCCGCCCACAGACGAAATATTGACGATTTTCCCGAAGTGATTTTTCCTCATGGACGGCAACGCCAACTGAATCAGCCGAGCCACACCGAAAACATTTACTTCCATCTGATATTTTGCGTCGGCTATAGGCATATCCTCCAATGATCCATAGTAGCCCGAACCCGCATTGTTGATCAAAATATCGATGCGCCCGGCCTCCCTCAAAATCTGATCGATACAGGCAACCCGACTTTCCTCACTGCTGACATCCAAACAAACCGGTTTTACCCCCAAACCCTTCAAATCCTCCATTTTTTCTAATCTGCGCGCCCCTCCATACACCTTGTAGCCATTTTGCGCCAAATATATCGCCGTTGCCTTTCCAATTCCCGTCGAGGCTCCTGTAACCAATACTATCTTTTCCATCTTTCTGTTTTTTGATGTTCAACAGGGCAAAGATGACCAGAATCAGAAAGGAATTTCTTGCCATTTGGCAAAAAGAGACTTGGTATATTATCGTGGTGATCAACAGGAAAGCAGAGGGATTATACAAGCGTACTTTCAGGAAAAATGATGTACTGATCAGCATTTTTCCCTTTACCCGATTCAATAAATGGCAGACTGACGGAATTGAGGCGACTGTTCACAAGTTGGGAAAATACCTGAATAAAAATGTTGTGATACAGTAATCACTTAAGCCATTTATCAAACCAGTTAAAGGCATCGGCCTGCATCTGCGTATCAAATTTATGTTCGCCGTCGTAGAACTTTGCCAGATACTTATCTGATGCCCCGGCTTTCTTATACACTTCGCCTAAAACCACGTCGGCCCTTTTCATCTCCGACAGGGTATACAGCTCATCCTGATTATTATTCTGAACCAGTGTTGGCAGCGGTACCCTCAGTCCAAGTATTTCCGGAAAATCCAGATATTGGGGTAGCAAGGGCGTGTAAGTCATCCAGGTATGCGTAAAAGATTTGGTCAGAATTAAGTCCGCCCAGGTAGTCATAAAACCCACGCAAACTGCGCACTTGATCCTTGGATCCAACCCGCCCAGATAAACCGTCCGCAATCCGCCACCCGACAACCCACCACAGCCGATGCGCTCAGGATCAATATCCTTACGACTTGCCAGAATATCCAGAGCAGTCTGATCTTCCGACAAAAAAACACCCGGCCAAGTGGTTCCCGCACAGAATAATGACTTGGACATCACATGCTCATGCGCCCCAGACCAGCGATTATAGATTTCTACATGCTCGCTATCTTCGGGATTTTCATCTGTTTTATTTGTCACATTTAGTTCTCCCCAATCCAGGCCATGCACATCTTCATAGTAAACCCGACGGCTTCCAAACGTGAAGGTATCATGCACCAGAACAGCATACCCCCTTTTCGCGACTTCATTGGCCCAAGCCTTTCCGCCGTAATCAGTTGCCTGATGGTCCTTCAGCAAAGGATGCTGTTCGTCCGAAGTCTTTACGATTTTTCTGTACCCGAAATATTTTTTACCTCCATGGTCATGCAGGGCGAGTATGGCGGGCAAAGGTTTGGTAGCACCCTGCGGTTTTAATAAAACCGCCCTCGTGGCTCTTCCATAAGGTAGTTGCCACCAAAGCTCTTCAATTTCCAGGCCATCATAAATATATTTTTTCTCTAGATTTACCTGGGGAAGCCCCCCCCTTTCGGGGCTTGCAATCAGCTCCTTGGCCTTAGCGAGCGCTTCATTATGCCAGCCTTTGATATCTTTCCACTTAGGGTTTCGGTAAGATAACGAAGGAACTGGTTTTAACAGGGAAGCCGCCCAGGCTCCGTATCCGCCAATAATGCTTTTTTGCGCTGCCATAGACCCGTCGCTGGAAAATGTTGGTTCCGAAGAAATGATATCCGGCATTAAATCTTCATTCATCAAAAATGGGATCGCAGCAGCAAAAGAAGTTTTAAAAAAATCTCTCCTGCCATTATCCCAAGGATTTCCGGAAGTCATATCCTGTTATATTTATACTTTAACAAAAATCTTATTCCGATAGAGAAAATACAAAACCAGCCAAACCAGGACAAAACCGCCCAAGGCGTTGTATACCTCATGCCAGGGTTCGGGGGCGTATTTATAAATGCCTTCAAAAAGTAACCGGGAGGATGCATTAAAATCAACAAAACGTACTGCCAGATAAATGACCAGTGAATTCATACCGATAACCCGGAAGAAAAACGACCATTTTTTATACCCCTTTACATCAATGATCCAGTAGAACAGCGAAAGTGCGATAAATGCCATTCCCGACGTGAGCATGATGAATGAGCTGGACCAGAGATGTTTGTTGATTGGAAAAACAATATTCCAGATCAGCCCCACTGCTATTCCGATGATTCCCATCAAAACCATTTCCTGAATTTTCTTACCCGGAGTTTTAATCGAGAGCAAGATATCTCCTGCAAGTGAACCAAAAATGGTGAGGCAAATGGCGGGGAACTGCGTAAGCAACGCAAGTTCATCATAAGTGGTTTGCTTTAATCTGCCGGGCATAAAATTCCTGTCAAACCATCCCACCAGATTTCCCTCAAAAGACAGATCACCGGCTCCGAAGCCCGGAACAGGGATCAGTATTAGTGCCAGGTAATACAGCACAAGCGTTCCCAGACCGATGTATAATCTTTGGCTACGCGAAAAATTCATATACAGCATTGCTACCACAAAAGTGGCCAGACCAATGCGCCCCAGCACACTGCCATAGCGGATATGTGCGGGATCAAAAATGTCCATAGGAGCATTTTTATCAAGTATACCAAGGAAAATGAGGATGAGCATGCGCTTAAAAACCTTATTCCTCAGCTCTGCTTTATTGGCTCCTTTGGAAAGGGCGCCCGTCAGGCTGAATGCCAAAGATGTTCCTGCCAGAAACAGAAATAGCGGAAAAATAAAATCATAAAGGGTAAATCCATTCCAATCTGGATGAACAAACTGAGCGGAAACCGCGTCAATAAAAGATATACCCGTCTTGCCTCCCAACAGATAAATGAACGCACCTCCGCCGGAGATCATCAGCATATCCAATCCGCGAAGGGCATCCATGGAAGCAAGCCGCCCGAGCGAACGGGTCGGTTTTTCTTCCTTCTCAATTGAAACCGAAGTTGCTTCCATCATATCAGTTAGCGTTTTTAATTAAAATGATCGACTGGTCCATATTTACCCACTATACTTTCTAAATATCTGACCATACCATTGCGGCGCATTATTTTATTTCAGACATGTCTTCCTGCAGCATGGACGCCGAGCTTTTATCCAGGAAGAAAGTACAGCTGGCATGCAGCTGCAGAATACTCGCAGGATAAAGATTACTTACTTCCTTTTCGAGGCTATTTTTTACCGCAATAGCTTTTCTTTCATCAGGTACTGAGCAGATAATATGTTTTGATTTCATGATCTGCCTCACCGACATACTGATAGCCTGCAAGGGTACTTCCTCAAGAGAACCAAACCATCCCTCGCCCATCTGCTGACGACGGCAAGGCTCATCCAGATTGACAATCAGATAGGGCTCTTCCGTATCAAAATCAGCCGGAGGGTCATTGAAAGCCAGGTGCCCGTTTTCTCCGATACCGACCAGCGCTACATCAATAGGGTGCTGGCTGATGATCTCGCCGAGTTTTGCCACCTCTTGCTCAACATCGGTTTCTCCGTTGATCAGGTAACTTGCTGCAAGAGAAGGAACTTTGGCTAAAAACCGTTCATTCAGGTATTTTCTGAAACTGGCAGGATGTGTTACCGGCATACCGATGTACTCATCCAGGTGGAACATGGTTACCTTCGACCAATCGATACCGGTATCCTCAATTAATTGATTCAATGTTTCAAACTGACTTGTTCCCGTTGCCAGAATGATATTAGCATGGCCCTTCTCAGCAATTATATCACGGATTAACTCTCCCGCATATAATCCGGCTTCCTTTCCTAACGCCTGCTTATCCTTAGAAATGATCACTTTCATCAATCTTTATTTAATATATTATTTGAAGTAAACTATTTACAAGCTGGTAATTATGACCTTACTCCGGTATTTCCGCCTTCTTTCAGCGTAATGTCAACCGGCTTATTGGTTTTCCATGCTCCGGAGGTGAAATCGGGTATATCAATTGAATTGGACCGATGCGATACCGACCATTCACTTAAAGGTGAAATAACACTCCATGAAGCGGCATCATACACATCCTGATCTAGCGGAAGACCGTTACGCAGACAGTCGATCAAGCGCCAGTCCATCAGAAAATCCATTCCTCCATGGCCGCCGACTTTTTTCGCCAGTTCCCCTATTCTTTTCACGATTTCGGGCTGATATTTTTGCTCCAGCTCCTGGAATTCGCTGTCGCTCAGCCATTCATGCCCCTTCGAAATTCTTCCGCGCTGTTTGCTCTCGGGTAAGGGATACTTCTGGGCAGAACCTTTGGTACCGCTGATCAGGTGAAGGCGCGAGTATACCCGGGGAGAGGTAACGTCATGCTGAAGCATGATGGTTTTTCCCTTAGCGGTTCGGACAGTAGTGGTGTTCATATTGCCCCTGAATTTTTTACCGGCAAATGGTTTGAAAACAGGATCTTCACCGGCGAGTTGCTGCGCACGCGGCCCGAGCATAAAATCGTTGCTAGCCATACTGACTAGATAGTCCATCTTATCACCCCGGTTGATATCCAGTACCTGTGCCACAGGACCAAGACCATGGGTTGGATATAAATTCCCGTTTCTCTGGTTTTCTTTCAGACGCCAAAGATCGTAACGCTTGCTCTTATCAAAAAGAGAATCGTAAATATCGTGGATATACGCTCCCTCTGCATGAATGATCTCTCCGAAATACCCTTGGCGGGCCATATTCAAGGTCAGCAGTTCAAAGAAATCATAACAGCAGTTTTCAAGCATCATACAGTGCTTTTTAGTACGTTCGGATGTCTCTACCAGCTTCCAGCAGTCTTCAACGGTGGTGGCAGCGGGTATCTCTACCGCTACGTGTTTGCCGTGTTCCATAGCATACAAAGCCATTGGCGCATGCAGACTCCAGGGCGTACAGATATAGATCAGATCAATATCGTCTCTCTCACATAATTTTTTCCAGGCATCAGCCGACCCGGAATAGACCACAGGATTATGCCCGCTCCCTTCAAAGGTTTTTTTTGCCTCCGCCGCTTTTTCCGTCCTTATATCACAAATGGCTTTCACCTGCACATTTTCCAGATGGACGATCCGTTTAATCGCTCCGCCCCCCCTGTTTCCTAAACCGATATACGCTATACGTACATTGTCCATTTTGGGTGCAGCATATCCGCACATGTTAAATTTCTGCGCATAGGAACTAGTACTGGCTTTCATGCCATAACTTTCGGAGAGTCCGCTTCCTACCAGGCCGATTCCACCCAGGCCTGTCAATTTCAAAAAGTCTCTTTTTTTCATAGATATTTATCTAAAATCAGCATAAGCGTTTGATTTAAAATCCTTTATATATCCGGAATATTCCTGCCGGTATTGAAGTAACTCCTTCTCACTTGTCTTCCGTCCCGACATCGATCTGGAGTCAGAAAAGCTGACCTTTGTATTGGAAAGAGCTGTGAGTAACGACACATCTCCCCACTTCAAAAATCCCGGAATATGAATAGCCATGCTGTAATAATCAATCGTTTCCCGTTGATCAAACACATAACTTACAGGGGTCGCCTTTAAGTCGATACGCTCTATTTTTCCTTCGAGAGAAGCATAGATTAAAGCCGCTACACCAGCTTCCTTTTCAGCTACTACTGATACGACGATCCCTTTGTTCTGCGATCTCACATATTTTACAGCAATTGCAAGATCTTTAACCCATTCGGCCATTACGGTACTTCCGAGCCACAAGGAAGCTCTCGACAAAGTGTGAAAAGCAACGAGTCCTTTGTCAAACGTTGCAGCCGACTGCGATGCTACCTCTCCCGTTCCCCACAAATCCAGAACCAGAACACCCTTACCTGCCAAAAGCAGGTTTTCGTAAGTATCCGCTGTTATTAATTCTTTTCCCTTCGGATTCAGCACGACTGACACTTCAGATACTCCCTTCCCTGGTGCGTGGTAAAGAACAGGAATCAACCGGTTATCAGATGTTTCCAGCACCACACGTTCCCAGCCCTTCACGGTTTCTATCGTGTTTGCTTCTTTCACATCGGGAAGTTCACCCAGCTTTATCAATTGTCTTAGTTCCGATCTCTTTTTATCTGCATTCGCCTCAACTGTCGCGCTTTTTAAAACCGCTCCCGTATTTCTGCAGTGCTCGGCTATCCCCATCACATTTTTTACTCTCTGCCCTTTGGGATAAACCATCAACGACCAATCCGGTTGCAGATCAAATGGTATTTCTTTTTTGGGCATTCCCGAACCCTTACCGGCAAGTTCCAGATCAAACCAGCCGACCATGGTTTCCCGCATGTCAGGCCAGTAGCCATGCCCAGTATTAAAAAGCTGATAGCTCAGCTTATCATAAGCATTGTGAAGTGCAAAAACCGGTTTTACATTTTCATAACTTCTGAGCATTTCAGCAGGCATGAAAGTGGGATTGGAGTCGTGCAGGGCGTTACAAATTTTAAGAGCCCGTGGTGCAATAAGTCCCAAAATACCAGCTTCCTCAGTAAATGTCAGACCCTCCGGCAATAACTCGCATACACAGTTGCTGCGCATGATATAGGATTCGAAAGTACCAACGCTTACAACCGGCATAGCCGCTTTAATACGCTGGTCGATTGCCGCCAGCCACATCGTCTGATTTCCTCCCCCGCTGGCGCCGGTAGCTCCGATTTTTTCTGGATTTACATAAGGCAATGAGGTCAATAAATCAACTCCACGGATATTATCAGATAGCTGGGCTCCTAGTAAAGTTTCTCCGATATTCAGCAGCGATGCACCCAGATTAGCGCCATGATATTCCTGCACGCCGTGTTCGGTGGTGCGCTCACCAGCGCCCCAGGCATCCACAACCAGGCAAACATAACCGTTTAAAGCCAGAGTATGCCCCAGGGCTTGTACAACAGGGTTTGTCTTACCATCCGCCCAGTGCCCATGCATGGCAATAACTGCCGGAAATTTCCCCTTGCCGTCCGGAACATATAAATTCGCGGTAGTATATATTCCCTCTCTGGCCTGAAAGGTTACATTTTTAATTGTATACCCAGATAATTGCCTGCTTCCCGTTTCCTGATAATGCAGCGGCAGATCCGGGGTTATCACCACACCCGACTTCAAAATAACCTTTTCCCTCACCTTTTTCAGGTAAGCTTTCAGCTCGTCAGGCGTTTGCGGTAACATACATTTCTGGTACTGTACCGAAGCTTTGTACCTTAAGGCCTTTTCTGTTAAATCAACCTTTTCAGCATTAAAAACACCGGGTAAGCTATCAGGAACCGTAATAAAACAGCAGAATGCATGAACAGAACCTGACAGAAACAATACCAGTATGATAAAAGTCCGTTTTATTTTTAGAAGAGAAGGTATCATATTTGAGTTCTGAACGGATTGGTCCGGCAAAATAATCTTATTCTATATGTGGCTGTAATCCAAATTTTCAATTTTACATTTACAATTTTACAAGGATTTGCTTAGCTATTTCTGCCATTCTCATTAAATAGTAACGAGAACGTTATCGAAACACGGCTTACAGGTTCGCACTAGGATTAAAACAAATGCTGAGGAGATATACTACCATAAAGGACATTGCCAAAGCACTGGGGATATCGGTCGCCACGGTATCCCGTGCATTAAGGGATGCATACGACGTTAGCCCTCAAACCAGGCAACTGGTGCTGGAAACAGCCATAAAGATGAATTACAAGCCCAATTTTAACGCTACCGGCCTTGTTAAAAGCAGTACACACAAACTGGGGGTGATTATTCCGGCCATAACCAATTACTATTTCTCGACCGTCATAACGGGTATCCAGGAAGTTGCACAAAAAAATGGGTATAATATCTTTTTATATATCACAAATGACTCTTCCGATCTTGAAAAAGACATCGTGAAGGATCTCTCATTCAGTAGCCTGGACGGTATACTGGCTTGTGTTTCATCCCCATCGGATGCCTGTATGCATTTTCAGGACATAATTGATGATGGGTTACCCGTTGTTTTTTTTGACCGGGTTCCCGAACAGATCAATGTTTCCAGGGTAATGCAGGATGATTACGATGGTGCCTATCAGGCAGTGGAACATTTGATAAAGAAGGGATATACCAAAATAGCACATATTACAGGGCCCAAAGGAGTATTTCTGACCGAAAACCGACTGAGGGGTTACCGGGATGCACTTATAAAGTATAATTTGCCTATCAGAAATGAATGGATCATTTATTCCGGTTTTTCCCAGAAGGCTGGTGAAGCCGATGCCGAACTACTGTTTGAGAAATCAGAAAATTTACCGGATGCTCTGTTTGCCGTTAACGACAGGAAGGCGATTGGCGCAATGATCTCTTTAAAAAGAAGAAATATAAAAATTGGCAAGGAGGTAGGGGTTATCGGCTTCACCAACGATCCTATGTGTGAAATAATCTTTCCCACGCTCTCCACAGTTGCTGAACCCGCACTGGAAATTGGCATGAAGAGTTGCGAGCTGTTACTGAAGCACATCCGGAAAAGTAATTTTGTGCCCGTAGAAGTTGTTTTATCGGGAGAACTAATTGAAAGAGAATCTACCAATAGGAACTGAAGGGAATAGTAAAACGATCTTCCCCTATTCACAGAAATCAATGTGCCAGCAGCATCCTTCTGCCCGGATAAAATAAACGCTCCGGAAGCTGCAAATCCTTCGTAATAATTTCCCTTGATGCGAACATTCCCGTTTTGTAAATCAAGGTTCTTCCAAAATTAGTTTTGAGGCCATGAGGTAAAAAACTCCCGCCAGTAGAACTATGAAAATGTGATGTTAAATAGTTCTGTATGTTGCTAACTGTTGCCCCAAAGAAGTTTTGGAGCCGATGAGTTTGTTGTCAATCCACTAAACAAATGAGCAAAGAAATTTCGCTACTTGACCCATGGCAACTTCTTTCGATATTTATCCATCATAAACCGGTTGCCCGCTAGAAAAAACTCAGGATAGGGCGATCTGTTTTCTGTTAGCCGGTAATTAACGGTGTATAGTCCTGTACATTTATAATTCGGCGATTCCCTACGTAGGTGATGAAAAAAGTATCGGTCAGCTCTTAAAGGGTGATACCAATAATGAGCAGATCGGACAAGTGTATCTCTCCTGAATCCATAACAATTGGTGTCGACAAGATTCGGTAGTTGGGAATAACACCCATAATCACCTAAGCTTTCACAATTATCATTGGTTACAAATACACCATCTTCAGTAAATATTTTGCGCATCGAAAATACCCAATCGAGCTTGTCTTTCTCCATCATACAAATCATGCTACTGATATGATTTGCATCCAGCCAATTGTCCTGATCTAAAAAGAAAATATATTCCGAATTAACCAGAAACGGCAATGCGGCATAGATTCGATGTCCGTTCATACCATTTCGTCCGGTATTGAACGGCAAAACCATCACCTTGCATCGATCTTGGTCAAAATCATTTACCATCCTCAGAATATTTTCTTTACAATCCTCGCCATCCGCAACAATAAGATGGACAATATCATGAAAATCTTGATGTAGGACACTATCAATAGCCTTTAATAACACTTCGCTACCCGTGGAAGGAGTAATCACGGTGATCATTGGGTATAAAGCCCCCTGCCGGTTGATTATGGAAGCAACTTCGCTATATACCTTATTTGATGCAAGTTGCTGTCTGTTGTTAACACAATCTTTCGTAATCTGTGCTATTATCGTTGCCTCAATCCTTTTGAAAAAGGCTAAGAGCCTATACTTTGGACTCAAATCCATCTTGCTATATAATTACTTTTTTAGAACTAGTTCGGGAATTTTATTTGGTCAAATGAGTCCCTCAACCCGATTTTTCAACCAAGCAAGGCTGCTCCATAAAAGTGGTCGCGTTTCCGTATATCCATCATTAAAAGTTATTCCTCTATCCTCCAAATACTTAGACACATCAATTGCAGAAGTTCAACTTACGTCTTTTAACTGATTTAATAACACAAGTAAATCATTCGGGTGGTAAATCAAAGGAATTAAGGCTCCATCAATAAAAAAAGATGGAACGGAGGTCATCTCAGATAAATTGCACCAATCTAAGTGTAATTTCAACTGCTCTTTGATCTCTTCCTTCTCAAATCTCGATTTGGTCGCCGTCGTAACCGCCAATCTTTCAACCGACTGATGAATGTCAGAAAACCATTTATCTAAAATCTCTAAGATTCTAGACTGCGGGTAGCTAAGTATAACTTCAATAACGTCTAAATCTCTTTGACTTATTGGTAGGAAAACAACTCTCCAGTAAATATCCCTATCGGCCGCATAAAGATTTCGAAATTCCCAATAACATTTCGCCGATTCCATCGTAGAAGGACTATACACAACTGTAATAACATGTTCAGCAGATGGGCTTCCTATTCCAGGAACTATCATTTTTTCAAAAATAGGCGATGCCTGATTTCTCTTAATCAAAATACTTTTCATATAGATTGGATCATACTTCATTCTCCTTACCTCCCGAAGTATATCAAAACCATTTCTCCTAATGTGAACAATCGGTTTTAGCAAAAAATAAAGTGCGGTCGAAAATATTCCTGAAAGACCTTGCAGATATGATCGAGATCCCATTGAAAAATTAACATCATTGGCCGAATAAATACAAATTCCTGACTCAACCCAAAAAAAAGCCAATCCAATGAAACACAAAGGACACCATATCCTTACGCAAATTTGATAGTAGACCAGATAGAAAGTAACTGGTAAAACAATAAGATTTAGAATTAACAATTGAGTGCAGATATTTGCTTGAAATATCAACCCAAAGACAATACTCAATACACCAGTACTAAAGTACAGCATTCCCATATCGACCCAAGTAGTCCCATCAAAAAATACCCTATTTTTTGATCCTTGCAGTACCCCAATTTTATTTATCTTCTCAAACAGGCGAACCGTAGGTCTTAATAGATATTGAGAATCAATAGAAGTGTCTTTTTTTAACAAAAATCCAAAAAAAACGACACCAGATAGTTTTAAAAATAACAAAAGTATTAATCCTGTCGTCATTTCACTAACACCTTTATTGACTAATAAAAATATAAAAACAACAAACGCCAATAAAAGAACAGGAATCACTGCATTAGCCAATAATTCTTTTGCTCTATTAACATAATAATTCAACTCGTTCGAATCATTCGTCGGTTCCACCAGTAGAACTGTGCCACTCCATTTCTCATCAAAATCCCGCAAAATTTCCCTTTGCCATCCTCTTTCAGTGTGATACCATTCTACGAATTCTCCCGTTACCTTGCGAACGGTGGCAAAAATTCCTCCTTCACTTTTCAAGAAAACAATTGCAGGTAACGGTACTATTAGAAGTTCGTCTATTGTT
Source organism: Dyadobacter sp. CECT 9275 (assembly GCF_907164905.1). Lineage (NCBI taxonomy): Bacteria > Pseudomonadati > Bacteroidota > Cytophagia > Cytophagales > Spirosomataceae > Dyadobacter > Dyadobacter helix. The sequence goes on along the minus strand of NZ_CAJRAF010000001.1, from coordinate 357,113 downwards.
ATTTTAATCGTCAATGTTTTAACAAATATCTTAGTCAAAACATCGTCCAAAGCTGCCAAACTTGGAAAACTAGGGCTTTTTAGCAAAGCTTGGGTTAAACTATTTTTTGTAACCTTTATTTTTGACAACTTGACTAATATAACTAACGACTCAATTGCGTTAAGTTCAAATGGGTTCATACTGTCTTATTAATGTTTTAATCGTATCACTAATTACATCATCCGAGTAGGTATGTTGAACTACATCGCTAAATTGAGAGATATTTTCTTTGTAAGTTTTATTATTTAGAATTTTCTCAATTTTAGCAGCTACTTCCTTGGAGCTATCTTGATTAAAGACACCGCGTAACCCTATTTTGTGGTGTTCAACTTTAAGGCCATTGCCATTTTGATCGTATCTAAAATCAAAAGGATAAACAAGCATTGGTACTTTATAAAATATACTTTCTTTAATAGAACCAAGACCGCCGTGAGTAATATATAAATCTGCATTTTCAAGTACCAAAAGTTGCGGTACGTGCGTAAAAAAATGAATGTTTTTTGGCAAATCTACTTGCAATTGTAGTGTTTTCATAATATGCGGTTTAACAGAAAAAATCACTTCCAAAATCCCTGGTATGATTGCAATAGCACTAATTATACTTTTAATAAAAATTACAACCGACGGGTCAGAATCTAAGTAAAATGTACCAAAACTGCAATAAACAATCTTAGAGCCTTCATTTCGTTTTACTTTCAATTTCGAAAATATTTCATCGAATTTTCCTTGTATACCGATATCTGTTCTACTCTTATTTATACATAGTCCAAGGTAGTGTTGATTCCGTAATTTTACCTTAGGATCCAACTCTAACTCCAAGGGCGCTAGTATTAGTTCAGGGACATTATCAAAGAGATTAGTATAAATTGAATTCAGAGAAATTCTGTTGTCTTTTCCAAGCCGATTCATTTTGAGCAATCTACCCATTTGAAAATTACGAACCCAGTGTATTAATGAATTCCTCGAAAAAGACATACGCCCATGAACATGCCACTTCTGACGTACCTTTTGGGTTTTTGAGTTGGCCGTAACCCATGACCTCTCAGAGGCTGTAGGAAGGCCATCGATCTTATAGGTAGAAAGCATCGGATTTAAACAAATGATCGCCGCTTTTGGAAAGACTGCACTTAACACAAGACATTCCATATTATGAAAAATATCAATTAGAATCGCTACCGGCGCCATATGTCTAAATTGGCATCTTAATGTCGAGACTCTCTCATGGTATAATTCATTTTTCACCATAGCGAAAATAACATCCAAAAGTGCGTATCTTCGCCCGATCTTTTTTAGATAGGTCATTTCATTCCCCATAGCAATATCCAATGGATCAATCAGTGGACAAAATCCTTGGCTCCTGACAATATCTTCGAATTTTGGATCGGAGATTAGCACATAAATATCATAGTCCTTTTTTAGGTGGGCCGCTAAGCCTAGGGAAGGAATCAAATGGCTCAAAATATTAGCTGGGTACAATATCAAAGTATTTCTCATTCTATAAATAGCTAAACAAATAGACCCTAGTGTCAGAAGATCATTCTTCTACCTTGATAAAATAACCGCTCAATAAGCCTGAGTTCTTCAGTAACTATTTCCGCGGATGCGGACATCCCGGTTTTGTAAACTAACGTTCTTCCAAAATTCGTTTTGAGGCCATTGGGTAAAAATACATTTGCCAGAAAATACGAGTTGTCCGCAGATGGTACCTTTGCAATGGAAGATACTGTACCTTCAACGGCTCCATATTCTTCAAATGGATATCCCTGAAACTTTACAAGCACTCGTTGCCCTACATTCACAAGGCCCGAATTGGCCTGTATTATGCGGATCTCGCCAAGATAATTATTTGTTGGCGCGCCGACATACATCACTTCAGCACCAACCCGGAGTGACTGCTTTTCTTGCATAGTTGTTGAAAAGAAGATATTTCCTGAAGCAGGTGCTGTCAGAAGATATTTGCTTTTCCAGGATTCAATTGTACTTCGAAGTGTATTCAAAGCTTGCCCAAAACCTTCCGTTTGTTCATAAACAGTTCGATCCAGTTCGAGCAATTCACTCTGTTTTGCATTCTTTTGGGTATTATTATTGACACGAGAGACTTCAATATTTTTGATAGGAAGTTGTTTAGCCAATGCCTTACTTTCTTCTTTGTACAGGTCAAGATCAGCTATCACCTTACTATTATGAAGCTTTCTGTTTACGCCAAACTCTTTTTCAGCAAGTTCGGCATCGCGTACATAAATCTTCTGCTGGTCGGTTAGGTGCTGATCCAGCGTTTCCGAACGAATAATATCGTTTAAGAGCAAACGCCTTTTCTTTGAATAGAACTTTTCTCCATATAATGTTCTTACCTGCACGAAAGCTTGCTGAAAGTTTTGATAAGCACTCTGTACATCTCCCAAATGTTCATACCTATTCAGTCTTATAGAACTCAAACGCGACAGATCCTTCCCTTTCAGAATAAGACCTATTTCGTTCAATCCCCTTTCGAGGTCAAGTATTTCATCGTGTCGTGCAGTACTTTCCACATAAGCCAGGATATTGCCCACTTGTACCCTTTGATTTTCTCTCACAAATAAGTCTTCAATCCTGCCGTCCACTTTAAGTAGGACAGGTTTAGGGAGGTTATCAGAAATAAGCCGAAAGTCAGTACGGACAATGGTTGGATAATGTATTACCCAGCCAATAGCAGAAGCTGCAACTATTACCGCAAATAAAGACAATGTTCCCCATCGAACAAGCCACTGGGGTGGTTGTTCAATAAAATCCCTAACGGCCTCACTCCATGTGTCGATGTCTTCTTCCCTAATCCCCTCCATCAGTTGCCAAGTTCCAATTGATTCTTCACTAATGAATAATAATATCCCTTACTGGAGACCAATTCATTATGTGTACCACTTTCAATAATTGTCCCCCGATCGAGAACGATAATCTGATCCGCATTTTTTACAGTACTTAGTCGGTGTGCCACTACAACTACGGTTTTACCCTGAAAAAAGTCTTCAAGATTCTTCATAATAACCGCTTCATTGTTGGCATCCAGAGCACTGGTAGCTTCATCGAAAAAAATATATTCCGGGTTCTTATAAACGGCACGGGCAATTAGGATGCGTTGCCTTTGTCCTCCACTGATTCCCATTCCACTGGCTCCAATCCTTGTATTGTATCCGTTGGGTAGCTGATGTACAAAATTGCCAATATTTGCCACATGTACGGAATGGGCAAGCTTTTTGCGATTAATCGCACCATTTTCATCTGATTCGCTTATATTCCTGGCGACCGAGTCAGCGAAGATATATCCCTCTTGCATCACCACGCCACATTGCCTTCTCCAGAAGTTGTATCTCATATTTTTCAGGTTGCTTCTGCCTACTTCTATTTTTCCATCGGTGGGTTCATGGTATTTCAAAAGTAATTTCAGCAACGTTGTTTTTCCGCTGCCGCTTGCTCCTACAATAGCTGTAACCTTCCCCTCAGGAATTGTGAAATTGATATTATCGAGAACCAACTGCGAGCTACTGCTTCCATAGCGAAAATTCAAAGCCGAGATGTGAATGGACTTGTTGTCCGGCAGTTCATTGATTAATTGCCCATCGGGATTTTCCTCATTTGCCTTGTTGTGTATTTCACCCAAACGCTCAATACTCAGTTTGGCATCCTGATAACTTCGGATAAAGGTTACAAAACTGTTGATCGGTAAGTTCATTTGCCCGATGATATATTGTACGGAAAGCATCGTACCTAAGGTAAGCTGGGTATTTCGGAGAAGTTGACCACCTGATTCCGTGGCAAATTGACCACCTAATTAACTGGCGGCCGGTAGTAGAAAATGCTAGTAGAAGCGATTCAAAATTAGTAAATAAAAGTTATAATTATTCGTAGCTGGTTTCGAGCTCCGTTTTTCGTTTTCTTCTCATTGATTCCCCCTTTAATTCAACCCGGTGTGCATCATGTACTATACGATCTAAAATGGCATCAGCAATGGTTTTTTCTCCTATTACTTCATGCCATTTGCTAACAGGCAACTGAGAAGTAATTATCAGGGATGTTTTTCCGTGCCTGTCTTCTATGATTTCCATCAGTGCTGCCCGGCTCTGGGCATCGAACGGCTGGATACCAAAGTCGTCCAGGATAAGAAGTTGTTGCCGTTCTATTTTTGTAATTTCTTTGATATAGGATCCATCCGCCTTGGCCATTTTGAGTTTGGCAAACAATTTGGGAGTACTGGCATACATTACGCGGTAGCCAAGTATACATGCCTGATGACCAATCGCAGATGCTACATAGCTTTTACCGATTCCGGTACTGCCTGTGATCAGTAGGTTTTCATTTCGGCCAATAAAGGAGCATTCTGCTAGGCGCATGATCTGATTACGGTCAATACTTCTATCAGCATGATAGTGGATATTTTCGACCATGGCCTTATAGCGGAACCGTGCGTACAAGATCTGGCGTTCGACCCGACGGTTATTTCTGTCATCCCATTCAGCGTCAACTAGATGAGCTAAAAGCTCATCCGCCGTGTAATCATTAGTCTTTCCACTTTCCAGGCTACTTTTAAAGGCATGGAACATGCCGTAAAATTTTAGCTTGCGTAACTTTTCCAAAGTGTTTGTGTTCATTTTTATTAATTGTTTAAAGGATTATTGATAATAGTCTTCGCCTCTGATATTATCGTGTTTGGGCATGGGTAATTCGTCTGCAAACAGGCTGTCTTCATATTGATCCATATTTTTTTCCAGTATAGTCTGGATTGTTTTATAGTTGTAGATACCATAGCTTAAAGCCCTTTGGCACGCGCTGATCAGGCGTTGTTCACCAGCTTTCTTCGCAAAAGAGAGGATACCAATACAGGAGCGGTAGGCCTGTTCGGGATGCTGTTTGCGATCCAGGATTTTAAGAATATACAACCTGACATCTTCATGGATCGAGGAAGCCCACTCCAAGAATCGATCTGGTGTCCAGTCTGTTACGAAGCGGTGTGTACTGGCCAGATGTTCTTTATCGGTAGAATAATTATAGGGACTTTTAAGCCTTTTATGAAGGGCGATACGTTCGTAATGATAATATGCTTCAACCACAGAATTGGAATACAACAACTTGACTTTCTTGCCGATAAACCGGTATGGGACACTATAATAGTGCTTGTCAACGCTCAGGCAGACATGTCCGTTCTTCATTACAGTGGCATGTAGCTGTTTTTTGAACTCATAATGCAGGATCGGAAGCGGGGCCAGAGCACTGCGCTCAATTTCTTCAAACTGGAGTCTGCGACTGTAATTACGGCCCCGAAGCAGTTGGTTATTATGAGCCTCGAGAGCAATCAATATAGCTGCGTTTAACTCTGTCAGTGAGTTGTAAACCTGCTTTCTTAAAGGCGCATAAATACGGCTGTAAACGATTTTGACAGCACCTTCCACCAACGCCTTATCTCTTGGCCGGTAAGCGCGTGCAGGTAATATCGTAGTCCCATAATGATCAGCAAAATCGGCAAAGGCCTCGTTCAGCGTAGGTTCGTATTTATTGCTTTTTATAACAGCAGCTTTAAGGTTATCCGGAACAATTGCTGCCGGCACACCACCGATATAATGAAGTGCATTCTCGCAAGCTGCGATCAGATCTTCTTTTTGCTGGCTACTGACTGCTTCCACGTAAGTGAGTTGACTCGCTCCCAGGATAGCCACAAACACTTCAACCTCAGTTAATTCACCAGTCTCTTTATCTACAATACTTAATTTAACACCTGCAAAATCGATGTACAGCTTATCGCCGGCCTTATGGTCCTGATGCATCACAGGGTTAACGCGGGCCTTCCATTTGGTCAGATGAAAGCAAAACTGGGTATAAGCAAATCCTTCCGGAAATTCCTTTTTATAGGCTTCCCAAAGCATATGACGGGTAACACCTGTCCGTTTTAATTCTTTGTCTATTTGCGGAAAACAACGTTGCAGATTCAACAATCTGTCTTGCGGTGGCTGCTGTTTAACCGTTCCGAAAAAGTCATCCAGCTCTTTATCATTCAGGCTGTTGATCTGTTCAAAGGTAAGTCCGCTCGCATCAAAAGTGGTCATGTACTTCTTAGCGGTATTGCGGGAAACACCTGTCTGTTCCGCTATCCAGAGCTTGCTGCGGCCCTGGCTGTACATCCGTAAAATCTGTCTTATTTTGCTCATGCTGATTGTCGAATTGGCCATACCTTTTACACGATTGGTTCGTGCCAAAAATATGGTTGATTCTACAGCATTTTCTAATCTCTCAGGTGGTCAGTTTACTCCGGAATCAGGTGGTCAGTTTGATCCGAAATGGGGTGGTCAATTTCGCCCGGAACAGGTGGTCAGTTTAAACCGAATTGGGGTGGTCAGTTTCACCGAATTTTCCAGTAAGCCTGCTCGATATGCGGATAACGCTCAAAAAGTAGCCTGGAACGGGAGTGTAATCTGAACTCTGTCTGGCTATTTAAGTTGATTCAAATTTAATTTTTCTTTTCGATTTCAAATGCTTTTTTGCTTGTTATTGGGTTTGTCAAGGGCGGCGGAGGCACGGATCGGACCGCCGATGCGGCCGTTCATTTACCCTTGATAAATTCAATAACCGGCTATTTTTGCTTTTATATATTGAGAGATAAAATTAAAGGTCCATTCGCATTCTGTCACCAAATTTGATATGTAATTGTTGTGCAGTAAGTGCCCAGTTTTGCAAAGGCGACGTCCACTTCCGACTTATATTTTCGACAGCCAGGTAGATCAATTTAAGTAAAGCCATGTCGTTGGGAAAAGCGCCCTTCGTTTTTGTTATTTTACGAACTTGTCGGTGAAAGCCTTCGACGGCGTTGGTTGTATAAATAAGTCTTCTAATTTGCTCATCATAAGCGAAATAAGTTGACAGTTTATGCCAGTTATTCTGCCAGGATTTAATTACAACCGGATATTTCACGCCCCATTTATCGTTGAGTTTATCAAGCTCTAACTCGGCTTTATCCTTCGTAGGTGCTTGGTAGACCGTTTTCAAGTCTTGCATGAAAATTTTTTGATCCTTGGAAGCTACATATTTCAGTGAGTTCCGAATCTGATGAATGATGCAACTCTGAATCTCGGCGTCAGGGAATGATGCCAAAATTGCTTCCGAAAAACCGGTAAGATTGTCCGTGCAGGCTATCAGAATATCCTTTACGCCTCTGGATTTTAAGTCGGTAAGCACGGATAACCAAAAATTAGCACCCTCACTTTCAGAGACGTACATCCCGATCAAGTCTTTGTAGCCGTGACGATTTATACCAAGAACGTTGTAAACAGCCCGTGTTACGACACGCCCACCGTCTCTGACCTTGTAATGCATGGCATCTAACCAGATAATAGTATAAAGGCTTTCCAGGGGCCTGTTTTGCCATTCCTTAACCTGTGGGATTACGCGCTCGGTAATTTCGGAGAGTGTTGCATGAGATATTTCAACATCATACATCTGCTGGATGTGGTCGGATATATCTCGAAAACTCATTCCTTTGCTGTATAAGCCAATAATTTGAGGAGCAAGGTTGTCAGCCAAGACGGTCTCGCGTTTCTTGACAATTTGCGGTGAAAAAGTAGCCTTTCTATCTTCTGGTGTAGTTAATATAATTTCACCAGACATGGTTTTTAACCGTTTGCTACCTTTGCCATTTCGCTTATTGCCAGATTCTCGCTCTTGATCACTGAGATGGGTATTCATTTCCGACTCAAGAGCACTTTCTAAAAATTGTTGAAGTAAGGGAGCGAAAACTCCATCCTTTCCAGTCAATGATTGTCCTTTCATCAACTGTTCGAGCGCCTTGTCGCGCATCTGTTCGAATTCTGTCTTTTCCATGTTCTGTCTAAAAGTTTTAACTTTTAGACAGAGTTCATTTTACAGTCTCCCTGGAACGGTGAAGCTGCGAAGCAGTCCACTTGTCATGGTGCTTAAATAATAGATAGCGACTCCTCACAAGCATCTGTTTAAGCGTATCACCATTAGCAAGAATCTCGGGCTGATAAACCAAATTGGATTGCCTGGCAACTTCAATAGCCTGATTTTCTTGATCCAGTGCCTGCCAACGATGTTGAATCCTGATTTCTTGAACTGCATCAAAGGCTAATTTCTGAACGTGGAACCGGTCAATAACCTTTGAGGCCTTTGGAAAACACCGATTCACGATTAAGCCCATATTTGCCGCCATATCCAGCGTCACCTCCTGTACCTTTCCTCGCATACGTTTTGGGATTCTTCTCAAAATTTCGATGACCGAGCTGGCTTGCGTACCTTTTACCATAGCCACTAATGAGCCTTTCTGACCCTTAGCGGTTTTATTGGTTACAATAGTGTAAGTTCGCCATTGGAAAGAGAGGTTTCGTCAATGCTTAAATTAGGCCCAGTATTTTCAGGATACAAAAGCCGCTCAGCGGCATGCTCACGCTGATCCCATTCCTTGTAATTACTAATGTGATCCCGCTTCGGCGGTCCGATTATACTGCTGTTGAAGCTGCTTGCCGTCGAGATGGAAATATTTACCTAATTGTGAACAGCTAACCTGCGGCGTTTGATACAGAGTGTAACCTTCTGATTACGAATGGGAAAGTCTTGAATATAAATCTCAGGGAGAAACCCCTTTGACTCTAATTTTTGATCTTTAAACTCGATCGGATGAAGGTTTTTCTCTTCCAGGTGTTTATTCCGACAAAAGTTTACCACCGTTCCGCTCTAAAGTTTACCAGTTGTTTAGCTCACTAAGGGTACAGTGATTAAAGAACAATTTTACGCTATTGTTTTCTTTTCCTCAAGGACTTTCCCTTGAGTTCTATTTTGGTGGCCGAAGCTGTCAATCTGTCAAGGATTGCGTCGGCCAGGGTTGGTTCGTCAATAAATTCATACCAGGCATCCACAGGGAGCTGGGAGGTGACGATCACCGATCCGTTTCCGTAGCGGTCTTCCAGTAGATCGAGCAGCGCCAGCTTGGCATCGTGCGACAAGGGCTTCAGCCCGAAGTCATCCAGGATGATAAGCCTGTTGGCGGTGAGCTGTTTAGCCCATTTCAGGTAAGTTCCATCAATACGAGTCTGTGCCAGCGCCTCCAGGAACTTGTTCATGGGCATGTAAAGGGTCCTATGCCCGAGCAGACAGGCCTGCCGCCCCAAGGCGCAGGCCAGATAGGATTTACCGGTTCCCGTCAGCCCGGACAGAATCAGGTTTTCAGCCTTTTCAATGAAGTTCATTTCGCTCAGGGCTAGCAATAGCGGCCTGTCCAGCCCTCTTTCCGGGCTGGTAAAAACTTCTTCCAGCAAGGCGTGATAACGTAATTTACTCATCGCCAACAGGCGCTCGGTCCGGTACTGGTTCCGGTAGAGCTTTTCGGCCTGGCACAGTTGGGCCAGGGCCGCATGGAAGTCTTCCTGCTGGTGGGTTGGCAGGGCTAACATCGTTTCGTAACGTTTGGCCATGCCCGACAGTTTCATGCTGCGCAGTTGCTGTAATGTTTCTTGTTGGTTCATTAGATAGATTATTTTAATAATTGATCATCCGTTCATTTATAGGCTTCTGGGCCTCTTACGTGAGGATTTTTCGGGATAGGTGAAGTTTTTGTAGTCGCTTCTTCGATCTGGTCCAAGCCATTCTCCAAGATTCTTTTGACCACGCCGTAATTGTATTTCATCCCTTTTAATGCCCTGCCACAGGCAGCCTCCTACCGGATTTCTCCGTATTGTTTCACTAATCGTAATATTCCCTGGCACGGGCCGTAGGCCTGATGGATGGTGATTTTGCTTTCCATGATTTTTTAGAAGAACAGGCGTGTGTTCGGTCCGATCCGGCTAGCTTTGGCCAGGTAGTAGTCCGGATCCCAGCCGCGCTGTTCGGTGATCTTACGGTGATGTTCCGGCATATGTTCCAGTAAAGTAGTCAACCCATGCTTTTTGTAGCTTCGTATATGTAGGGCGATCCGTTCTAGCTTGTAGTAAATCTCGACATAGTCACTGTCATAGACCAGGTTGACCTCTTTGCCCAGGTAGGTGTGCGGGACGCTGTAATAGTGCCAATCTTCTCCGAGTACCACGTGGTAGTTGCGCTGTACCTTACCTTTGGTAAGGTGGCGTAGCTGGTAAGAGGTGCCCGGCAACGCCTGTAAAAGGGATTTTTCTTGTGACAAAAAAAGCTCTAGGCGGCTATAGGTCTTTCTCTGGAAGTTGACCCGATGGTGATCCTGAAGCTTTTGGGTGATAGCACTGTTGAGCTGGGCCAGGCTATGGAACACCTCATCCCTGATTAGGGCATACACTCTCCGGTAAAGGATACGCACCTGATTTTCAACAGAGGCCTTATCGGTGGGAGAAGCTACACGAGTTGCCAACAGGCCAATATGGTTGTGCGTAGCCCATTGCTCCAGAACCTGCGGAAACACAGGTTCATAGCGGCTGCTACGGACTACCCACTGCTTCATATTGTCAGAGAGCACATTCAGCGGCACTCCACCAAAGTAATCGAGCATCTTGTTAAGCGCATCGACTACATGAGGAAGGCTCGCATTTGGAAGGGCAACAGCATAGGAATAACCGCTGAAAGGCAGAACGCCGACCAATACGGGGCATTCGATCATTTCGCCCGTATCAAGATCCACATAGCTGAGTTTGCTACCTGCAAAATCTACCTCCAACAATTCCGCAGGCCTATGCGTAAAATGCATCACCGGCTTACGAGCAGAGATTTCCTGTTCCAACAGCTCACAGAACCTCGAATATCTAAAGCCGTCCGCATACCGCTTTAGATATTCCTGCCACAGAAGCTGCCGGGTAACCCCTTTTCGCTTTAGCTCAGCCATAAAATAATCCACCTGGCCAGCAAACTGTTCGGCGCGCAGATCAATCGGCCCCGGGGCCGATTGATCTGCGCGCCGAATTCGTACTAACGCCTCCAGCTCCACATCCTTAAGTTTTAACAGGCTCTGGTAATCCTGTCCGGTGCAGCCCAGTAACTCACGATAGTAACGGACGGTAGGGCGGGATATCCCCGTTTGGCGGACGATATTGCGCTCGGAATAATTTTGATTTAATAGCAGCAGTACCTGCCGTAACTTTTGCATACTAAGTGACTGGTTAGCCATTGGTCTTCAGGTCGTGATTGGGTCAAAAACCCAATCTAACCCCAACCAATGGTTGTAGCCCTTAGTGGTAAACTTTGTGACGGAATGTCAGGCTCTTATAACCTCAAACTAACTCCCGGGTGGTAACGTCTGCCCCGGAACAAGTGGTAAGGTTTCAAGCGGAATACTGGTAAACTTTCCGTCGGAACGGTGGTAAACTTTGCTCCGGAATAGGTGGTAAGGTTTCGAGCGGAATGGTGGTAAAGTATGCTCCGGAATATCCATCCAGGTAGATGTGAAGACCGGTTAACCCTTCAACAATTTTGGAAAGTTCGAAATATTCGAGAATGCCTTCTGGTAATAGGATGCGAACTAGGGCTTGATAGGATTCTTGCAATGGACTCTAAAATTGGTTCATTACAAAAAAACTACTTTTTTTATCGCCCCCCAACTTTTCGGACTGATCCGTTTTTGATTTGATCCCAGGTTTTGGCTTTGATCCGTTGCGACTCCGAACCAGGCTAATACGTGTCTAAACGCAAAAAAGCCACCCATTACTGAGTGGCTTTTAATTTTTAATAATTGTGGCGGCTACCTACTTTACCAGGTTTGATCCAAGTATCATCGGCGGTTCGGGGCTTAACTTCTCTGTTCGGGATGGGAAGAGGTGAACACCCGGCCAATAGCCACCAACAAGATCTTTGAGTTAGGGAAGAAAAGGGAGGAAGGGAGCGTGGAGGAAGGAATATCCCTTTCATCCATCGTCCTTTGTCCATTCTCCTTCTTTTCATGTCATATTGGAAGTAGAAGAGATAAAGAATGATATTAATAATGCAAGCTGTTGGGTAATTAGTACTGCTCAGCTCAATGTGTTTCTACACGTATACCTGCAGCCTATCAACGTCGTAGTCTACAACGACCCTTATGTGGAAGATTCATCTTCGGGCTAGTTTCGCACTTAGATGCTTTCAGCGCTTATCTATTCCCCACATAG